>NC_000909.1:1331976-1664970 GCF_000091665.1 Methanocaldococcus jannaschii DSM 2661
GGCATATTTAACTCTTCAGCTAAAAGTAACTGCTTTATAAAAACCTCCTTCTCCTCCTTTGTAGCCTTCTCCAAACCAATCTCTCCAATACCCACAACCCTACTATTATAATTTATATAACTCTTTATTTTATCTAAAGCCTCATCAATCTCTGGAGGAATAGCCCTTGGATGCATCCCTACACAAATAAACAAATTCAATCCAACCTTTTTAGCCCTCTCTAACTCATTAATTAAAAGCTTTTCTACATGAGCTTCCCAAACTTTAATGTTCTTCATCTCAAATGGGTCATGAGCTAATGTTATAACTCCATCTAAGCACATTGCCATTAACTCCAAATCCTCTAAACCTCTTGTATCTGAGTGTATGTGAGTGTCTATCATATCCCCACCCTTTATAGTGTCTTTTATGAGATAAATAATGTATTAATGAACGCTATCCTTTAGGAAAAAGCGTTCATAGGGCTTTTATAGAAATTAAATTTTTGATTTTTAATAAAGAATATTGATGACCTCATACATATAAACACGTTATTTAATACTTATGACCTGTGAAAATCCTGCCATTTTTCTCAATAACTTTTATTATTTTTTGTTTTTTGAAAGACACTATTACTCTATCTTCCTACCAACTGGCATCAATAATAGAGGATATTCTTTTATCTTTAAAATCTCCCTTATTTCATTATCATAAAATGCTCCAACTGATACAGTTCCTAAACCTAAAGATGTAGCCATTAAATATACATTCTGAGCAACATGTCCAACCTCCATATGCACATATCTAAATCCTCTATCTCCATAAACTCTTGTAGTTCTTTCATAGTTAGCAGCTATAATTAAAACAATTGGAGCTATGGCGATAAACATCTGCTTTAAAGCTGCTAAAGCTAATTCGTGCCCTACTTCCTCATCTAAAATTCTAACAATTGAGTGCCTCTCTGGAATATATTTATAAACTCCCTCCTCAACTCCAACAACATCCCTCACATTTACATAAATTTCCAATGGATACGTTGCTCCAGCAGAGGGAACAGTTTTAAATCCCCTTTCATCAGTTACTCCATAGGCAGCAAATAGTATATGAGAAAGTTCTCTCAAAGTCAGTGGAGATGAGCAATATTCCCTAACTGACCTCCTCTTTATCAAAACATCCTCTAACTTTATTTCCTCTATATCTGGAAGTTGGATTTCCATAGTATCCCCCAATATATTTTGATATTATTTATTTTGCTTTTCTCTTATAACTACTTTTCCATCTTTTGATGGGACTATCTTTATCTTTGCATCTTCAAAATCTCTATAAAGTGTTTTACCCTCAAACAATCTATCTAAAAAGATTGCCAAAGCAGCAACTTCGGAGTGTGGTTGGTTACCAACAGATACATTATAATCAGCCAATTCATAAACCTCCTTTGGCACTTTTTCAGCCCCAACTATAACTAATATATCTTTATCTCTGCTTATTTCTCTAATCTCTGGCATTATCTCATTTATATTAGCCCCATACATTGTTAGATGAACTACAATCCCTCTTTTTTTAAATTCTCTAATATATTTTCTCCAATGTTTTTCAACAACAAACTCAAAGTTTCCTCCCCAACTCTCTACAACTTTTTTAACACTATTTTCAACGTGTTCATCTTCAGTTGTAAAAATTATTTTATCTGCTCCTAAGGCTCTTGCGGTTAAAGCTACGTGGGTTGATATCCTCTTATCTCTGTCTCCTCTATGTCCTAATCTTAAAACCTCAACAACCATAATAATCCCTCATCATAAATTATTTATACTCTAAGTCATAAATATTTGAAAATATATGATGCAGTTGTTAAAACAACTTTCCAAATCTCTACATCCATATTTTTTGATTATATTTACTTTTTTGATTATAAGGGGATGAAAATGGCAGAAATATTTGCAGTCAATAATTACACTGAATTAAAGAAGATTAGAAGGATGATAACTTTTGGATTTACTGTCTTAGGTCTTGGGATTGGAATGATATTTGGTGATGCTGGGCTGGATGTTTAATAGGCTTAGGGATATGGCTTTTAATAAGCTCTTATAAAATATAAAGGGATTATAGATGACTATGAAGAATTAGATAAAAAATTATCCTCCAAATCTTGGAAGAAAGAGAAATAAACCTTTGATAGATAAGATTATTGAAGATGCTGAAAATGATGAATTATTTTTTGGTTTCTTATGCATAGGTTTAGGTGTTGGAATGTTATTAGATAACTTTATAGCTGGAGCGTTATTAGGTATTGGTTTTTGGATTATAATAAGGTATCTAAAAAAAGATTTGTAAATCTAATTTTTAATTTGGGAAATATTTATTAACTTATATAAATCTTTTAAAGGAATGCCATATTTTTTAGCAATGTTCTTCAAATCCTCAAACTCTGGTTTTTGAGAGATTATTTCATCATTAACTCTCCCAACTTTTAATCTAACAGATTCATCAAACAATTTTATAGTTTTAAATTCTCTATCAGCTGTTATTCTCTCTATATCAAATATTCTAACCCCTAAACTACCAGTCTCCCTCATTATAATTTTGGCTACCTCCTCAGCTATATCTCTATCAACAATAGCCCTAATTGTATAAGCTGGTCTGTTCTTCTTCATATATGTAGGGATAAAATGCAAATCCCTAACTTTTCCATCTAAAACTTCATATAAATAGCCTAAAATCTCTGCTGAAATGTCATCAACGTTCGTTTCTAATAAAACTATATCCTCCCTCTTTATATCTTCAACTCTAAAAACTCTTAAGGCATTTAAAAGATTTAAATCCTTATCTCCAGCTCCATAAGAAACTTCTTTTATAATAAAAGCCCCTTTAGCTAATTTTGGATTTATATACTTTATAATAGCTGATCCAGTAGGTGTTGTTAGCTCTTCATTTATATCAGAAAAAAATATTTTAAGTCCTTTCAATATCTCAGCCGTAGCTGGAGCTGGAACTGGTAGTAATCCATGTTCTGTCCTTACAAAACCATTTCCAACATTTATTGGCTTATATAAGCAGTTATTTTTTAGATTTAACTTGTTTATAATATATGCTGCCCCAACAATATCGGCAATTGTATCATAATTCCCAACTTCATGGAAATGAACATTTTCAACATCCACATTATGCACTTTGCTTTCTGCCTCAGCCAATATCTTTAGAATTTCTAAGGCAGTAATTTTAATATCTTCTTGAATATCAGAACTTTTAATAACGTTTTTAATATCTTTATAAGTGTTTGCATTACAATTAATACACTTTGGGATTATATTAACTTTGTTAGCTAATATATGACATTTCTTTACCTTTTTTATCTCAATCTCTACATCAATAACTTTTTTAATTGTATTTATAAAATCTTCTTTATCAACAAAATCAATCATTGCTGATAAGAACATATCTCCACTAATTCCAGAAAATGGGTCTAATAGAAACATAAAAATCTCCTCTCTATTTTTTAGAGTTTAAGTTATTAATATACTGATAATACTAATAAAAAGTTTAACCTAACTGTCACACACTTAAAAATTAAGATTAATTAAGTAAGTAAATAAGTTATGTTGTGAATGATTGTCCTATTAAAATCAGACTGATTTGGAATGGAAACATTAGCTGGTGTCCTTCTTTGGAAACTACAAGATTAAAATCAGACCGATTCAGAATAAAAATTTAAGGTTTATTTTCTTTTTATTAATTTAATTTATATATTTGAATTTATAAATAATAAAAGCTTTTCTTCACTAAAAAATAGTAATTTATATATCTCTGCTACCCTACTAATTTTTAAAATTAATTCTTTAAGGTGAAATGAATGTATGAAGTTAGGGACATAAACCTCTGGAAAGAAGGAGAGAGAAAAATACAATGGGCAAAACAACACATGCCTGTTTTAAATTTAATTAGAGAAAGATTTAAAGAAGAAAAGCCATTTAAAGGAATAACAATAGGAATGGCTCTACACTTAGAAGCAAAAACAGCTGTTTTAGCAGAGACATTGATGGAAGGAGGGGCAGAGATTGCTATAACTGGATGCAATCCTTTATCCACTCAGGATGATGTTGCCGCTGCTTGTGCTAAAAAAGGAATGCATGTTTATGCATGGAGAGGAGAGACAGTAGAGGAGTATTATGAAAACCTAAACAAGGTTTTAGACCACAAACCAGATATTGTTATAGATGATGGCTGTGATTTAATATTTTTATTGCATACAAAGAGAACTGAACTTTTGGATAACATAATGGGAGGTTGTGAAGAAACTACAACTGGAATCATCAGATTAAAAGCTATGGAAAAAGAAGGAGCTTTAAAATTTCCAGTTATGGATGTAAATGATGCATATACGAAACATCTATTTGACAACAGATATGGAACTGGGCAAAGTGCCTTAGATGGAATTCTGAGAGCTACAAACTTATTAATTGCTGGAAAGACTGTTGTTGTTGCTGGTTATGGATGGTGTGGTAGAGGAGTAGCAATGAGAGCTAAAGGCTTAGGAGCAGAGGTCGTAGTTACAGAAGTTAATCCAATTAGAGCCTTAGAGGCAAGAATGGATGGATTTAGAGTCATGAAGATGGAGAAAGCTGCGGAGATTGGAGATATATTTATAACAACAACTGGATGTAAGGATGTTATTAGAAAGGAACATATATTGAAGATGAGGAATGGAGCTATCTTAGCAAATGCTGGACACTTTGACAATGAGATTAATAAAAAGCACTTAGAAGAGTTAGCTAAATCAATAAAAGAAGTTAGAAATTGTGTAACTGAATACGACTTAGGAAATAAGAAAATATATTTATTGGGAGAGGGTAGGTTGGTTAATTTGGCATGTGCAGATGGGCATCCATGTGAGGTTATGGACATGAGTTTTGCCAACCAAGCTTTAGCGGCTGAATACATCTTAAAAAATCATGAGAAGTTAGAGCCAAGGGTTTATAACATTCCTTACGAACAGGACTTAATGATTGCCTCTCTAAAATTGAAAGCTATGGGTATTGAAATTGATGAACTAACTAAAGAGCAAAAAAAATATTTAGAAGATTGGAGAGAAGGAACTTAACTTCTTAGATTCTTTAAAAATAAAAAAGCTGCTTTGACTATTGTTATATATATTTAACCCCTCCCCCACAATTTTAATTGTTTCTTAATCATTTTTTAAAGTCCCTTGTTATTATCATATAGTTTTTATTACATATAATCTTTTTGCGTAATTTACTGTGTAGTATATTATGTAGGTATAACTCCAATATAGCTATATGTTTATTGGTTTATTTATGCCTATAAATTCATTAAAATATTAGTTTGATAATATCACAAAGAGTTTAAATTCCATGTTTCTATTTTTAAGCACATTTAACCGTATTTTTCCTTATAATGGTTTATTCCCATGAAGTCCTATTAAAATTTTAAAATTTAAAGAGCAATCTCTTCAATAATATTCTCAGCTGTTAATCCGTCAATGTTATTAACTTTAAACTTTAATTCCATAACCTTATCTTTTATTTCATCAGCTTTGATATTACCAACGACTGCAAATATAAAATCATCTAAGTTATATAAGATTATTTTATGCTTTTTTCCTTTAATTTCAATGTATTCGACTTCATCATTAAATCTTTTATAGAGCATCTCTGAACTACCCATAACAACAGCCATATGCCTTGATATTATTTCTAAATCTTCTCCGTCAATATTTCCTACTTTAACAAGGGAATCCTTTGAGACTATGACAAATCCCTCAACATTCTTTAAATTTTTTGATAGAGGTAGAAGAATTTCATTTATTTCATTTACTTTTCTGTTTTCTGTTGCCTTCATATTAATCGCCTATTGATTCATTTTTTTAGTAATTTTTTTGAATATTCATGTAATTTTGTTCCTATTATGACTTTGTAGTACTATAAATATCTTTCTAAGATGTTTATTATTATGACATAAGCATTCAGAAATATGGCTTTGATGGAGCAGGAGAGGATGAAAGTTTAACCCATAATCTCCTAAAATTCCCATCTTTAGGGCGGAGATTCATCATTAATCAACACATTTTTCAATACAGTATTTTCACTGCTCATTGTCTTTTTAATGACATTAAAATAATCATTCTTCTTAAAATAAACATCTTTAATCCTTTCTCCTTTCAATTCAGGACATGCATTTAAAACTAAATCATAAAGATCAGTATTTTTTATACCCTCTAATACCTTTTTTATTAATTTATCATTATCTTTATGCATATCGATAATTCTTCTTACCATAATAATCTTAATACCAATAAATTTTGCTTTTGAGTTTATGGTATTTAAGTCATTGATGATTTTTTCATACTCATCCATACCTTTCACCTTTTTTCATTTCTTTCAAAAATTTGAAAAATTTTACATCCTCTTTTTTTCTATTTGATTGTATATAGTGGAGATTTTAGTATAAATAAATTTTAGAACAGGTTTTAGATATTTTTATTAATCCGAATATATAAATAAAGAATAGTAAAAATAAAAATATGAAAAATTTAAAATAAATAAAAATCAATTATTCAAATTCTAAATCCATTCCCTCCAATCTTCTCTTAAACTCCTCTAATACCATATCTTCATACTTCTCTTCAGTTGTTGGATTGCCGTTCTCATCTTTAGCAACAAAGCATGCTGCTAATCTTAAATAATGCCCTGCATCATCCCATGGAACTGTTGAAATAAGTTTTTCTTTAATTAAGTATTGGGAGAAATCCTCAGCTGTTTTAAATTCAATACCATTAGCTTTTGTTGGTGATTTTACATATAAATAAAAAGTTCCTCCAGGCATTCTTGCTTTAAATCCAACTTCATTTAATATCTTAACCATCTTTCTTAACCTTCTCTCATACTTCTGTCTAACTCTTTCTGTAATTTCTGGATGTTGCAAACAATAAATTCCAGCTTTTTGGATTGGGATGAACTGCCCACTATCAAAGTTGTCTTTAACTGTTGCAAACGCTTTAATTATAAGTTCATTCCCAACCAAAAATGCCAATCTCCAACCGGTCATGTTGAATGCCTTTGAAAAGCTATGGATTTCAACTCCAACCTCCTTAGCATCTTTAACTGATAAGAATGAAAGAGGCTTTCCATCATAAACCAAAGCTCCATAAGCAGCATCTTGAACAACGATAACCTCATTTTCAAAAGCAAAATCAACAACCTCTTTGTAGAATTTCTTTGTAGCTTGTGCTCCAGTAGGGTTGTTTGGATAATTGAGATATAATATCTTTGCTCTCTTCTTGATATCTTCTGGAATGCTCTCTAAATCTGGTAAGAAGTCATTCTCCTCTAATAATGGGAGATTATAAACCTCTCCCCCATACCATTTTGTGTGTGTTGCTGTAACTGGATAGCCAGGGACTGTCATTAGGCAAACATCTCCAGGGTTTATAAATGCTGATGTTATATAAGCTAAAGCTGGTTTTGAACCTATTGAGTGTATAACCTCATTAACTGGGTCTATATCCTTAACTCCATAAACCTTCTCCATGTATGGAGGAACGGCATCTTTTAACTCCTGTATTCCGTTATCCGCATATCCTCTGTTTTCCCATTTTTTAGCCTCCTCACACAAAACTCTTATAACCTCCGGGTCTGCCATCTCATCTGGTTCTCCAACACCCATATCAATTAATTCCATATCAGGGTGTCTTTTCATTGCCTCTTGCTTAGCTCTCTTAATTTTCTCAAACTTGTAAATTACATCTTCTTTCCCAAACTTCTTTCCACCAATTCTCTCAGCAAATAAGTTTTGTATGTAACTTTCCATTTTATCACCAAATTGGCATTTTTAGTTTTTGCGGAGCATTTTAAAAGAATATATGGGTAGTAATGAATGCCTTCCTTTAGTAAGGTATTTTTTAATTTTAATAACTTTTGCAAAAACTACTTGTTTTAATGTAAGTAAATTTTAACAAATATAAAAATTTCGCTATTGTTTTGTATTAAATCTTTAATGCGAGTATTTTATGACTTTCGTATAGTATCTTTCAAAAATAATAAAAATTTTATAAAGATTATTAATAAAGTTAATGGGGCTTTCGCAGGAATAAAATCTTTAAAAGAAATCTTAATTTATAAATTTAAATTTAAAGATGTATATTACCAACTTTTTAGTCCAGAACTATTTCCCACATAAATTTTAAATATACAATATCAAATATCTTTGAGATGATTCAATTTTATCATCAGATTCATTATGAGTATTTAAATTTCATTAAATTATTTTTTATGAGGGATTGTTATGATGGTAAGGATATTTGATACAACACTTAGAGATGGAGAGCAAACACCAGGAGTTTCTTTAACACCAAATGATAAGTTAGAGATAGCAAAAAAATTGGATGAGCTTGGAGTTGATGTTATAGAGGCAGGTTCAGCTATAACTTCAAAAGGAGAGAGAGAAGGAATAAAATTAATAACAAAAGAAGGTTTAAATGCAGAAATCTGCTCATTTGTTAGAGCTTTACCTGTAGATATTGATGCTGCCTTAGAATGTGATGTAGATAGTGTCCATTTAGTAGTGCCAACATCTCCAATACACATGAAATATAAGCTTAGAAAAACAGAAGATGAGGTTTTAGAGACAGCTTTAAAGGCTGTAGAGTATGCTAAAGAACATGGATTGATTGTTGAGTTATCTGCAGAGGATGCAACAAGAAGTGATGTAAATTTCTTAATAAAACTATTTAATGAAGGGGAAAAGGTTGGAGCAGACAGAGTTTGTGTTTGTGACACAGTAGGAGTTTTAACTCCACAAAAGAGTCAGGAATTATTTAAAAAAATAACTGAAAATGTTAATTTACCGGTCTCAGTTCATTGCCACAACGACTTTGGAATGGCTACTGCTAATACTTGCTCAGCAGTTTTAGGTGGAGCTGTTCAGTGCCACGTAACAGTTAATGGTATTGGAGAGAGAGCAGGAAATGCCTCATTGGAAGAGGTTGTTGCTGCTTTAAAAATACTCTATGGCTATGATACTAAGATAAAGATGGAAAAGTTATATGAGGTTTCAAGAATTGTCTCAAGATTGATGAAACTTCCTGTTCCACCAAATAAAGCAATTGTTGGGGACAATGCATTTGCTCATGAAGCAGGAATACATGTTGATGGATTAATAAAAAATACTGAAACCTATGAGCCAATAAAACCAGAAATGGTTGGGAATAGAAGAAGAATTATTTTGGGTAAGCATTCTGGTAGAAAAGCTTTAAAATACAAACTTGATTTGATGGGCATAAACGTTAGTGATGAGCAATTAAATAAAATATATGAAAGAGTTAAAGAATTTGGGGATTTGGGTAAATACATTTCAGACGCTGATTTGTTGGCTATAGTTAGAGAAGTTACTGGAAAATTGGTAGAAGAGAAAATCAAATTAGATGAATTAACTGTTGTATCTGGAAATAAAATAACACCAATTGCATCTGTTAAACTCCATTATAAAGGAGAAGATATAACTTTAATAGAAACTGCTTATGGTGTTGGACCGGTAGATGCAGCAATAAATGCTGTGAGAAAGGCAATAAGTGGAGTTGCAGATATTAAGTTGGTAGAGTATAGAGTTGAAGCAATTGGTGGAGGAACTGATGCGTTAATAGAGGTTGTTGTTAAATTAAGAAAAGGAACTGAAATTGTTGAAGTTAGAAAATCAGACGCTGATATAATAAGGGCTTCTGTAGATGCTGTAATGGAAGGAATCAATATGTTATTGAATTAATATTTTTGCTTATTTTAAAATGTTTTATTAGGTATTGATAATTTTAATATCAAAAGGTTTATATATCGGCTGTTATTATTTTCAAATTGAAAACCTTGGACTTTTTGGGTTCTTTTTCTAAATTTTTGAAAAATCAAAAATGTCTAAAAAATGTTCCATAAATTATTTATACAAACGGAAGACATTACATTATTACTACCTACTTAAGAATGTTCCCCTATTTCACACAAATGCATGAGGTGAAGTTATGAGAAAGTTAATATTTATGGCCTTGTTAATGTCATTGCTGTTTATTGGGACTGTATTTGGATATGGAGATAATGGACCACTATATGTGGCATATTACGAAAAATATAACATAACAGGTAACACTACAGGTGATGGCTTAGTATCTTCAACAATAGAAAGTATAACTGGATATATTGTAATTAACAACACTGGGACTACAATAAATGATACTTTATACGATGTTTGGGTGGCAGTTAATATATCCAACAACATAACTGGACCAGAAGTTTATGTAAATGGAACTCCAAAAGGGGTTTTTATTGAGAGTTCAGCTCCTGCATATACAAACTTACCAAATGCAAACACATACATACACATCCCAATACTACCAAATAACAGCTATGTTATAATTAAATTTGCTATAGATAAATCAATAACTGGAGTTCCATTGATAATCAACGAAACATATAGTGATACTAAAATTCCATCAGAAAGATTATCAAATTGGAGTGTCTATTTAAACATAAGCAGAAATGTTTCAGCACTACCGGCAACAGATACACCAGTTTCTGTTATTATGACAAAATATCTAAGTAACGACCCAAATAATTATGGAAGTGACACTTGGAATTTCTTAAATATAACAGGTGCTATAGCCAACGAAGGTTCAATAACACTCTGGGATGGTCCTTACTTCTTACCAGGATACAACGATTCATTAACCTGGACAGGAGTCGTAATAAATACTACTAAAAATGCAACCATTACAATCAACATAACAGGAAACAACACTTACACAAATAGAACAGGAACCTTAATGAAATATGGTTTTGCTGTTATCTTCTTTGAATTCAATGGAACTAAATCAGGAACAAAAATTGAAGGGATTTATGCAACAGGATATGGTGGAGTAAGTGCAACCAAGGAAGGACCATTCTTAAATGCATCAAGCGGTAAGTATGAAATATGGTACGAAAGTGCTAATGTATCAAACAAGGCATCAAGTTACTACTTTAACTTAACTCATGTGACAATATGGGCTGTAAATGGTAGTAATCCAGTAATATTAGACCCATTTAATATAACATTATTAATCCCTAATTCAAAACAGACGTCCTCACCTAATGAAATATTATCTCCAGGAAGCGTTTGGAGTTCAACTAAATATGCCTTCACATTTGATGGAATTCCAGTTGTCTGGGCAAACTGTACATTTAAGGTAGCAGACGAGAACATAACATTAATAAATAGAAGTATTAATGAATACTCAACAAAGTACGGAAGTTCCTATGTTGTTGTTGAGGAGATTTATGTTGTGGGTAGTTATTTGATTAAGGTGACTAAGCATATTGTTCCGGATGCGGATGGGACTTATGATATTTATATAGTTGTGGAGAATATTGGTAGTGTGAAGACTCCTGAGTATGTGTATGTTTATGATTTGATTCCTAAGAACTTCACCGTCTCAGATGAGTGGGTTAATCAATCAAGTATGTTGATTGCTGAAGGAAATCACACCATTACAACAAATCCAAGGTATAATTTAAGCATGTGGTGGGCGTTACATGCAATATATCCAGGAGCAGATGGGGACGGTAACTGGAACGACACTGCTGAAATACTTGCAAATAAAACAGTAGTCATACACTACAAACTAAACGGAACTGGCGAATTCTACCCAAGCGACGCATTTATCGTTGGTATCGACCCTACAAACTCACTACTACCAACAACCTCACCAAAAATAACAACAGTAGCCGGAACAGTAGAAAACAACTCAGAACCATTCCTTGCATTATTGACCCTACTTGTAGGGTTGGGAATCATAATAAGAAGGGTAATGTAAAACTAATTTTCTTTATTTTTTATAATTCTTTTTCTAAATTCAAATATGATTTTTGACATTAAGTTAATTTTATCGATATTATATGGGTGATGTGGGGCATGCCAAATATAAAATTAAAATTCATATATTTATGTATTTTACTGTTCGTATTTATGGCATCAATGTTAAACAGTGTTTCTGGATTAAAAACAATATTCTACGATGATTTTGAAAATTGGAGTGGGTGGTATAACTACAGTAGTGGGGCTGTAGAGCAATCTTCTAATTATGCACATTCAGGAATATATTCCCTTAGAAAGTTTCTAAATGATGACCCAAATGGTGGATACAAACTAATTGGGAAGGAAATTGGAAGGGATATTGTAATGGAAGGTTGGATTTATAGACCTTTGCCATATGTTAGCGGAAGATGGGATAGAATAGGTATTGAGGACGAGAATTTCAACGGATACTCTATAAGAATAGAGCACGACTATAACAAAATTGCAATAGAAACTCGAGAAAATGGTATTGCTGTAAATACTTTAGTAATAACTAACTGGAATCCTCCAGAAAATCAGTGGTATTATTTTAAGTTTTATATCTACTCAAATGGAACTTTAAGATTAGAAGTTTATTATGAGAATGGTTCATTAGGAGCTACTGTCTCAGCAATAGATAACATCTATACTAAGTTCGATAGAGTTGTTGTGCATGGAGGACAAGATTACTATGTTGATGATTTGAGGATTTCAGATTTATATCCTCCACTAAGGGTAAGATATATTGAAGAGTACAACGCAACTGCTACTGTGGATGGAACAGGAAAAACAAACTATTCCTATGGTTTAACGGGACATATCATTATTGAAAATACTGCCCCTTATAAAGAAGATACTTTAAACGATGTGTGGGTAGCAGTGGATATAAAAAATAATGCAAGTGGTTTGAGATTAGTTTATAATGGAACTCCAAAAGGGGTTTTTATTGAGAGTTCTGCTCCTGCTTATACAAACTTACCAAATGCAAACACATACATACACATCCCAATACTACCAAATAACAGCTATGTGGAATATGAGTTTGATATCGATGCATCTCAAACCCTACCAATATTAGTAAATGAAACTTACGATGTTACAAAAATACCAGCAAATAAAATGTCAGAATGGACTGTAAATTTAATTGTATATTTAAACAAAAATCTCGTTCCTAATGGAGAAAATGTCAATGTTAATGTTATAAAATATCTAAGTAATGGGCAGTTTTATGATAACTTTGAAAATTGGACTGGTTGGAATCAGTATAAGAACGGGATAGTTCAATGGTCATCTATTCAATCTCATTCTGGAAATTACTCTTTAGAAAAATATGGGATTTCAACAAGTTTAAACAACGATCCAAATGGAGGGTACAAATTACTTCCAAAAGAAATTGGAAGGGATGTAGTTATAAGTGGATGGGTATATAGACCGAGCAACTGGGGAGGAGGCCCTATAGACAGGATTGGTTTGGAGGATGAGAATTTTGATGGATATTCATTTGAGGTAAATCACTACAGTAATTACATATCAATTGATAGAAGAACTAATGGAAATCCTACAGAAATTAGTCCTGAAGTTTATTGGAATCCTCCAGAGGATGAATGGTATTACTTCGAACTAAAAATTTATTCAAATGGAACAATAACATTCTCAACTTATTATCAAAATGGTTCCTTAGCCGCAACTGTCTCAACAATAGACAATACCTATACAAAGTTTGATAGGGTTGTTATTCATGGAGGTTATGTTTATTATGTTGATGATTTGGAAGTGAATTCAAAAAACTTCGACTTTTATGGAGATAAAAACTGGAAGTATCTTGAAATAACATCTGCAAATTCAAGTGAAGGAACAGCAGTTTTATTTGATGGGGACTATTTCAAAAAAGATTACAATACCTCAAATCTAAATGCAATAAATTGGACAAATATTACCTTAAATTGGAGTAATGATAGTGCAACTTTGGTATTTAATGTATTGGGAAATTATTCATATAGTGAAAGGGATAATATTTTAGCAAAGTATGGATTTGCTAAAATACTATTTAATTACAATGGGACCAATACAAACACATCTATAAAAGGTGTTTATGCATCTGGAAGTTATAGTATTTCAACAGATCATGGAACTACGGGAGAAATAAACATTTGGATAGAAAATGTAACATTTAAAAATGATGCAAAATCATATTCCTTTAATTTAACGAATCTTAATATATGGGCAGTAAATAAATCTGCTTATGAGTTGTATTGGAATCCATTTAACAAATCTATCTGGATAGATGGGAGTAATTACACTATAACTCCAAATATTGACATACCTCCAGGAGAAGTATGGAACTCTAAAACCTACAACTTCACATTTAGTGGAGTTCCAATCGTTTGGGCAAACTGCTCATTTACACTGTCAAAAAAAGATTATATCCTTTTAAATGAAGTAAGTCAAATAGGAAGTTCCTATGTTGTTGTTGAGGAGATTTATGTTGTGGGTAGTTATTTGATTAAGGTGACTAAGCATATTGTTCCGGATGCGGATGGGACTTATGATATTTATATAGTTGTGGAGAATATTGGTAGTGTGAAGACTCCTGAGTATGTGTATGTTTATGATTTGATTCCTAAGAACTTCACCGTCTCAGATGAGTGGGTTAATCAATCAAGTATGTTGATTGCTGAAGGAAATCACACCATTACAACAAATCCAAGGTATAATTTAAGCATGTGGTGGGCGTTACATGCAATATATCCAGGAGCAGATGGGGACGGTAACTGGAACGACACTGCTGAAATACTTGCAAATAAAACAGTAGTCATACACTACAAACTAAACGGAACTGGCGAATTCTACCCAAGCGACGCATTTATCGTTGGTATCGACCCTACAAACTCACTACTACCAACAACCTCACCAAAAATAACAACAGTAGCCGGAACAGTAGAAAACAACTTTGAGATATTTTTAATACTGATAAACGTTATCTTTGGATTAGGTATATTAACAAAGAGGAATATAAGGAATAATAAATAAAGTTGGGGGATGATGATGAAGAGATTTGCATTACTCTTTATTTTCCTTGCATTTATAACACCAACTTTTGCAGATGTTGAGGAAATAACAAACTATAATATGACCGTTGATTTAACAAAAAATCCTGCACATATAACAAATGTTATAACTATTCAAAATCTTGTTAAGTATCCTCTTGTTCCAGGAATTGGGGAGTTAAGATTACAAAAAGAAGAGTCAAAGAAAATACTGATTATTCCAATACCATTTACAAAAGAAAAAAACCTGTAAAGATTGAGAATTTAAGGGGTTATTATATAATTGGGGATAAAAAATATCCAATGGATGTAAATGTCTCTTATAAAGATACCTATTCAGTTATAACATATCAAGTATGGGAGCCAATAGATGGTGGAAAAAATATAACTCTAATAATTGAATATGATGCTGATATTGTTGATAATGGAATATTGTTTAAAACTGTCTCAATTCCTATTGGAGGGGATTTGAATATAAAAAACTTCCATATAAACTTTGTCTCTCCTTATTATCTAACCTACCAAGAACCAGATGGAAATAATTTCCAAATCCCTAAAAAAACTTTGCTTATTATAAATGCTGAGTTTTCAATATTGCCATTACCGAAACTTCCAGTTCATGGATATGTGGTGTTTTGGTTAAGCATATTGTGTATATTAATAATAATATTTGTCTATACTGAGTTGAGAAGAAAAAAATAAAGAAAATAAGGAAGATAAGAAGAATAAAAACTAATAATCTCAATAATTGTCTAATATTTGTTCTATAAATTTTATATACTACCTATACATTACTTTACTTTTGAACAGTGTTAAAAATTTCAATGGGATAATATGAAATCCTATTTAAAGAATATTTCAATATTTGTATTCACTATTTTATTGCTTTCAAACGTGAGTTTAGGTTTAAATGTATCAACAACAAACAACAACAGTAATTTTGAATTAAATAATTCATTGATATATAAGTTAAACAATTCCTTAACAAACACCACTAATAATAGTGGTAGCATAATAATCAATAATACAACAGATACAAACAAAGAAAAAAATGAGTGTTATTTAAACATTACTATTAATGGTTATAGAGTTATAGTAAAAACTAATGGAGAAGTTTTTGGATTTGCAAATAAAACGCCCTTAAAGTTTATCAAAATAGGTGATAACGAATATATAATCTCTCCAATAGTTTTAAATGTTCCAATAGAAATTTACTCAAAATTCAATGATAAAATATTACATAGAACAGTTATTTTAAATTACACAAAACCAGAAAAAGAAAAAAAAGAAACAAACATAAAAAAAGAAGAATTACATTATCTAAATGTCTCATTCAACAATTTTAAGTTGATTGTTAAAACAAATGGGAAACCCTATGCTAAATATTTAGACCTCAATATAAAAGTTAAGACTAAAAAAATAAAAAAACATGAATACTTGGTATATCCTCTAATTCTAAATAAAACAATCATTATTTATGCAAAATTCAAAAATGAGACATTGAATAGAACAATATTTTTAAATTACTCTATCGAGGAAAATACGACAACGAATAAAACCGTTATATTGAAAAACGTTTATTTCCCATCAGAAAAAATAGTTATAAAAACAAATTTTAAGCCACATACTGCATATATTGTAACCCCTAACAATAAAATAATACATCTAAAAGTTCATAAAAAAGGGAAGTTTTATATCTTATCCACAAAACTAAAAAAGAATGTTATATTAGGAAATTACTCAGTAGTTGTTGATGGGATTAAAAAAACCTTTGCTGTAGATTATTACAAAATTAATGCAAAATTGATAGATAATAGATTTATCGTTGGAAACGTATCCTACTATGTTAAAGAACCGAAGTTTATAACTTGCATTGTAGATAAAAAAGAAATTAATATTTCACTAATAAATGGGGCCTTTGAAATTCCTTTAGATTATTTAATACCCAAGTTAAATATCTCAAAACCAGAAAAAATTAAAAAAATAATTTTAATTTGTGGAAATGCAAAAGAAAAGATAAAAGTTAAATTCAAAAATAAAGAAGAAATTAAAAAGCTAATTTCCTATGACCCAGTCAATAAGGAGATAATTATTAAACTTGAAGGTAGTGAAAAAGAGATTAAGAAGTTATTGAAAAGATACGAAAAAAGAAAAAAATACAAGATTTCAAAAATAGTAAAGATTTACAATTATAGTATTGTAGAAATCAAACTTAAAGCAGATAAAGAAATTCTAAAAGATTACAACTTACCTGAAAATATTCTAAATACAACTGAGATAGTGAAAAAAATAAGCAGTAATAAAATTAGAGTTGAAGTTAATAATAAAGTAGATGGGGTTTGGTATAGATTCAGCTGTAAGATTCCAAAAGGTTATAGGGTTAAAGAAATTGTTGGAGATGATGGAAGAGTAATAAGAAATAACATTTCAATAAATAGATTAACAGGAGAGGTTATTGGAGAAGTAAGATGGTATATTGAAAATAACACACTATACTTCTACGACGATCCTATTTATGGATATGATATATCTTTAATTCCTCCAGCTCCAAATCATTCAATAGCTGTTGAATTATCTTATAATGGGCAAGATTATGGTGGTTGTGGGCAGATTTCAGCAATTGTCTTTCCATATAATAAGGAGGATGATGAAACTACCGTGGCTACTTATGACCATGCAGGGAGGACTGGAGATTACAATTATGCAAATAATATTGATGCTTACGCTGGTTCAAAAATAGCGATAAAATATACAAGTGGAGCATTAACAAGACAGTATGGGGTTTTAGGAACTGCAGGTAGTTTGGGATGGTGGACATATTATTACCTATCTGAAATAAATAGGACAGATATTCCTTTAAATACCGTTCCAAATGGGATTTTAGAGAGTGTAATTATAACAGATATGTATGCTCCTTGGAATAATAATGAGCTAAATATTACTCAAAAGGTTATTATTAGAGGAAATAATAAATGGTTTGCTACCATATACTACATAAAAAATCCAACCACAAAAACATATACAAATTTAAAGTTTTTCCAAGGGATGGATTGGAATTTTAGAGGAAGCTGGTGGGGAGATGATGCATACTATAATAGTATTGATGATGTTGTGTATGGCTACGATTCTAACGCACCTGTTGGGGATATACAATACGGAGGTTTTAAATCAAATATCCCAAGTTACGAACATGATGTTAATTTGTACTGGAGTACGTGGTCTGATATTAGATATGATAATTTAAATAATGATTCATCATATGAGGGTGATGCAGGGACAGCATTAGCATGGACTAAAGATTCATTAAAACCTGGCGAAATTTGGGTAGTGCCAATAATTTGGGGGTTAGGTTATAACTATACAGACATGATGAACGAAATAAATATGGGTTTAAGCCAGTTATATGATACTGGAGTTAAAAGTATAGATTACCCAAACAATGGAGACAGCTTTAACCCAAATATTGGCCCAATAATATACATAAATTCAACAATTGCCTTATATGGATTGGTAGATGCATACAACTTGAATGTGTCAATTAATATAACACAGATAAATGGAACTTATATTTATACAAACTCAACTTTAATAAACCTCTCAGTTCCTTATGAAGAAGAAAAACTCGTGAGCTTTCCAGTAAACATCTCAAATATGCCTTATGGAGCCTACAATATAACAATAAAGACAAATCTTCCAAATGACCAGAATACATCAAACGATGAAAAAAGCATTATAATCTATATAACATCATTTTCAGTCCAACCAAATTATCAGGAAAAGACTGGAAATGTTGGAGAAGAGATATTTTACAATATAACATTATATAACTTTGGAGTTGGAGGAAGATTTGATATAAATATAACCTACTTAACGAAAGGATGGACAACGAAAATATACAACAACTCCATTTTAATAGCTGAAGATGCCAATGGGGATGGAATCTGGGATTATATAAACCCAAATTATGATTTAAACTCAAATAATTTGCCAGATATCTATGTGCCAACTGGAGAGATAAATTTAACTGTCTCAAAGACAATTCCTTCAACAGCCCCATTAGGAGAGATTGATACAACTACATTAAAATTTGTTAATATAAATAATCCATCAATATTTGGAAAAACAACATTCCAGACATCAACACCATATCCTCCTTCAGTTCAAAAAACTTTCTATTTACATGGAGATACTTTAAGAACTCTAAATACTTCAATACCTACAACAATTAACAACTACACAACAATTAATAGCAATTCATTAGCTTCATGGATACAATATCCAAGATTCGCAGACAACTTTACAGTTGTAGGAAAAATTCCAATTTTGCTTTATATAAATGACCCAAACGTTATATTTGGAACTGAAATGCATAAAATTGTTGTTTCGTTAATGGCCACAAATGGAATTGATTCCTTTACTTTAGGAAGTGATGTTGAGTATCTATACTTAGATGATACTATAAAATCTTACATTTTCAATATAACCTTAGATTCAATAATTACAATACCCAAAAACTACTATTTGGTTTTGAGAGTGGAAAATCAAATATCTTCTAACTCAATAAACATCTATCATAATTCAACATATCCATCCAATATAACGCTAAACACTACGACTTATGTTAATGTTTATAACATATTTTCAGATAAAAACGTTTATCTTCCAAATGAAAATGTTACAATATTTGCAAATATTACAGACCCTATTGGTTCTTACGATATAAGCGGGGCAAATATAACTGTGTATTATCCAAACGGTAGTGTATATATCAACTCTTCAATGCTACTACAGGAAATAGATAAAAACTCCCCATCACTTTGGAAGCTCTATAATTACTCATTTAGCCTCCCAGAGTCAGGAAAATATCTTATTACAATAACTGGAATCGAATCTAATGGTGTAATTTCGAAGAAAAACTATACCATATACTGCGGATATGAAATTCAGGGCTATGTAAAAGAGGACTTTGGAACCCTTGGAAAAGAAGATAGTGAAGATAAAGGAATTTATGGGGTTAATGTATCTCTACTTGAAGACAGCAATAATGATGGTATTCCAGATATTGGAGATACCATAGTAAATTCAACAACAACAGATATTTTTGGTCATTATTCCTTCTTAGTTTATAACTCCTCAAAAACTTACTTTGTGGTAGTGAATTCAAGAACTGTAGGAACTACAAGAGGTTTAAACCCTCAATATAGCAAAAATGACATCTGGGCTGAAGAAACATATCAAACAGTATATACTCCAATAAACTCTTCTCAATGGATTGCCAACGGAAATGCTTCAATATTCCCAGATAAGCTTCTATTAACAACAGATGATTATGGTGAAGCAGGTAGTGTTTGGTATTACAAGCCGGTTAATCTATCTGAGGATTTGGTTGTTGAGTTTTATGCGTATTTGGGAGACAATCCTGATGGAGCAGATGGTATAACCTTTACCTTGCAATCGTTGGGAACTAACGAATTAGGTGGAACTGGAGGAGATTTGGGTTATGGTGGAATTTCTCCGAGTGTAGCGGTTGAAGTTGATACTTGGCTCAACGATTTTGATGCTCCAGCAACAACCGACCATATTGCAATAGATGTTAACGGCAACATAAACCACACTTACAACTCCTTAACTTACCCAACACCAAACCCTTACGATTTAGGTAATGTTGAGGATGGAAGAGAACACTTAATAAAAATCGTATGGAATGCAACAACAAAAACACTCCAAGTATATTTCGATGGCAATTTATCATTAACATGGAATAAGGATATAACCCAAATTATAGGAAACTCAGCTTACTTCGGATTCACAGGAGGAACGGGAGGAGCAAAAAATCTCCAGTATGTTAAGCCAATATACGTAAAAAATGGGGATGGGTATATAATAAATCCAACTTATGGAGTAGTTGAGATGTTTGGAGGAAGAGACCCTAATGAAGAAGATAATTGGGAAGATGGAAAATATGAACACTACTGTTTGATAAATCTAAATTCATATAGTGGGAAAAATATAACATTTGGATTCAGCTTTGATGTAATAACAAATACGAAATCTACGGGGCAGGGTAGTTTTTCCCAATTTATAAAAAATGCAAATGCAATTTATGGGAAAGATGAGAGTTATTTCAGAATACCAAATATCGACGCAAAGAATGGAAATCACTACATTTATACAAGTGGAAATAAAATATTAGACAATTTGACTATTGTCAATGGTTCAACTCAGATTAATGGAACCATCATTTTATCAGGATTACAATGGATAGCTAACGGTAACGCATACATAAATAATTCAAATAATCTAACTTTGATACTAACGCCTGATGACTACAACCAAAAAGGTAGTGTTTGGTATTACAAGCCGGTTAATCTATCTGAGGATTTGGTTGTTGAGTTTTATGCGTATTTGGGAGACAATCCTGATGGAGCAGATGGTATAACCTTTACCTTGCAATCGTTGGGGACTAACGAATTAGGTGGAACTGGAGGAGATTTGGGTTATGGTGGAATTTCTCCGAGTGTAGCGGTGGAGGTTGATACTTGGCTTAACGATTTTGACAGCCCAGCAACAACCGACCATATTGCAATAGATGTTGATGGGAACTTAAATCACACTTACAACTCCTTAACTTACTCAACACCAAACCCATACGATTTAGGTAATGTTGAGGATGGAAGAGAACACTTAATAAAAATCGTATGGAATGCAACAACAAAAACACTCCAAGTATATTTCGATGGCAATTTAGCATTAACATGGAATAAAGACATAACCCAAATTATAGGAAACTCAACTTATTTCGGATTCACAGGAGGAACAGGAGGAGCAAAAAACCTACAATACGTTAAGCCAACATATGTGAAAAATGGGGATAATGTTTTAAATCTCGAAGAAATATCTCCAAATCCAATTATTGACAATGTGGGGGCTGATACATACATTGGAAATATATTCTTTGAAAATGTCAGTGTTGGAATATTAGGAAATGAAACTGGGCTAAATAATTTAACATTAAAGAGTTGTGGAATTTATGGAAAAATATTAAATGCAGGGGTTAAGTTAGTTGATTATGATTGGAGTTTGCAGAATTATCCATTGTATATTGACAATTTAACAATAAACGCCTCTGGAGGATATGGAATTTCAATGTTGAACAAAATATGGGCTATGTTGTATAACTCTCAAATATCTTTAAAAAACGGTGTAGGGATTTATTGGGCAAACTGGGCTGGTGGTTTTGGAAACATAACAATCTATAATATAACTATAAGCTCATGTAATCAAGGATTGGTTTTATATAAAGATGGAAATGGAATAAAACTAATAAACTCTCAGATTAAGAATTCCGTTTATGAGGGAGTGTATTCAAAGAACTCAACTTTAGAAATACTTAACTCTTCAATAATTAATAACTCTATTGGAATCTATGCAAATATATCAAGCATATTGGTGAATAATTCCCTTATATATAAAAATAGATATGAAGGTTTATTATTAGAGAATTCATCCTCCTCAATATTGAATTCAAATATAATGAACAATAGCATAGGAATATATTTAAAAGAAAACTACATCTCAAAAATTCAAAAATCGAATATTTCATATAATGCCTATGGAATTGAAATAGTTAATTCATCTAACGTATATATAAATTCATCAAATATATTTAATGCAAGCACAGATGGAATTGCAATATTTAATGGAGAAAATGTAAGTGTTGAAAACTCTCTATTGTATAATAACAATTACTCAATACTCTCTTATGGTAATTTATCAAACCTCAGTGTGTTGAATTCATTATTAAGAGATTCAATAAACAACAGTATTGATATTGAAGTCCCTTCTGATGGATTTTTGAATAATTTAAAACTTTATAACTCAAGTGTATTAAACAGCGGAAGCTATGGGTTGTTTATCTATTCGTTGGGAAGTGCTTCAAATGTAAATATATCCAAATCACTAATAAACGGCTCCTACAAAGATGGAATTTACATCTATGGAGTAAATGCTATAAACATAGTTAATAATAACATAACCAATAACGGTTTGATTGGAGGAGACCCAGCAGGAAGTGGAATAAAAATCAGTGGAAACTATACCAAGGGAGTTTTAATTTTAAATAACAATATATCTCACAACTTGGGTAATGGTATTTCTTTAGAAGGGTTGTGGAGCAGAACATTATGTGATGTTAAAGTTGAAAACAACATAATTTCAAATAATGGTATTGAAGAAAATAGCGGTAATGGAATATACATAGGAGGAAGAGTTGAGAATGTCTCTATATTTAATAACACGATTCAATACAGCGATGCTCAGGCAATTTTAATTCAAGAGGCAAATGGATGGAATTCTTGGGATTGGATTGGAACAAATATATCCATTATAAACAACACAATTCAATACAATGGATTAACTGTCACAATAGGAAATATAACCGCAGGAATAACTGTTGGGGCTTATGGAGTTTATAATCAAGATAATGGATATATAATAATAGAGGGTAATAAAATAATAAACAACAATCTCTGTCCAAATCCAACTTATGGTGGAAAAGTTGGAGGAATTGAGGTTTATGGGTTAAATGAGAGTTGGATTAGCTTAGAATTTAATATCTCAAAGAATATCATAGCAAACAACTCTGCCTATGGAATTTTAATAGGGGCAAGCAAAGACATCAACATAATTAATAACACAATCTTCAACAATGAAAAGGGAATTACAATTCCAAACTGGGATTTTGTTCCTTACAATATAATAATCTCCAAAAACTCAATTTACAACAACTCTCTACTCGGAATTGACTTAGATGATGATAATGTAACTCTAAATGATGGGCTATTGAACTATAATGAAGCAAATCATGGTATTGACTATCCAATAATTACCTATGCTGAGTTAAACGGAGATAACTTAACAGTTAAAGGATACATTGGAAATGGAACTGGCAGTTCAAACTTTGCAAATGCGGTAGTTGAGATTTATTTAGTTAAAAATTTAAGTGGCGGAGATAATTTAATAGGAAATAATATTTCTTCAGATGGCACTGTATTGAATGATACCTATGGAGAAAGTTGGATTTATTTGGGAAGTTTGATTGCTGATAGTAATGGATTTTTCAGTGGAACAATAAATGTTTCTGGAAAAGGGGTTGGAGATGAATCTTTACTAACTGCAACAGCAACGATAAAAGGTATTGGAACATCAGAATTTGGAAGAAACTATCTCTTAATTAAAAAGTTCTTCAACATAACTGGAACTATAGTAATGCTTCCAAACGGCTACAACATAACAATAAAATCATATAATACAACAAGAGATGTTTATGTTTATTGGTATAAGCCAGATAATATTGAAGTAATCAATATTTCAGGGGATTATGATGAAAATGGAACCTATGGAAACACCTACTGGTTTAAATTTAATGTGATAAATGCAAATGAGACAATGAACATATCAATAACAACCAATATAACAACAGTTGAGGGACTTATTATCGGTATTGACCCAAAAAAATAATTCGTCAAAAAATTGTTCTATAAATCTTAAATACTTTAAAAAATAAAACCTAATAATTGGGGACCATGAGATCGGTATATTTAATTATTATTATTATACTATTTTTTGCATTTATTTCTTTAAGTTTTGGGGAAATATATGAGTATAGGGGGGTTGTATTTTATCCAAATGGTTCTCAAACAGTTGATGTATCTAAGTTACATATAGATTATGAAAATCCCGATGCTTTTAGCATCTATATATCTTATAGAAACTCCTCCTTTTATCTTCCATATTCAAAAAATATAACTCTTAATCTCCCCCCAAAAAAATTTAACATATCCATAACTATATCTGCAAGTAGAATCAGCAGAGATGAATGGAGGGTATATTATAAAATAATCAATAACTATCCCTACAGTATCTTATTTAACATATCTTTTCCAGGAGGATTTAACATTAAAAATGCATCAGTCTTAGTTCCTGCCAAGTCCTATAAAATAATAACTTTATCAAAAATACAAAATTCAAATATTTTATATTTCGGAGATAGCAATATAAGTTTTGAAGTACCCGCTAAATTGATGATAAGATATTCTCTGCCAATACCATTTTCCATAATAAAGTCAAATAAAATTTTAAGTAATGGTTCTATTGAATGGACAGCTATTTATATAATAAAAAATGATAAGAATGTCTCTTTAAATGTAAATGCAAGCTATTGGGCTGTTGTTAATAATACAAAAATAGATTTTGGTAATTATTCCTATATTATAGAACCTAATGAGAATGTATCACAGTCATTTAATATCACTTCAGATTATGTTCCTATTTTTTATCTTAAATTTTATGCATGGCGAGATGTTTATGAAACTATAAAAATAAAACCAGCAATTAAGGTTGATAATTCATACATTATTGGAATAGGAAAAGTTGAAGGTTTAAGTTTTAACATTCCATATTATAACTATATGGAAAGAG
Source organism: Methanocaldococcus jannaschii DSM 2661 (assembly GCF_000091665.1). NCBI lineage: Archaea > Methanobacteriati > Methanobacteriota > Methanococci > Methanococcales > Methanocaldococcaceae > Methanocaldococcus > Methanocaldococcus jannaschii. Next base: position 1,357,347 of record NC_000909.1, read on the forward strand.
AAATAAAAAAGAAAAAAGAAGAAAAGGAAAACGAAGAGTCATCTAAAACTATAAACCAAATGCAGAGACATAAAAAAGAAGAGAAGTCACAGACTCAGGAGACAAAAAAACCTTCTAAAAATGAGATGAATAAACAAGAGAAAGAAAGAAAGTACCCACTAATAATTGAAGAAAAATTTAAAAAAGTAGCTGCTGCTATAGCCACAGTTACAACTACTTCAATAACTGCTATGTTGATTCCTCCAATATTTAGGAGACGTTCATATATTGTTGATAAAGGGATTTTCTCAATTAAAGACCTTGAACTACTAAGTGGCACAGTATATGTTCCAGAGGGTTGTAAGTTAGGAAATATATTACCTGGAGGTATAACTATTATTAAACTTACTGATGTAGAAAAAGACCTTGCAAGGGACTTACATGAAATTTATGATATTCCTCTAAATTCAGCAAAAGCCATTATACTGGGTGTTAAGTATGGAGGTAGAGTATTTTTAAGTGATAAAAAGGCGTATGATGTGGCAGTTGAAATAGGACTTGAAGCATATCTTTTTTAAATAGAGGTGAAGTATGTGGTAGAAGAAAACAATAAAGAAATATTAATAAAATTGAAGAAAATTAGAAAAATGCAAAGGAGAAGAACGCTCATTGGTTCATTTTTAGTCTCAACATCCATAATAATTTCTGAAATTTCAGTGTTTATATTTGTTGGTGTTTTTAATATAGACATAAGCTTTGGATTGTTATTATTGTTTATTTCGTTAATTTTTTTATCGTTAGGGCTCTATTTAATCATGTATCCTCCACCTATAGTCATAGATTAGTGAAATCATGAAAAAGGACACTTTATTACTTATAATTTTAATCTTATTTTGCATCGTTCATGTTTATGGTATTTATGTACATATTTATGGTATTAATGTTAGCTTAGAAAATGTTAGTCAATACCTTTACAACACTACGGTTTATCTTTCTTATGAGAATGGAACTCCATGTTTTTATATTGGAGAGAAAAAAGAATTCGTGATTATTCCTCCATATATAAAAGTTGATAGAGACATAGCTCCTTTAATTAAAAAACTAAGATTTAAAATAGAGAATAAAAGTTATAACCTTATCATTACAAAGAAAAATGTAAATACAAACAAGATGGCTATTATTTTTACTTCAATAAATGGTTCGAGAGAAGTTAATGGCAATAAGACAATTATCTGGATAAAAGACCCACTCAAATTAAAACAATCAGAGGTTGAGGCATTATATGAATTACCAGAAAAAGGAGAGGTTATAGCAAGATATAAAGACGGAAAACCAGCGGCGATAAAGATAAATAATAAAATATATGTTGGTTTTAAGCCAGATGAGGATGTTTTAGCTAATCTTATTTATATACATATAGTTAAGAAAACATCAAATCCTCTGCCCTATATACTTTTTACTGTTTTCTTAACTCTTGCATCTTTAATGCTAACTTTTCAAGAAACCCTAAAAAAGAAGTTTTTGGAGCTAATATCTGCACTAGCATCAGTAAAAGTATTTATCCTCTCTCGTATAAATCTTCTTGATGAAGAAAAAGTCCTTCTAAATGACACAAGAAGAGAAATTTACAATTATATTTTAGACAATCCTGGATGTCATTTAAGAGAACTTTCTAAAAACCTAAATAAACCAGTATCAACACTTACGTGGCATTTAAGAATATTAGAAAAAGCAAATCTAATTAAAAGTAAAAAATTTGGTAATCGATTAATTTACTATCCAGCAGATATGGATATGAGGGATTTGCCACTGTTATATTTAAAAAATGAAACGCAAAAAAGCATATTTGAATATTTATTAAAAAGTCCTGCTCATTTAAGAAAGATTGCTAAAGATTTGAATTTGAATGTTGAAACTGTAAGGTATAATTTAAAAAAACTGGAAAATCTTGGAATTGTAAAATCTAAAGAAGAGGGAAACAGAATAGTATATTATATAAATGAATCTATCTTAAAGTTTCATAAATAAAGTTATATTTCTTATATTTTTCCAAGTTATTTAAAATTTCCTGTAAAATGTTGTCTAATTGATTTAAACAATCTTCAAAGCTTTTTTCATTAACTACTACAAAATCAGCCAATGCAATAGCATGTCCAATACTAAATCCTAACTCCCTCAAGTCCCTCTCTACAAATACTTCCCAGTTTGCTGAATCATCTTCCCTTCCTCTTTTTTTCAATCTCTCAAATCTTGTTAATGGAGAAGAGTGAATGGCTATTAAAACCAAAGGTTTATGTTTTCTAAAATAATTAACCTCATATAAGCTCCTTATACCTTCAACAATAACTATTTCTTTATCTTTTAAATTTTCTTCTATATATTTTAGACATGCAACTGCAATTGCCTCATTTCCAAACTCCTCTCTTAGCTTTATAGCTGTATTTCCAACATTTTCTGGAGTTAATTCTAAGCCTCTTTTTTTTGTTTCATATCTAACAACGTCTCCCATGGAAACTATTGGTAGATTATATTTTTTAGCAATTTCATAAGCTGAGCTTTTTCCCGCTCCTGGCATTCCTGTAATACCTATCAACAGCATGGTTTCACACTACGTTACATTGCTTAAGGATTTTTCAGCAACATTGGAACTTTGATTTATAACATCCATATTTGCATTTCTTGTTTCGATAGCTGTCTTTATCAAATAGTATGAAACAATTATTGCTGAGAGAACAACAACCATAACTAACAAAGAAAATTCTAAAGAAATTTGTCCTTTATTGGATTTTATAAATTTCATTATAAATTTCATAATATCCCCAAAAAAGTTTTACTAAATTTACTAATAAGTTATTATAAAGTTATAATTATTTATAACTTATTTTATTCATAGCTTTATTTGAATGTTTATTTGAACGGTGATTTATAATGCTTATTGTTAGGAAGCCAAAAAAGAAAAAAGATGAGATAGAAATTGTTAAAGTAGGTGGAAAAATAGAAGATGGGATAGAAGTTAAAAATAATCAGAAGATATTTGCAAATTACAAAAAAGTTGGAGATAAATACAAATTATACAGATGTAGAGTAGGAGATAAGTTAATTCAGCCGTCTAAGGTTTTGGAGTTGTTAAAATCTGACAAAATATTTATATTAAAAGAAAATGAGGAAGAAATAGAAGAAGTTTTAAAATCATACAATTTAAAGTTTGATTATATAGAACTCTGCCCATTCTGTTTATTAAAAAATATCTACAAAAGATTGACAAGAAATAATAGATGTAGATATGGAAATTTAGAAATATGTATAAACTGCGGGATTAATGAAATCAAAGAGGAAGTAAAAATTAGCGAAGAATTTATAGAGAAATTTTTAAAGAGATTTAAAGATGTTGATAAAGTTCTATCTTTGTTGAGAATAAGAAATCCATTGGATAAGCCGGAATTAACAAGATATGATATTATAACAGGTAGTGAAGAAGATAAGATTGAAAATTATAAGATAGATGAGTTAGATATTCCAGAAGAACTTAAAGAGATAATAAAGAGTAGGGGGATTGAAGAGCTTTTGCCTGTTCAAACACTATCCGTTAAAGCTGGTTTGTTAAACGGAGATGATTTATTAATTATTTCAGCAACTTCATCTGGAAAAACTTTAATTGGTGAGTTAGCAGGAATTAAAAATTTAATTAAAACTGGAAAAAAGTTTCTATTTTTAGTTCCTTTAGTTGCCTTAGCAAATCAAAAATACTTAGAATTTAAAGAAAGATATGAAAAATTAGGTTTTAAAGTTAGTTTAAGAGTTGGATTAGGTAGGATTGGAAAGAAAGTTGATGTTGAGACATCGTTAGATGCTGATATTATCGTTGGGACTTACGAAGGAATTGATTATTTAATTAGAACTAAAAGATTAAAAGATATTGGAACAGTGGTTATTGATGAAATCCACTCTTTGAATTTAGAGGAGAGAGGAGCAAGATTGGATGGTTTAATTGGTAGGCTGAGGTTTTTATTTAAAGAGGCACAAAAAATATATTTATCAGCAACAATTGGAAATCCAAAGGAATTGGCTAAACAACTAAATGCCAAATTAGTTTTATATAATGGAAGGCCAGTTCCTTTAGAGAGACATATAATTTTCTGCAAAAATGACTTTGCCAAACTAAATATTATCAAAGAAATTGTTAAAAGAGAATGGCAGAACATTTCAAAATTTGGATATAGAGGGCAGTGCTTAATATTTACTTACTCAAGAAAGAGAGCAGAGTATTTAGCTAAAGCTTTAAAATCTAAAGGAATTAAAGCAGAGTTCTATCATGGAGGTATGGAATATATAAAAAGAAGGAAAGTTGAAGATGATTTCGCAAATCAAAAAATTCAGTGCGTTGTTACAACTGCCGCTTTATCTGCAGGGGTTGATTTTCCAGCATCAACTGTTATCTTAGAGAGTTTAGCTATGGGGGCTGATTGGTTAAATCCTGCTGAATTCCAGCAAATGTGTGGGAGGGCTGGAAGAAAGGGGATGCATGAAATTGGGAAGGTCTATCTTTTGGTGGAAATAGGGAAGAAATATCATGCAAAGATGGAAAATACTGAGGATGAAGTGGCATTTAAATTATTAAACGCAGTTCCTGAAGATGTTAAAGTTGAATATAATGAGGATGAGGAGGAAGAGCAGATATTAGCTACAATCTCAGCTGGAATAACTAACAGATACGATATAGATAGAGTTCCTTATATTGGAAGGGCATTTTCTTTGAACAAAATTTTGAGTAATTTAGAGAGTTATGGAATGATAAAAGCTAATAATGATGTGAAATTAACAAATTATGGAAGTGCAGTTGCTATTTCATTTTTATATCCAAAGGTTGCTGAAAAAATTAAAGAGGGGATTATTGAGAATAAAGAGATTATAAAACTAATTACTGAAATTATGCCCTTTGAAAACGTCTATTTATCAAACAATTTAAAAATAAAGCTTTCAAAAATTTTGAATATAAATGTTCCTTCAAGGTTTTTTGATGCTTTGGAAGTTATTAGGGAGGGGATGGAAAAAATTAAGGATAAGAAGTTAAAGGAGGATTTAACTTTAATTATTATGGAATTTGAGGGAGTTGAAGTTGAAGAAAAAATTTTAGAGATGATTATTAATCTAAGGATTTCTGGAAAAACTCCTGGACAGATATCAAAGACATTATATGAAGAGTTTAAAATACAAACGTACTCTGGAGATATTTACTATTACTTAGAGCAGTTATTAAATCTTTTAGACGCTACAGAGAGAATAGCGAGGATATTTAACAAGAGATATGCCGAGAAAGTTAAAGAACTAAAAGAGAAAATTGAAAATCCAAAATAGATAATATTTGGATACATGATTTTATAATAACACATATAAAAATTTTTTATTTTTTAATAAAAATGTTTATTTAGCTTTTATTTTTGATTTAGAGGTTGTTAAATCAGCGATTTCACCCAATTATAGAACATTATGAAGCTTTTTACTCAACTAACAACCGTATCGAATTTACCATTACTTGGAAATCTATTTAAAACCTCTTTAATCTTATGATAATAAATTCTAATCGATTCGTGACTTATATCTTCGAATTTGGAGGGGGATAAACCACTTTCCTCAATGATAATCCGAGGTAGTATAAAAGCCCTGCTAAGATTTTAACCTCTATCGATTCCTATTCCTTTTAAAAAGCTTCCTCTCTACGATTCTCTCCTTTATAACTTCTATCATGAGCCTCATATTTTATTATTTTTTATCAATATTTAATAAAAACTTAACTTGACAATCTCTTCTATCACCTTTAGAAAAAGTAATATAATTTTAAGGTTGTTTTGAAATTCTAATTATTTTTTAATCCAAAAAGAAATATTTTATTGCATATATTTTATTACATATTAGCAGTTAAAGGTTATTTTATATTTAAATCTTTAAAACTATTTAGATAAAAAAAAGAAAGAAAAAAGGTGAGAATTTATAACCTATCTTTTAATACAATATTGACATCAACTTGTTTATATACTCCTTGGTCGGAAACAACTTTTACAGGGATTTTAACAGTTGTTTCTCCACTTGGCTCTTCTTGGAAACCCATACTTGAACCAAAGAAGAAGAATATTTCTTTTGAAACTTTTTCTCCTTTATGTAATGTTCCAACATCCCATTCTGAAGTATAGAACTTAGCATCGATTGGTGTTTTGTATTTGTAAAATGCTTGAGCAGTGTTCCATCCAATGAATTTTGTAGCTGTTAATGTATTTGTCCAGCTTGAATATGAACCATTAACCGCACATGCATACCACATATTGTTGAATCCTCCTGCATACAACCTCATACTTTGGACATCATTTTGTGAATATGGCCATTTCTTAGCAGTTGTAACTGATAAATCTTTACTACCATCTACTGCTGCAACTCCAGTAACTGAGTTTGGAGCTAATATGTAGTATACACTTGTATAGTTGTTTCCATCATCTCCAGTCCATGTAGCATCTGGGTATATTCCAGTTCTATTTAATATACCTTTAAATGGAGTCCCATCATTTGTGCATAATAAATATGCATCATAGTTTTGTCCGTTGTAGTTTAATGTAATCTTTTTGAGTGTTAAACCAGCAACTTCTGTGGCTCCGTCACTTTCTATTTTTACATTTGTTAATGTCGAATCATAGTAGTTTTCTAAAGTTAATGGAACTGGAACGATTAATCTTTCATCATATGAGCCATAATCTGTTGTAGTCAAGTGAGAGAGTTTGTAATCTGGAGTAGGATATGTTAAATCCAAATCTCCTTCAACATCAATTTCTTTTGGAACTCCAACACCTATGGCTCCTGCAGCGTAGGTTATTGTGGATGTTGTTCCTTCTAATGCTGACTGAGTACTTTGCTGGCTGTTATTAAATAATCCACTTCCCCATGCGTAGAATACTGCTCCTACGACTATTGTAACTCCTAACACGATTAATAAGGCTAAGATTGGAGAGATTGCTTTTTTGTTCTTCATCCATTCAAACATATTACATCACCTCGTTCTTTCCTCGGGTATCCTATTACAGGAGACCGTCATTGGAATTAAATATTACTTTATATATTATTAAACTTTCTTTAATGTAGGTGGTTATGTATATACGAATTTCGTCTATATAAAATTTTCTATATAATTCATAAAGAAAATTTTAAATATGAAAATTTAACTAACAGTATGATTTTTATATGAAAAAATATTTATTTTTCATAAATTTTATTTTTTTCAGAATTTGAAAAGAGATTTTTATATTAAATTTGAATTTATGGATGTATATAAATAAAAAAGAAAAAATTAGAAAATCTACTCATCATCATAGACCGTAAATTTAACTTTAACTTCTTTAGTTACTCCTTCGTTAGATACAACTTTTAACGGAACTTCAAATGTCACATATCCATCATTTGTAGATCCTTTGTAGTTTGGCAAGTATAATGTATTGAAGAATAAGTAGGTTTTTACAGTTTTTTCTGAGTTCTTTGGTAATGTTCCTACAACATATTCTGGGTTGTTGAATAGTTTATCTAAGTATGTTGCAGAACTGCAGAACCATTGTGCAACCAATGTTCCACTTCCAAATCCTGGTTTTAATTCTTCTCCAGTAGCTGTGTATAACTTAACATTACTACAGTATGTTCCATAATATGGCCATGAAGTCTCTACAAGTGGAGCTACTCCAGTTGTTGTATTAACTGCATCCCAGCTGGAGTCTGATGTTGCACCAACTGAAGAAGCCAATTTTCCATAGGTGTCTCTTGTCTGATTCCATGCAATTACATACCCATTACTAACTTCAAACATTCCTGATTTATTTACGTATCCAACGAACAATGTTCCATCTTTCTTCAACAATTGATAGTTGTCATTTAGGTGTAACCAGAATGCATAGAACTTTGCAGATATATCTTCAAAGGCATTTGTGTAAGTTCCACCCATATCAACTATTTTTGGGATTCCTCCTACAACTTTAACTCCAGTTAATTTATAATCTTGTGTGTCAATAGTTACTGGAATTTCCACAATAAATCTTTCGTCATAGAATACTGTGCCGTATGTTGAATTATAACATCCATTTGAAGTAGATGGCTTTGCAATTTTTCCGTTACCATTTGGATAGCCTAACCATGAATCACTATCATCAGCATCTTGGTATCTTATTTTGTCAATACATGTTGCTGCAACCCTAATTGCCCCAGCATCATAAAACATATTTGTTGCAGTCCCTTCAACTGCTGCCTGTGTCTTTTCTTGGCTGTTTCCGAATAAATTACTTCCCCATGCGTAGAATACTGCTCCTACGACTATTGTAACTCCTAACACGATTAATAAGGCTAAGATTGGAGAGATTGCTTTTTTATTCTTTAACCAGTCCATCATCTTCCCACCTCTACTACTTCCCTCAAGTATCCCACCATGGGAGACCGTCATCGGGAGTAATAATTTTATATATTTTTTATTAATTTGTGTAGGTTATTATGTATATTATATTACTTATGCAGTATATCATGCCAAAATAATATATAAATCTTACGATTTTTTAAAAAATATTATTACTCAAATATTAATTTTTAAACAAATAATGATAAAAGATATTTTAAAATATTTTAAAGTTTTCTTTAATATTGTTAGGAAAATAGAGCCAAATTAAACATTCACATTTCTTAATACGTAACTGCTGTTAAACTTTAAATATTAAATGTGATATAATATCAATCATCAAAATTTCTGTTAAAAGGTGAGATTAATGTTAAACGAACCAGTAAAAGAGATAATGACAAAAGATGTAGTTACAGTAACACCTGATACACCTGTCTCAAAGGCATTAGGAATTATGGAAGAGAACGGATTTCATCATTTAATAGTTGTTGATAAAAAAGACGGTAAGGAAGAATATTACTTAATAAGCATGAGAGATTTGTTGTTGGCATCATCAACAGATGAAGAAGTTAGGTCGTTAATGTATAAAGCACACTGCGTACATGAAGATACTCCATTTTTGGATGCTGTATGTGAGATGTTGGATAGTGGGCAGAGAGCAGCTCCAATAGTTAATAATGTAGGAAAAATGGTAGGAATTATAACTGACTATGATATAATGGCAAGAGCTGCAAAATCAAAAATAATGAAAGATACAAAGGTTACAAAGATAATGACAAGGAATGTTATTACAATAAACGAAAATGACTCAATTGGTAAAGCGAGAGCTTTGATGAGAGACAATAACATCGGTAGATTGGTTGTTGTAGATGATGAAGGAAACCCAGTTGGAATGGTTACTGAAGTCGATATATTAAAAAAGGTCTTTAAACCTAAGAAAAAGATGACTGCTGGAGAATTTAAAGGAGAAAAAGTTCCAAGAATGGGACAGCCAGTTAGATTAATTATGAACACTCCATTAATAACAGTCGATGTTGATGCAAGTGCTGCAGATGCTGCAAGAGTTATGCAAGAATATGATATTAGAGGAGTCCCAGTTGTTAAAGGAAAATCATTGAGGGGAATTGTCACAAGATTGGATATTATTAAATATATTGCTGATTTAAAGAAAGGGGCAATGATTGAAATTGAATTACACGGTATGTTAGACCCAGAATTTAAAGACCTTGCTGAAAGAATTATTGCAACAGAAGTTAAAAAGATGGTTAAACATGCAGGAAAGATTCATTGGATAAAAATAACAATCAAAAAAGAGAGAGATAAAGGAGGAGTTCCTTATTATAGAATAACAACTTATGTTAAGACACCAAATAAATTATATGTTGGGGAGGGTAGGCCAAAAGCATCATTACCAAACAAATTAGAGGCTGAAGGTGAAGATATAGCTTATGTTTCAGAACATGAAAGATGGGAGTTTATTGATGTTTTAAAAGAGTCATTAGAATCAGTATTGAGGCAGTTAGAAGCTGATTATGATAAATATCATCCAAAACATGCTGGTAAAGTAGTTAAAGGACAGTTCCCTGAAGAATTTAATCCAGAAGAGTTTAAGAAAGAGGAATAATTCCTTTTAATTTTAATAATATATTTTTTATTATTTTATTATTATTTTTGGTGAAGTTTATGCCTACAACTTATGAAATTATTATTTACGGTAGAATCCAGCATGTTGGATTTAGAGAAAGGATTGAAAACTTGGGACATGCCTTAGGAATTGATGGAATTGTGTATAACTATGAAGATGGGACTGTTCGAATTTTGGCAAATTTTCCAAGTGAAAGAAAAAAGAAATTATTCAAGGATAAAACTAATTTTTGGAGAGTTAGAAAATGTAAATAAAAAATTAGAGGTATTGAATGAGATAAAAGAAACACAAATAAAAATGCTAAAAATATTAGAGAAAATTGAACAAAAGCTTTAAATTTTAAGTGATTCCTATGGAGGAGTTAAAAGTTAAAAAAATTACAAATGGGACTGTAATTGACCATATAGATGCTGGAAAGGCATTAATGGTTTTTAAGGTTTTAAATGTCCCAAAAGAGACATCTGTGATGATAGCCATTAATGTCCCATCAAAAAAGAAAGGAAAGAAAGATATTTTAAAAATTGAAGGAATTGAATTAAAAAAGGAGGATGTTGATAAAATATCTTTAATTTCTCCAGATGTAACTATCAACATCATTAGAAACGGAAAAGTTGTTGAAAAACTTAAACCACAAATTCCAGATGAGATAGAAGGGACATTAAAATGCACAAATCCAAATTGCATAACAAATAAAGAAAAAGTTAGAGGAAAATTTAAAATAGAAAGTAAAAACCCATTAAAAATTAGATGCTATTATTGTGAGAAGTTTTTAAATGAAGTAATTTTTGAATGAATAATTTAAAAGTGGTATTATGGAATTAAAAGGAAGAAGTATTTCAAAGCATAGAGGCAAAGCCTCTATTGCTATACTCCAGAGCGGGGTTGCCAGAGGCAACCCCACTTTCTATCTGGGGAGTATCCCAATAGAGGGGCAAAGCCCTTCTATAGTGAGGATACCTCTTAACACTCCCCTTGCTAACGCTCGGAGGTGTAAATTTTCTTATGATTGAGGGATTATTATGGAACTAAAAGGAAGAAGTATATCAAAAGGTATTATTGAAGGCATAGCAATCGTTTCTAAAAAACCATTCTCTTTTTTAGGAGGAGTTGATGAAGAGGGCAACATTATAGATAAAGATAGCGATTTATATGGACAATCATTGAAAGGAAAAATCTTTGTATTTCCTTATGGTAGGGGGAGTACTGTTGGCTCCTATGTTATTTATGGTTTAGCAAAGAGAGGGATTTTAAAGGGTATAGTTAATAAAGAATGTGAGCCAATAGTTGCCACTGGGGCTATTTTAGGAGGAATTCCTTTAGTTGATAAAATAGATATTGAGGAGATAAAAACTGGAGATAGGATTGTTGTTGATGGAAATACAGGAGTGGTGAAAATTTTAAATAAATGAAAATAAAAATCATTCTTTTATTAGAAGATTTATTTTAATTTTATTTTATCGATAAATCTATTAAAAACTTTTTTGGTGATAATTATGAGTAGAGAAGCTAATCCATTCAAAAAAATGCCAACAATATTGATGCCTGATGAATTGATGGCTAAAGCCTTAAGAAGAGGAGAAAAAGTAGCAAATGAGATGAGACAGAAAGAATTACCTTGGTTACTAAAAGCGAGGTTTGTGGAGGAGCATAAGGTAAGAACTATTGCTTCAGTTGTTGCAGATAACTTACAAAAGGTTATAGATAAAACGCCTCCAGTAAGAAAACTTCCTAAGTTTTATCAGGAGATGGTTGAGGTCTTGGTAGGGATAGATGATTTTAAAAAGTCGATGGGAGCATTTAAATGGGCTTCTGAATTGGTCAGAAAATTAGGAAATGAATATGCAAGAAAAATTAGAAAGGCAAGAACTCCACAACAGGCAGGAAAGTTAAGAAAGGAATTTGTTGGTAGAGTTAAATCTATATTGGAGCAGATTCATCCAGAGATGGCATTTGTTGCAGTGGCAAGAGAGAAATTAAAAGATTTACCAACATTTAAGGATTTGCCAACAGTAGTTATAGCTGGTTATCCAAACGTTGGTAAATCAACACTATTGAAAAAACTCACTGGAGCTGATGTTGAAATAAACAGCTATCCCTTCACAACTAAGGGAATAAATGTTGGTTATATAGGAGAGATTCAGATGGTCGATACTCCTGGACTGTTGGATAGGCCTCTGTATGAGAGGAATGATATTGAGTTACAGGCAATTTTAGCTCTAAATTATTTAGCTAATTTGATTTTATTTATAATAGATGCCAGTGAATTTTGTGGTTATACAATAGAAGAGCAAATAAATCTATTAAAAGAGATAAAAGATTTGTTTAAAGCTCCTATTGTTGTGGCTATAAATAAAATTGATTTGGTAGATGAGGAGAGAGTTAAAGAGATTGAAGAAAAATTAAAAGAGGTTGGAATAGAAGAAATATTAAAAATCTCTGCTGATAAAGATATTGGATTGGATGAGTTAAAAGAAAGGCTTAAAAAAATTGCTATAAAAGAATTTTTAAAGGATAAAGATGCGGAAAATAAAGAATTGGAATGTTAAATTATTCATTCTCAATTTCATTTATTAAGTTTAAAGAGTCTATATCTCCATATTTATTGGCAATATCTTTAATTTTTTCAAGAACTTTTGGTTTTTTGTTGGTTAGTTTTTTTAATTCTCTGCAGTATTTTATTATATCTTTATAACCTACTTCTAAGAATCTGCTTTTGAATCTTGAAAGTTCATAAGCTAAAAGTCCTCTTAAGACATCATCGTTTGAGAATAAAAAGACAGGATGAATCCAGATTATTATTCTTTCGTCATCTTTTTCTACAAAATTTTCTATTTTATTCACATCCATAAATACATCAATATAGACAGAAATTTCTTCTTCAACTTCAACATCTTCCAACAGCTCTTCAAGAATCTCGTTCATCTTTGTGTCAAACTCTATAATTTTTTCATCTAATTCATCATCTTCTAACTCCATCCATTTTAATACTCTCTCTTTAAACTCTATGGTTGTATTATTTGATGGGTAGATTATTGAGTATTCATTTGCTTCAAACTTATATTCCTTACTTACCCTTGAAGATAAGTTAATTATCATTAAACCCTCATCTAAGTTCTTTAAATTTATACTTTTTAATTTGTATTTTCTCATCTCTACATCAAAATCTTTTAAATTTTCAAAGTCATCTAAGTTTCTAATATATGCCTTCTCTCCGTTTTTTCCTTTTAGATAGAATCCTTTAAATTCAATATCTGCTAAATCTCCTCTAATTATATCCTTTGAAAATTCATCTAAGTTTCTGTAAATATCTAATAAAATTTTTTGAGCTAATTCTTTTGCTTTCATTGTTTCCACCTATTAAAAATTCAGATTATAATTAATAGTAAAATTTAATTTTGGATAAATATAAATTTTAGTATTATGTAGTTACTCTTGATAATTATTATCCACCCTCTCTCAAATACCATCCCTTATCTTTTATATTCTTAATTATCTTTCCGTCAAAGAGTCCAATACCTAAAAACTCTCTATTTTTATTAAAAACAGCAATTCTTCCAAAACCTTTAACTTCTATTATTGATTCTTTAAAGATATCCCTTCCATATAAAAATAATGCTTCAGCTTTTTCATTTACAATTGCATAATTATTTATTATATTGGGAGATATTAATGTAAAGCCCTCTAAGGATAAGCGAAATTTTCTCTTAATCTCACCAAATACATTACCTACTGAAAATATGTCTTGAAACATATTTAATTTTTTTATTGTTTCTATATTTGTATAACAAACTGTTAGCCATTTTCCTTCCAAAACTATTAGATTTTCATATTTAAAGCTTTTGACAAAATCCTTATCAGTATATTTACTTAACTCTTCCTCAATTAAATTAATTTCAGCATTTTTTAATTTTCTTACTTTCATAGTTTCACTAAAGGAGAAGTTAATTTCCTTAGCATCTATATGTATTATTTAATATATAAATTGTGAAAGCTCTATTAAAAAATAAACTAATATAAATATTTAGATTTACAATATCAACATTTTAATAAAAAGAGATTTCCACTTGTTTTGAACCCTTTGAGAGGTTTAATTCTAATAACAGACAATATTGGATTTATAAAAGTTTCCATTCCGAATCGGTCTGATTTTAATCTAAATAATCAAATTAACAAACCCTTAGAAATTAAATAAAAATCCTTTGAACTAATTAATAAATTCTAAATGCTCTTATTTTCAAATTTCAAACATATTCAACAAGACAATCCATCAACCAAACAACAAAATTAAAAATCCTAAAAATCTTAATAATTATAAGCACACATAATATATAAACATTAAATGTTTGTTAAAAACATTTAAAATGAAAGAGGCACAAATTATAAATTAGTTACAACATTCTTTTTATTTGGTGGAATCATGTTCATAGATGGGAAGTGGATAAATAGGGAAGATATGGATGTTATTAACCCATATTCATTAGAAGTTATTAAAAAAATCCCTGCGTTAAGTAGGGAAGAAGCTAAAGAAGCTATAGATACGGCTGAAAAGTATAAAGAAGTTATGAAAAATCTCCCCATAACTAAAAGATACAACATCTTAATGAATATTGCCAAACAAATTAAAGAAAAGAAGGAAGAACTTGCCAAAATATTGGCTATAGATGCAGGAAAACCAATAAAACAGGCAAGAGTAGAGGTTGAAAGAAGTATTGGAACATTTAAATTAGCTGCTTTCTATGTTAAAGAGCATAGAGATGAGGTAATCCCTTCAGATGATAGATTAATTTTTACAAGGAGAGAACCAGTTGGAATAGTTGGGGCTATAACACCCTTCAATTTCCCTCTAAATTTATCAGCTCATAAAATAGCCCCAGCTATAGCCACTGGGAATGTTATAGTTCATCATCCATCATCAAAAGCTCCTCTTGTTTGTATAGAGTTGGCTAAAATCATAGAAAATGCTTTGAAGAAATATAATGTTCCACTGGGAGTTTATAATTTGCTAACTGGAGCTGGAGAGGTTGTAGGAGATGAGATAGTTGTTAATGAGAAGGTTAATATGATATCCTTCACAGGCAGTTCAAAGGTTGGAGAATTAATTACTAAAAAAGCTGGCTTTAAAAAAATTGCCTTGGAATTGGGAGGGGTTAATCCAAATATCGTTTTAAAAGATGCTGATTTAAATAAAGCAGTTAATGCATTAATAAAAGGCAGTTTTATATATGCTGGACAGGTTTGCATCTCTGTAGGGATGATTTTAGTTGATGAGAGTATAGCAGATAAGTTCATAGAGATGTTTGTAAATAAGGCAAAAGTACTTAACGTAGGAAACCCATTAGATGAGAAAACTGATGTAGGACCTTTAATAAGTGTTGAACATGCAGAATGGGTTGAAAAAGTTGTAGAAAAAGCTATAGATGAAGGAGGTAAGTTATTATTAGGAGGAAAGAGAGATAAAGCTCTATTCTATCCAACAATATTGGAAGTTGATAGAGACAATATTTTATGCAAAACTGAAACATTTGCCCCAGTAATTCCTATAATTAGAACTAATGAGGAAGAGATGATTGATATAGCCAACAGCACTGAATATGGGTTGCATTCAGCTATATTCACAAACGATATAAATAAATCCTTAAAATTTGCTGAAAACTTGGAGTTTGGGGGAGTAGTTATAAATGATTCATCATTGTTTAGGCAGGATAATATGCCATTTGGAGGAGTTAAGAAGAGTGGCTTAGGTAGGGAAGGAGTTAAATATGCAATGGAAGAGATGAGCAATATAAAGACAATAATAATCTCAAAATAATCTGGTGAAACTATGGCTAAGGTAATTGTAAATGGAAAGGAAAAGGTTGGAGAAACTTTAAGAGAGGTTATAAAGGATGAATACTATAATGAGGGAGCGAATATCGTAATAATAAAAGGAGTTAAAAGAGAAGCTGAAAAAATACCAAAGAAGTTTTTAATTAAAACAACTAAGGGGAATATAACAATAGCAATAACTGAAAATAATGAGACAGCAAAATTCTTTATAAATAATTATAAAGACTTTGTAAAGAAGCTCAGATGGGTTAGTGGAATGGATGTAGCATTTGGTTCAACGACAATTGACTTAGAAATCTCAACAGAACCAAAAGAGTTTAAAAAATGGGATGTTGTTTTGAGTATATCTGGTTTAGATAAAGATGAGGGGCATATTGTATTCATAAAGAAAAAAACTGAGGGAGTTTATGGATTAAAAGACCCAAAGATTGGTATTGTTGTTGGAGGTAAGTGGGTTATTGATAGATTGGAGGTTGGAGATAAAATTATTGACATAGAGCCAATTAGAGAGGAGAAAGAGGCAGTTGATTACTTAGTAACAACTGATTTAGATTTAAAATTAGAAGATGGCTGGAGAATCTTTACTTATTTCACAGCTGAGTTTGATGGAACTCCTTCAGCAGTAGAGCATTGTTTAGCTTTAATGGAGGATGGAATATTTGAGATAACTGAAAACACAAATACTTACGTTGCTGATTGCAGACTGCAGACATTAAAAATTGAGGAAGGAAATTTAATTGATAGGGAGAGAGGATTTATAACTGTCAGAAACTATGGAGTTGGAGAAGGTAAAGTTTATATCTACAGAGAAAGTAGGAGTTCATCTTTATCTCACACAGTTGTTGGAAGGGTTAAGGAAGGAATAGAGCTTATTGACTTTTCTGATTCTGGAGTTTTGTCTGTAAAANCAGTTCCTGAGAGGTTGTGTGCTATTGGTCTAACTATAGAGGAAGCTGAAGAGATGTTTAAAAAATACAATATAGAAGTTGAGAAAGAGGGAGATTTAGAAAATGCAATTGTTGTTGAACAGGAGCCAGAATATACCTTAGATGTATTAAAGGAAAAGAAAGTTAAAATTAGAGGATTGGATAAGAACAAAATAATCGTTATAGAGTTGTTTGAAGATAAAGCTCCAATTACAGCATGGTATTTCAGAAAAACTACTGGATTAACAACAAAGAGAGTTGGAAAGCTTCATGTATATTTCAAACATAAGGATATTGTAATGTTTAAAGGGAATCCTGAGTATGCTAAAGGCTTGTTGCCTGAAAACATCCCAACGGATAAAGTTGAACCCTGCTCTATTGGAGTAACAAACATGGTTAGTAGGTATAAGGGAATGATTGGGGTTAGATTGGGAGAGAGTGATAAATTCGGTCCTACTGGAGAAAGCTTTGAAAAAACAAATATTGTTGGAGGAATAGTTGAAAATGCAGAGTATTTAAAAAATGTAAAAACTGGAGATGATGTTTATGTATTGCTAAAAAAGTAATTCTTTAATTTTTTTAATTTTATTATCCATCTTCTTCAACAACAACCGCAGTTCCATAGATGCCAACCATTATCATGTCTCCTTTTTCTCCAACCATTGCATAATTTGAGTTAATCCCAATAATTGCATTAGCTCCTAATTTCTTTGCATTATCTACCATTCTAATTAGGGCAGTATCCTCCGACTCCCTTAATGCCCTTTCATACGCATCTTTAACATCTTCATAATACTTAACAGTAACATAAACTGATGCAACCCCATGCACAAAGCCCAAATATTTGATTATCTTTTTTCCTTCAATATAAGGAGTTGTGGTAGTTATCATCCCACCCACCCAAAAACAAATAAGTTAATAAAACTAAATAATGATGTTAATAACCTATGTTAGTTATATATACTTAAATCTTCTGGTATTGAGAAGTCAAAATCTTTGTTGATATCTTTAATCTCCGTTTCTATAACTATAACTCCATCTAAGTTTCCTTTACTTGAAGTTCCATACAATTTTCCTTTTTTAATAACTTTTATTGGAGTTCCATACTTATCTAATATAATAACTACTTCCTCTTCAGAGATTTTTAGATTTATTCCTGGGATTTTTATCCCTCTGTAGAAGAAAGGATTTAATTGTTTTTCAGCATTTTCATCCTTTAACCTTATAATATAATGATTGTTTTCTTCCTCAATTTTTATGTCATTTTTTTCAATTAAGTCTTTTATATAAGCTAATATATTCCACGTGTGATTGCTTAAATCATTATTTGTTATTTTCTGCCATTTTCCCTCTAATTTTATAAACGTTCCTTCCTCATTTACATAAAAAGGAATTGTCTCATTCCTACCATTAAAGTATCTAACTGTATAATAAACATGTATAATCCCTTTTGATAACTTTCCATCACTGTATCCGTCAATATCCATTTTCATATTAACCTTATTTATTGCTGGATTTGAAACACTAAGGTTTATAAACACTTTTGCGTTATAAGAAAATGTGTTAATTTCATCAATCTTTTTAATTATCTCTTCCTTACTTATCTCTTTATTTAAACAACCGCTGAATGTTATAGTTAATAAAACCAAAAATATTGCCCACCTCATAGGTGACACCTTAAAGAGAATACATAATAAATATATTACAACTGATGTATTTAAATCTTTATATCAAAATGAAGGGTGAAACTAATGGAATTAACACCATGGGAAACTCCAGCAGTTATTGATTACAAAAAGACGATGGAGCAGTTTGGAGTTAAGCCAATAGTTGATGTTTTAGGAGATTTGAAAGAGGAACATCATTTCTTCAGGAGGAATATTATATTGGGGCATAGGGATTTTGAGAGAATAGTTGATGCAATAAAAAATAACAAAGAGTTTGCAGTTGTTAGTGGAATGATGCCTTCTGGTAAAATGCATTTTGGGCATAAAATGGTGGTAGATTTATTAAAGTTTTATCAAAAATACACTGACAATATAAACATCCCAATAGCTGATTTAGAGGCATATTGGGCAAGAAACATGAGCTTTGAAACAACAAAAGAACTTGCTTTAAATGAGTATATAACCAACTACATAGCTCTTGGCTTAGACCCAGAAAAAATTAATGTGTATTTACAATCAAAATATCAAAAGGTTAAAGATTTGGCTTTAATTTTATCTAAAAGAACAAATTGGAGTGAGATGAAGGCAATTTATGGATTTAAAGGAGAAACAAACATTGGACACGTCTTTGCCCCAATAGTTCAAGTTGCTGATATTTTACATCCTCAACTTGATGAGAACTTAAGTCCAGAACCAAAACCCGTTGTTGTTCCAGTAGGAATTGACCAAGACCCGCATATAAGATTAACAAGAGATATTGCAAATAGAGCTAAGGAGTTTAAGTTTATTCCTCCATCTTCAACCTATCACAGATTTATGACTGGATTGTTAGGAGGAAAAATGAGTTCTTCAAAGCCAGAGACAGCAATATTTTTGACTGATGATGAAAAAACTGTTAAAAAGAAAATATTCTCAGCAAAAACTGGGGGAAGAGAGACTTTAGAAGAGCATAAGAAGTATGGGGGAGTTCCAGAGGAATGTGTTGTTTATGAGTTGTTTTTATATCACTTAATCTTAGATGATAAGGAATTAGCTGAAATATATCAAAAATGTAGAAGTGGAGAACTAACTTGTGGTAAATGCAAAAAAATGGCTTATGAAAGAGTTGTAGAGTTTTTAAAAGATTTGAAGGAGAAGAGAGAGCAAGCAAAGGAAATTGCTGTAAAAATCTTGGAAGGAAAGTATTAAAATTTCTTTTTTCTCTCTTTTAACAATTCAACAACAAAATCTTTCTTTTTAATAGCTTCATCACATGCTCTCCTAACTTTCTCCTTCATCTCCTCAAAATCTCCAGGTTTTCTCTCACCAACAACCTTTTTAACTGGCGTATATGCGGATTCTCTAAACATTGGTTTTAATGGGATTTTTTTATTTCCATCAACTAAATAACTCTCCTCTCCCTCCTCAACATATCCAACTTCTATAGCTCCAGTAACCTTTTTTATATCATCAGCATACTCTTCAGGGCAGATAATCATTAAAGAATCTGTTGAAACTCCTAATGGGTCTATATTCAATACCTCAAGCATCTCTAAAACCTTTGGATTGATTGTTTTATAAACCTTCTCTTTATCAAATATTAAAGAGACCTTAGCTGTTTTTGAAATTTCATAAGCATCTCCTCTTAAACCGCCATTTG
Organism: Methanocaldococcus jannaschii DSM 2661; assembly: GCF_000091665.1. NCBI lineage: Archaea > Methanobacteriati > Methanobacteriota > Methanococci > Methanococcales > Methanocaldococcaceae > Methanocaldococcus > Methanocaldococcus jannaschii. The sequence continues at coordinate 1,377,442 of NC_000909.1, forward strand.
TGACATCTGTCATTGCGTGAATCTTTTTAATTAAACCGCTTCTAATCAAATTCTGACATGCCTTTATAAAATCCACATTTAAAGTTTCATAAATCACGTCAAACCATCCATAATACAGGGCAGTTGTTGTTATCGTCCCTCCTCCACTACCCTCTGTCATCAAAATAACATCTCCAACTTCAGCGTTTCTTCTTGCTGTTGGTTCTCCCTCTTTAATAACTCCTATTGCACCAACAGCACTAACCAACCTATCTCCAATTACCATATCCCCTCCAACTCTCAGCGTGCTTCCTCCTATTAAAGGAACATTAACAGCCTCAGAAACAGCACAAATTCCAGCTGTGAAGTCAAATATCTTCCCTACATCTCCATCATCAGCTAAATGCACATCACTAATTAAAGCAACCGCCTCAGCTCCCATGACATAGATATCTCTTAAAGCAGCTCTTGTTACATGAAAACCTCCTAAAAATGGGAAATCACTAAGCCTTGAGTGAGTTCCATCTATTGCCGCAACTATGTATTTAGCATCAGCTCTAACAATCCCTGCATCATCTTGCTCTTCAGCTGAAACATAGGCTTTAACTTTAGTGCTTTTAACAATCCTTGCTATTTCTCTATGAACAAAGAAATCTCCTTCTCCTCTACTACCAACTCCCATTCTTCCCATTGTTACTCCAGATTTTGGATATTTTAGTAGAGTTTTTAAATTCTCATCATCAATCTCTCTAAATTTTTCAGTTGTCTTTACCTCCTCTAAAATTGCCTTTATAAACTTTTTTGCAAACTCCTCATCTACATCTTCTTTAATCTCTAAAATTCTCTTAAACCCATCCTCAATAATCTTATTTTCTGGGATTTTTTTTCTTAGGCATCTTCTAACATATCCTTCTAAATCCATCATATCACCATAACTAAAAATTATAAATATAAGATTATGATATTATGATAAGGCATCTTCCTTTTAATAGTAACTAAAAATTTAAAAGATTTATATATGTCAATATATTTACAGAGATTTTTATAAGGTGTTAATATGTTTTCAATAAAATTTAAAACTACTGAGGAATTGCCAGAACCATCACCAAGGTTAATTGACCAAGTTATTGGACAAGAGGAAGCTGTAAAAATTGTTTTGTCTGCTGTAAAAAATAAGAGAAATGTTATTTTATTAGGAGACCCTGGAGTAGGAAAATCAATGATAGTTAAAGCAGTTGGAGAAATTTTATCTGATTTTGGTGAATTTACTCCTTATTATGTAATTGCAAAACCAAATTTAAAGAATATGGAGAGACCAATAGTTGAGGTTATAGATGGAGAGTATAAAGAAGACTCAAAAGACATGCCAAAATTGGATTTTAAAGCTCCAAGCTCAACAACTTTACTTCTAATAATGATTGGTGCTATACTACTGTCAGAATATCTTTTAAAATATTTACCACAAAATTACTTACTGGCAGCTGTAACCATAACTGCTCTAATAGTTTTAATCTTTGGATTTGTAATTATTTTAACAAGCATAATGGGGGCTTCAAGGGCTTCAATGCCAAATAATCTAAATCCAATGGATTTAAAGCCAGTCCTCTTATATGAATGTAAAAAAAGACCTCTTGTAAGAGCAAGTGCTTACAACGTAACAAGGTTGTTAGGGGATATAAAACACTGTCCATTAGGTGGAAGACCTCCATTAGGAACTCCTCCACATAAGAGGATTATATTAGGAGCTATTCACGAGGCACACAGAGGAATTTTATACGTTGATGAAATAAAAACAATGCCTTTGGAAGTTCAGGACTACATTTTAACTGCTCTACAAGATAAACAACTTCCAATAAGTGGGAGAAATCCAAATTCAAGTGGAGCCACTGTAGAAACAAACCCAATACCATGTGACTTCATCCTAATAATGTCTGGAAACATGGATGATGTTTATAATTTGAGAGCTCCACTGTTGGATAGGATTGACTATAAGATAGTTTTAAAGAATAAAATGGACAACACCCTAGAAAATAGGGATAAGTTATTACAGTTTATAGTTCAAGAGATAAAGAACAACAACTTAAACCCAATGACTTACGATGGATGTTGTGAAGTTGTCAGAATTGCTCAATACTTGGCAGGTTCAAAGGATAAATTAACTTTAAGGTTAAGATTGCTTGCAAATATTATAAAAATGGCAAATGATGTAGCTATGGGTAAAGATGTTGAAGAATTATTGGGCAATTTTGATGATAAGGGAGAATATCATCCAGAAACTCAAAAAGATAAAAGTAACAAGGTATATATAACTGCAGAACACGTGAGAAAGGTATTTGATACTGGAATTTACAGTATGGAAAAACAGGTGGCATTAAACTACATCAAAAACTTCAAGAGATACAAGCATATTGTGCCAAATGATGAACCAAAGGTTGGAGTTATATACGGCTTAGCTGTATTAGGAGCTGGAGGAATAGGGGATGTAACAAAGATTATTGTTCAAATATTAGAATCAAAAAACCCAGGAACTCATCTATTAAATATTTCTGGAGATATTGCAAAGCATTCAATAACTTTAGCTTCAGCATTGTCAAAAAAATTAGTAGCTGAGAAGAAACTTCCTCTACCTAAGAAAGATATTGACTTAAATAATAAAGAGATATATATCCAATTCAGTCAGTCATATTCAAAGATTGATGGGGATAGTGCTACAGCTGCAGTTTGTTTAGCTATAATATCTGCTTTATTAGACATTCCATTAAAACAGGACTTTGCAATAACTGGAAGCTTAGATTTAAGTGGGAATGTTTTAGCTATTGGAGGAGTTAATGAGAAGATAGAGGCAGCTAAGAGATACGGGTTTAAGAGGGTTATTATTCCAGAGGCAAACATGATAGATGTTATTGAAACAGAGGGAATAGAGATTATTCCTGTAAAAACCTTGGATGAGATAGTTCCTCTTGTATTTGATTTGGATAATAGGGGGGGGGCAGAAAGATTTAACTAATAAAATATTAGATGAAATAAAGAAATTATATGAGCAACTTGATGAGATTAAAGATAAAAATATCAACTCTTCCAATGTTCAATTAAACGAATTTATGAGGCAAAATGTAAATATGTTAAAAGAGCTAAATCAAAAAATTGATAAATATCTTGAAAATAATAATGAAATTTTAAAAGAAATGGAGAAATATGTTAAAGAAGACATAGAACATAAAAATAGAATGGAAAGAAAATTAAAACAAATATCTATGCTATTACTCATAGTAATAATTGCAATAGGTCTTACAATTAGCTATATGGTAATATTAAATAATGAATATTTATCTACCCAGCTTTTTAATTATATACAAATAGCTATTCAATATTTAAAATCACTATTATCTAATTATTAACTTAATATTTAAATAAGGGCTACTATGGATGAAAAGGAAATAGAGGAGAGGTTTGAAGTATTGAGTAAAAAAATTTTAGAATTAGAGAAGAGAGTAGATGCAAAACTAAAAGAAAATGAGAAAAAATTAGATGAAAAAACTAATAAAATATTAAAACAAGAGGCGTTGTTAGCTTTAGGAATATACATAAAAACCATGGAGGATTTAAAAAGAAACCTAAAAATAATCCGCATTAATATCATAATCTTAGGGATTTTAATTGTATTTCTTTATATAACGGTTATAATCTTGATGTTGAAACTAATAAAAATATTTTAAGTGAGATTATGGACAAAAAGCAATTTATTAAAATATGTAGAAAATTGTATGATAGGAAATATGTTGTAGGTAGTGGAGGCAATGTATCAGTTAAAGAGGGGGATAAAATATATCTGACTCCAACTGGCTCTATTTTAGGGTTTTTAAAGGAAGATGATATAGCTGAAATGGATTTGGATGGTAATGTTATAAAAGGAAAACCTACATCAGAAAAAAATCTCCACTTAATGATTTATAGAAAAAGAAATGACATAAACGCAATAATCCACACTCATTCACTTATATCAACTTTTTTATCGACAATAAACAAAGAAATAGAACTTTTAACACCAGAAGGAAAAATATTTTTGAAGAAAATTGGTTATGTTGATTACTATGAGGCAGGTAGTTTAAAATTAGCTGAAGAAACAGCAAAAAGAGATGAGGACGTTATTATATTAAAAAATCATGGAGTAGTTTGTTTAGGTAAAGATTTGATAGATGCATATATAAAAGTGGAGGTTTTAGAAGAACAAGCTAAACTTACACTTTTAAACCTTCTTGTAAAGAAATAGTGGGGATTTTTAAATTTATTTAACTCTTTCTAATTCACTAACAATACTCCAAATTTGTGTTCTTGTGTGAAGTGGCATGTTTGGGTCGTTGCTAATCTCATCTAAGATGTGGATTGCTGTTGCACTTCTAACGATTGGCTCCTCCCCCTCTTTTAAAACAGCTTCTTTAGCCTTTTCAGCAGCAGCTCTAATGTTTCTTGGAACGGTTGTATCGTTAATTATCTCATCCAACATCAAAGCAACTCCTTTTAATATTTCCTCAGGTGTTTTCTCACTCGCTGCACTACCAAATACCATAACTCTCACCTCCAAACAAAGCATTATATAATATATTTAAAAGAGAATTATTTAAAATTAGTATTAATATTATTGTTTATGGGTTTTAACTATTTATTACTTTAGGAGATATTTAGGTTTATCGGTGAAATTTATGTGTGGTATCATTGGCTATATAGGTAATGATAAAGCTCCAAAAATCTTATTAAATGGATTAAGAAGGTTGGAATATAGAGGATATGATAGCTGTGGAATTGGAGTTGTTGATAATAATAAACTAATTATTAAAAAGAATGTGGGCAAAGTTGAAGAGGTTGCTAAAAAAGAGAGATTTTTGGATATTGATGGAAATATTGGGATAGGGCATTGTTTGCATCCAGATACTTATGTTATATTGCCAGATGGAAGAATGAAAAAGATTTCTGAAATTGATGAAGATGAGGTTTTATCAGTTAATTTTGAAGATTTAAAGCTATATAATAAAAAAATCAAAAAGTTTAAACATAAAGCACCAAAGATATTATATAAGATAAAAACTGCCTTTTCTGAACTTATTACAACTGGAGAACATAAATTGTTTGTTGTAGAGAATGGAAAGATAGTTGAGAAGTGTGTTAAAGATTTGAATGGAAGTGAGTTAATTGGTGTAGTGAGGAAGTTAAATTATAGCTTTAATGATAATGTTGAGTTTAAGGATGTATATGTTGAAAGGCATTATAAGTTAGATGAAACAATAAGAAATAAACTAAGAAAAGTTAGAGAAAAATTAGGACTAACAAGAAAAGACGTTGAAAAATTATGTGGAGTTAAAGAAATATATATTGTAAAAATTGAAACTGGAAAATTAGAGAGTATTGAAGAAGAGAGATTAAAGAAATTATGTTCTCTTTATGGTATCAACTTTGAAGAGATTATATATAGGGATAACTTACATTACACAAATCCTGTTAAATTTCCAAAAACTCCTACTCCAGAATTAATGCAGATTATTGGTTATATTATTGGAGATGGGCATTTCCCTTCAAATAGGATGTTGAGATTGAAGGATGAAAGAAAAGAAGTTTTAGAGGAATATAATCAACTATTTAAAACTGTCTTTAACTTAGAAGGGAATATCAAAAAAGGAGATGGCAATTATTATATATTAGAGATAAACAGCAAATACCTGATTGATTGGTTCAGAGAAAACATTCCAGAGTTATTTAATAAAACCGGTAATGAGAGAACTCCAGAATTTGTATTTAGATTAAATAATGATTTGGTTGCATCATATTTAAGAGGAATATTTGATGCAGAAGGTTATATAAGAGCTGAGGCTAAGCAAATTGGTATAGGAATGACTTCCAAATGCTTTATAAAAGAGATTCAGTTCTTGTTGTTGAGATTTGGAATTTTAGCATCATATTCAAAAATTAAAAGAAAAGAGGAAAATTGGAACAATACTCATAAGCTTCTTATAAGTGATAAAAAATCCTTTGAATTATTTAAAAAATACATTGGTTTTACTGCAAAGGACAAAATGGAGAAATTAGAGGCTATATTAAACAAAATGAAAGGACTTAACTTTAGATATATTTCAATTCCTTTAACTAAAAAAGAGATTAGGGAATTTGTAGGAGTTCCATTAAAAACAATAAAAAATGGAGATAACTATTGCACCGATTACACAATAGAAAAGATTATTGAAGAACTAAACAGTAAAGGACTATATGATAAAGCAGAGTATTTAAAAAGATTTTTAGACGCTGATATAGTTTGGACAAAATTTAAAATTGAAGAGGTTGAATCTGATGTTGAATATGTCTATGATTTAGAGGTTGAGGACTATCATAATTTCATTGGGAATTTAATAATTAATCATAATTCAAGATGGGCAACACACGGAAATGTATGCAAAGAAAACGCTCATCCCCATACTGACTGCAAAGAAGAGATTGCAGTAGTTCATAATGGAATCATCTCTAACTACAAAGAGTTAAAAGATGAATTAATGAAGAAGGGGCATAAATTTAAATCAGAAACTGATACTGAAGTTGTCCCTCACTTAATTGAAGAAGAATTAAAAAAATTTAAAGAAATTAATGAAGAAAATTACATAAAAGCCGTTAAAAATGCAATTAAAAAATTAAAAGGAACTTATGCATTAGTTATAATAAATAAAAATTTCCCAAACCTATTAATTGGGGCAAGAAATGAAAGTCCCCTAATATTGGGAATTAATGATGACGGCTATTTTTTAGGGAGTGATATAACTGCCTTTTTAGATTACACAAATAAAGCAATTCCATTAGAGGATGGAGATGTTGTTGTAATTAAAAAGAAAGAAAATGGATATGAAGTAACTATAGAAAATAATGGAAATACTGTTGAAAGAGAGATGATGGAAATCAATTGGGATATAAGTTCTGCTGAAAAGATGGGTTATCCTCACTTCATGCTAAAAGAAATTATGGAACAGCCAGAGGTTTTAAAAGTCTCTGCCAAAATATCCGCTGAAGAAATTAAAGAATTGGCAAAATGTATAAAAGATTATGATAGGGTTTATTTTGTAGCCATGGGAACCTCCTTACATGCGGCAATGGTTGTAGAGTATTTGTTTGCAAAGCTTGGAAAGCTGGTTATAGCTTGTGATGCATCTGAATTTTTAAATAAAGGGGTTGTTGATGATAAAACCTTAGTTATAGGGATTACACAAAGTGGAGAAACCTACGATACTTTAAAGGCATTGAGATTTGCTAAGAAAAATAAGGCAAAAACTGGAGCTATAGTTAATGTTTTGGGAAGCACAGCTACAAGAGAGGCGGATATAACCGTTATGATGGGAGCAGGGATAGAGATAGCTGTCTGTGCTACTAAAACTTACACATCCCAGTTAATGATACTGTATAGGTTGTTTATTGAATATGGAAAGCTTTTAGGTAGAGATATGAGTGAATATGAGAAAGAGATTGATAAAATTCCGAATTATATAAAGGAGGTTTTAGATAAAAAAGAAACAATTAAAGAAATAGCCAACAATCTAAAAGTAAATAACTACATATTCATCTCTAAAGGAATAAATATTGCAAGTGCATTGGAAGGAGCCTTAAAATTTAAAGAAATAACTTATTTACATGCTGAGGGGATGAGTGGGGGACTGTTAAAGCATGGAACTATCTCCCTAATTGATGAAAATATGGATACTGTAGCAATAGTTCCTCCAAGGGATTCTGCAGTATTTAACTCAATATTATCAAATATAGAAGAGGTTAAAGCAAGAGGGGGAAAAGTTATAGCCATAACTCCAACTGAAATAGATGGAGCTGAAAATATATTAGTTCCAGAGGTAATTGAAGAGATTTCTCCAATTGTTTATGCTCCAGCCTTCCAGTTGTTAGCTTATTATAAGGCAGTTGAATTGGGAAGAGATGTTGATAAACCAAGAGGTTTAGCTAAGAGCGTTACTGTTGAATAAGTTTTTAGAATTTTATTGAATGAATTTTTATAACCCTTTCTTATTCTTAGTACTTAAGCTCCAAAGTTAATATATAAACTGTGAAATCCTTATGAGGTTGTTAAGTTAGCGATTTCATCCAGTTATAGAACATTATGAAGCTTTTTACTCAACTAACAACCGTATCGAATTTACCATTACTTGGAAATCTATTTAAAACCTCTTTAATCTTGTGATAATAAATTCTAATCGATTCGTGACTTATGTCTTCGAATTGGGAGAGGAATAAACTTACCTTCCTTAACGATAATCCGAGGTAGTATAAAAGCCCTGCTAAGATTTTAACCTCTATCGATTCCTATTCCTTTTAAAAAGCTTCCTCTCTACGATTTTCTCCTTTATAACTTCTATCATGAGCCTCATATTTTATTATTTTTTTATCAACAATATCTCCTTTCCAAATCCTAAAGATAGAGAAAATCCAAAAATAATCAATACAAATGAAAATAACTCAAAAATCCATGAAATAATTTCTAAAATCAAAAATGGAAATTTTTTCAGGAATCTCATATGAGATTTTTCTTTCATTCTTATCTTCTATTTACTCACCAAAATTAACCATAGATGAAGCAAAATAAGGATTAGCTACAGCATGATTGTGTAAATAACCAGCCAAAACTTTACCATTAAAAATCCCATCTAAGTTATTGATAATTCCTCTCCCCCTTTCTATTTTATAGGCAAATCTCTCCTCTTTTATATTGACAAGCTTTGAGTAATGGAACTCATGCCCTTTAAACTTTAATCCCTTTCTTCCAATTAAACAATCCTCTAAAAACTCAGCTTTAACATAGCTAAGTCCTTGAACGTGCTTTGTCATAACAGCTGAGCAGTTTAATAAACCAACCATTGGAACATTATCAATCGATTTTGTTATATACATCAAGCCCCCACATTCTCCATAGATATAGCCGTCAAACTCTTTAATGCTTTCAATCATCTCTTTATTTCTGCTTAATTCTTCTTTAAACAGCTCTGGATAACCTCCTCCTATATACAAAATATCTGCATCTGGAACTTCACTATCTTTTAATGGGCTGAAAAATTCTATCTTAGCTTTATTTTCTTTTAAAGCTTCAAAGTTATCCCAATAATAAAAATTAAATGCCTTATCATAGGCAACAGCTATTTTTTTGTAATTTTCATTAACCTCCCATAAAAACACATCATCAACCTCTTCAAAATCCTCATCAGCTATCTCCACAATCTTATCTAAATCCAAATATTTTTCAACCAACTCCCCCCATAACACTATCTTACTCTCTATCTCCTTTAAGTTTTCTGGAGTAGGGACTAAACCAAGATGCCTTCCTTCAACTTTAAAATCTTCATTCCTTGGGATAAAGCCAATTATTTCAATATCTGGAAGATAATAACTCATTGCATCTTTTAATTTTTTTATGTGGTTTTCACTTCTAACAAAATTGAAAATAACTCCTTTAATTTTCACATTATCAAAACTCATAAAACCTTTTATTATTGCTATTGCACTTCTTGTTAAGCTCTTTGCATTCACAAGCAGGATTATAGGGCTATCTAAAGCCTTGGCAACGCTTGCTGTGCTTCCAATATCATCTATTGCAGATATTCCCTCATAAAGCCCTCTAACTCCCTCAATAACACTTATATCCTTATCTTTTGAATGTTTTTGAAAAAGATATTTTATTTGTTCTTTATTCATAAAAAAAGAATCTAAATTCCTTGATTTATTTCCAGTGGCTATCGTGTGATATGTTGGGTCTATATAGTCAGGCCCAACTTTATAGCCTTGAACGTTATATTTTTTTGATAATGCCTTCATAATTCCAGTAGAGATAACTGTCTTTCCAACTTCACTTGATGTTCCGGCAATCACAACTCTTTTCATAATCATCTCCTACTTTTTATGTGTAAAATAACCTTTTCATAATATGATAGGATGTTAAAAAAGGTTTATACGTTGTGAATTATAAACATTGCCATATACATTTTTTGCAGTGATATTGATGATTGGCTTATCAAATCTTGAAGTTGAAGAAAGATTAAAAATATATGGATACAAGGAACTTAAAGAAAAGAAAAAATTACTCTTTAAATTTAAAAGAATGGATTATTTGTTTGGTGAGGGCATTTTCAACGTCTATCTTTATGGAAATAATAAAATTATTCATGAAAAAGAAGGTTAAATTATCTTCCCATTAACGCCATTTTTGCTAATAAAGCACTCAATTGAATTCGTTCATTAGCTCCCTCAACTATTCTAAAGTCAGTTTCACCAATAGCATCTGCCAACTCAACCTTCTTCCTCTCATCAATATCCAAACTGTTTATCTCTCTAAACATCTGGTTTAATATATCCTCCCCACTCATTCCCCACTCAACCATAAGCTTATACAATAAATCTCTTGCCTCCATGAACTTTCCATCTAAAGCCAATTCCATCATCTTCTTAACTTCCTCAGGTCTTGCTCTTGATGAGACCTTATAAACAATCTCATCATCTATAACATCACTCAAAGCTGCCGCTGTCTGTAAAACATTTATTGCCTTTCTCATATCTCCCTCAGAGACATAAATTATTGCCTCTAAACCACTTTCAGTTAAATTCAAACCTTCTTTCTCAGCAATCTCTTTTAATTTTTTGGCAATATCCTCTTTCTTTAATGGAGAAAACCTAAAGACAGCACATCTTGATTGAATTGGAGGAATGATCTTGCTTGGATAGTTGCAGTTATGAGACACAAATCCATTTGCTATAAATGAAGGGTCTTTATGGCAGGTTATATCATAGACATCTCTATAACCAATACACTCTTTCTTAATGATTCTTTCTGAAACATACTTTCCATCAACAACCTTTTCTTTTAAGAACTCTTCAAAGGTCATAAAGTTTCTTGGTAATCCAATGTCTTTTCCTTTAAGTTGATTTATTATAAAATCAACTGGAACATTATATTTCCTTGCCAATTCTCTTAGAGATTTTTCACCATCTGCTTCTTTCAATGCATTTTCAGCAATCTCTTTTAGGATTATATCCTTATATGCCTCCTTGATTCTTAGATACTCTCCAACTAACCTTGCAAAGTTGTCTTTTTCATAGGCATAGGATATTCTTGATAGATATTTTAGATAGTTTTTATTATTTGCTTTCACTATCAACTCAGTTAAGTTTTTGTTATCAATTTTACTGACTTTAATATATGATTCAACTTCAAACTCTTCTAACATCTTTTTAACTTCCTCAAAGAACTCTAATGTCTTATCTTTACTTATGTTTTCGACTCTTATCCCTAATTTAATTCCATTTATGTTGTATTTTTTGATATACGGTTTAGTTCCATCAGCTCCAAATAAACCTCTCAAAAACTCTCTCTTGACAAATTTATTTCCGTATTTTATCCATTTTGGAATGTTATATCCGTTTATGGTTTTATTTCCAATTTCAACTCCCCAGAAGTTTAGCAATAAATAAAATGCCTTGTTATTTATATATATAAATGATGTTTTGCCTTTAATTTCTCTACCATCCAATTTATGTTCAATATCTTTTTCAATTATGTTTGATGCTTTTATGCCTAATTTTTCTAAATCTTTCTTAATTCCTTCAAGTTCATTTATTGTAGCAGTTATCAATATTCTTCCTTCTTTTGATTTTGATAAATGCCCGTCTCCAATTATAAAGCCCAGCAACCTTGCAAAGATTCCTGCTTTTTCATCATCATAAGTTATCTCATCCCATCCAAGTTCCTTAATTTTCCTAACGTATTTTAAAGCAAATCCATCAATTTTTCCATTTATAAGATTTTTTATAGTTGTTAGTGATATTTTTATTCCAAATTCTTCCTCAATCTTTCTTCTAATCTCTGATTTACTGTATTTATCTGAGAGCTCCAAAACTCTACTTAATATTTTCTCCTTATCTCTTGTTATTAATTCCTTATAGCTTTTTGCTTTACCTAATGGTTTATATCCAAGTTTAATCTCATAGTTTGTTAAAAATTCGTAGAACTCATTTAAGCCAATTATCCTTCTTTCATCAACTTCAAACCCAACTCCTTCCAATGCTGGATAAACCAATACTTCATCATCCTCTTTTAGCTCATAAACTTCCTTCCATCCATCTCTTGTTAAAAACTTGTGGTCTCCTGTTGCCTCTATCTCCCTACCACTTTCTAAAACTAATCTATAAACCTTATGATTAACTATCTTTGAGTTAAATTTAACCCCTGCTAAAACTAAATCCTCTCCATTTCTATTTAAAACATGTTTAAGCTTTCTTTCTTCAAACATTTTTATAAAGTCCTCTATCTTTATCTCTCTCTCATCTGGAAGAGTTATTTTTGCATCTCCAGTTAGACAGCTCAAGATAAATCTACAAACATCTGAATATTTCTCCATTGTTCTTCTTAAAGCGTTCTGTGCATCTGCAGTTAATGCATCGCTCTCATCTAAGAATATAATCTTAAATGGAACATCCCCAATTGGCTTTGTTCTTGCAAAATCTTTTACTTTTGTTCTAATTACATCTATCCCTCTTTCATCAGAATTATGCAATAATATTGGCACATTTCCAGCAAAGAACATCTCATTGTTTGGAACTGATACATCATAAACAAAGTCGTTGTAGTCAATAATTTCAATCTCTTTAACAACCAACGCATATAACTCTGTTTTAGATAACTTTTTCAATAAATCATAAACTTCTTTTTCTTTATCTGATAATTTCTCAACATTGACCATTTCTAAAATTTGCTTAATTTTATCTTTTGAAACTCTCTTTTTACCTTCATAGAGTTGATGTCTTAATATATATCTCCAGTTTCCATTTATCTTATTCTCTAACTTTTTAATCATTTTGATTATTGGCTCAGCCGGTAGTAAGTTGCTTTTCTTCCACTTCATTCCTCCTTTCCAAATCAATCTTGCTTCATTTTCAAATATTGAACTTTCAATGCCAGATATTCTTGCAAGCCATACCGTATCGATTAATAAATTATCTGATTTGGATGATATTCTAACAACTTCTCTCCAATTTCCACTACTATCTCCATCAGCCAATCCTTTTAAGAATTCAACTCTTAGATTTTCTTTTAATTCAAATATAATATCTGGAATTCTTTTATTTCTTGCTCTTCTTCCATTACCATCATAGAAGTTTTCCTCAACAAATCTCGCAAGTTGGGTATTTAATATTCTAATCTGCTTTGCAGATAACCTTTTTCTATCAAATCCAGAGCCAGTGAAGTTTTCATATTTGCTAAATCCTTTTTTATCAACAATATCATTTAATTTATTAATTAAATCATGCTCATGGCTACCTAATGTATAAATAACTTGTCCAGATGTTTTCCCCTTAAAGCCTACAGCTCCTTCAGCAACATACAATCCAAGCATCCATGCAGTGTCTTCATCAATGTCAAAGTCATTAATTATCTTAACCCTTGAAGTAATATCCTTTGGTTCAAACTCTTTTAAATCCAACCTATCTTTTTCACCTTCAATATTGGCTACAAAGCTTAAGAAACAATCCCCAACCTTTATATCACTTGCTTTCTTTGCCACTAAACCATTTTCATCAAGCATCATAATTGAGTGGTTTCCAGTTAGCTCTATATATCCTCCTTCAAACTTAATTCTCAAAATCTTATCAACTTTATGCCTAATTATTGTAGAAACCTTTCTCCATCTAACTCTAAAGTTTTCATCTACAGTTAAAACCTCTAAGTTATCAACTTTCTTATACATCTCATTTTCATCGTTAGTTTCAAAGTATATCTTATCAAGTTCTTCAAAGGTTGTTCTCTTTACCTTTCCATCTATTTTAACCAATATTGGTGTATCTTTTGAAACAGAGGCATTTAACTCTAAAAAGTTATCTCTCCAGTTTTCTCCAAATAAATCTCTTGCTAAACATAAAGCGGCGGTTGTATTGTGCAGTATAGTTGGTAAATTCCCACCAATAAAGTTGTGGTATCTTGGAACGTGTAAGTCATAGATTGTGAATTCACCATTTAATTGCTCAATTTCAACAATTTCGTCCCAATAAATTTCGTTAGATGCTAAGAATAATACATAGCCAATGCTATCTATCAATTTTTCATCGTTAAGAATCTCTTTTACAAGTTTAAGTTCAGTTTTTCTAATTTCTTCAAGTTTTTCAATTTCTTGGGTATTGCTCTCTAAGTAAATTTTTATACTTGAATTCCACATATTGAGCATTTTTCCAATCTCTGCATAGCTTGAATACTTTTTAGCAAAGATTCTCATTGCATCAATGATTTTTTCAATATTTTTACCAAGGGTATTGGCAATTTTTATATAGTTCTTTAAACTTGGTTTTCTTTTACCTCTTATATATTCTAAAATCCTATCACTTCTTATTCCAGTTTTTTCTGCAATTTCTTTTCTTCTTTCTGCAACTTCATCCCAATCGATTAATATATTTTCTTCTAATGCTTTTTCAATTTCTTTTAACTCTTCTAATCTGTAGTATATTTCTTTTAAAAGTTCTTGAGTGATTTTTCTGCACTTGTTGTAACTCCAATTATCTTTTTCAATGTCTCTTGTTAATTTAACCTTTAATCTATCTCTTATGTATCTTATTTTCTCTTTGTCGATAGTTATAACATCTAAGTTTGGATTTTCATCTTTTATGATTTCTAAGAGCTTTTTAAGTTTTCTTTCTTGACTAAATCCAATGTTGTCCAAGAATGTCCTTAAGTTTGAAGAGTTTGAGATAACAATATGGTAATATACTTTGTTATTGTTTTTATTTACTTTTTCCCTCAATTTTGCAATTATTCCAAACCTTAATAAGGCATAAACTAAATCCTCTGCCATTTCTTTACTTGCAGTTGATAAAACTATTGAGTGTTTTTCAATACCACCATCACAATCAAAGTATGCTCTTAAAAATGCCCTTAATGCATCACTTCTCATTATTTCTTTTGGAATTCTAACTTTATCTGCTTTCTTTCCTCTTAAACCAAGCTTGTCAATAAATTCAACAGCTTCTTTTGAATTAACATAAATATCTGGTGTTCTGTCTTTGTGTATTCTCTCTTTTATTTTTGCATCCTTAAACAACTTTTCAGTAAGTTCTGCAAACCTCTTTCTAAGTTTTTCATCACCGTTTGTGAAGGTTATTTTATTTGATTCTTTGTCTGCATGCCCATCTCCTATGAAATACCCAAGCCATTCTGCTAATTCCTCATTATAATCACTTTCATTAAATAAAATGTATCTTGGTGTTGCTAATTTATCTCCAACCTTTAAATTCTCTGCTTTCTCCCATTTTATTTCTCCATTTTTGTGGTTTATTAAAAGTGGATGGTAAGTTGTTACTTTTAGCTCCCTACCCATTTTGGTTTTTATTTTTATCAACGTGTTGGTTTTATCCTTATAGACATACTGCACATCAAACTCTCTAATTTTTCCATCTTCATCAATTCCTAAAACTTTTAAGTTGTTGGTTAAAGTTACTCCAAATTTTCCATTGCTTATCTCTTCAATAACTTCTCCAATTTCTCTAATCTCTCCATTTACAATAACTTTTGTATCTCCTGTTAAGCACTTTCCAACTCCTGGAGGTCCGCTAAATAATAAATGCGGCATGCTCTTTTTTTCGACATATTTCTTTAATCTCTTTACTATTTCATCCTGTCCAACAATATCATCCAATGTTTTTGGTCTATACTTCTCTACCCATGGTTTTTCCATTATTATCACCAAAATTTTTTATGGATTAATAATTTTTAAACTTTATTCCAATGCATAATCCAATATTTCTCCAAATCTTGATTTTACAATATCTCTTTTCCCTAAAACCTTCGCATGTGCATCTAATTCAACAATTGCGTAATCATAAATTTCTTTTATTGGATGATATGTTCTTGGTCCATCACTTATGCCTATCTTTATTATGTCTTTATCTATCTCTTCAATTGGTAAAGCATGAGGAACACCAGAGACAACAATAGCATCAACATCCAAATCTTTTAATATTTCGACTGCTCTCTCTCCGGTTATTGGATACTCATCTAACCCACCAGTAATATAATCTGCTTTAAACCTTCTTAATATATTTTGTGCATCTCTTCTTATCTTTGGAAGTCCCTTATTTATATCTAAGTTTGCTATATTTACACAGTTAAAGTACTTATTTAAAACAATTAGAGGATGAGCAAACAAATAGGCAGTTTCTTTTTTAGCATTCAACACACATGCTATTTTCCCATCTTTTTCTTTCAAATCCTTTAAAACTTTTATAGCTTCATTTAAATCATCATCATAAGTTGGCTTTATATACTCTTTCTTTGCCATGCCTCTTTTTTTCTCAACTTCAGTAGCTTTTTTTAATAAAAACTTCTGTCTCTCAAACTCTTTCTCATCAATTATTCCTAATTTTAAAGCTGACTCCATAGCCTTTATTGCCCCTATTGTATTATCACCGCTTCCACTATGCACCTCAACTGGGATAATTATGGCTCTATCATCATCTACAAATTCCCACAAATCTTCACCAATAATCATACTTGCACACGTCCCAACTATGCCTATCATTGGCCTCTCTTTCTTTAACTCTTTTTTTAAATATTCAATTGCATAGTCCAAAGCTTTTTTTAAATTCTCTGAAGCTCCAAAGACAATAGCATTTTCATCAATATTGCTTGTAAATACTCTAACTCCATCTAACTCTAATAATCTTGCGGTTCTGAAACAACAACCACTTGGACCATGTAAAATTATAGCATCAACACCCAAATCCCTAAGTTGATACATTGCAGCAGCTATTGGTGAAGGTCTTGGATGGAATATCATAGATTCACCTCAATATTATAGAACTTTCGCAGGAATAAATGATTTATTGAATAATGATGCCTTTAGGCATCTAAATACCTTTTTAATATAAAAACTGCGAAGTTCTATATTAATTCATTCATTAATTTTGTTAAATAACATAAACCATATGTTATTTATTTTATTATCCACAATAAATTTTAAGATTTTATAAATAATAACTTTGGTGAGAGATAAAATGGGCAAAAAAATAACTGGATTGTTGGATGGAGATAGAGTTATAGTGTTTGACAAAAATGGGATATCTAAGTTATCAGCAAGGCATTATGGAAATGTTGAAGGGAATTTTTTATCTCTATCTTTAGTTGAAGCCCTCTATTTGATAAATTTAGGATGGTTGGAAGTGAAATATAAAGATAACAAACCTCTAAGTTTTGAAGAACTATATGAATATGCGAGAAATGTTGAAGAAAGACTATGTTTAAAATATTTAGTTTATAAGGATTTAAGAACAAGAGGTTATATAGTAAAGACTGGTTTGAAGTATGGGGCTGATTTTAGGCTTTATGAGAGGGGAGCTAACATAGATAAAGAACACTCTGTTTATTTGGTTAAGGTATTTCCTGAAGATAGCTCTTTTCTATTAAGTGAGCTAACTGGGTTTGTTAGGGTTGCTCACTCAGTTAGAAAAAAATTACTCATAGCAATCGTTGATGCAGATGGGGATATTGTCTATTATAACATGACCTATGTAAAACCATAAAATTAAAAATTTTTGGAGGGATATAATGATTTTAAAACCAGAAAATGAAAAAAAGTTAATAATTGATGTCTTAAAAAAATTTGGTGTTCCAGAGGAAGATGCCAAAATAACTGCCGATGTTTTTGTTGATGCTGATTTAAAGGGTTTTACTTCTCATGGAATTGGAAGGTTTCCACAGTATATAACTGCCTTAAAATTAGGAAATATAAATCCAAAGCCAGATATAAAGATAGTTAAAGAAAGCCCAGCAACGGCAGTTATAGATGGAGATTTGGGTTTAGGTCAAGTTGTTGGAAAAAAAGCCATGGAATTAGCTATAAAAAAGGCAAAAAATGTTGGAGTTGGAGTTGTTGCTACAAGAAATGCTAATCACTTTGGTATCGCTGGCTATTATTCAGAGTTAGCTATGAATCAAGATATGATTGGAATAACAATAACAAACACAGAGCCAGCTATGGCTCCTTTTGGTGGTAAAGAGAAAATTTTAGGAACAAATCCAATTGCTATAGCATTTAAAGGAAATAAGTATAAATTTTCCTTAGACATGGCTACTGCTTCAATTGCAAGAGGAAAGATTTTAGAAGCTTTAAGAAAAAAAATAAAGATTCCAGAAGGTTGTGCAGTAGATAAAGATGGAAAGCCAACAACAGACCCTGCTAAAGCATTGGAAGGATGTATATTACCATTTGGAGGACCTAAGGGGTATGGTTTGGCATTAGCTATCGAAATGCTGTCAGCTATCGGTGGGGCTGAGGTTGGGACTAAGGTTAAAGGGACTGCTAATCCAGAGGAGAGATGCACTAAGGGAGATTTATTTATAGCTATAAATCCAGAATTTTTTATGGGGAAGGAGGAGTTTAAAAGAAAAGTTGATGAGTTGTTAGATGAAATTAAAAACTCAGAGCCAGCAGAAGGTTTTGAGATATTAATCCCTGGGGAAATAGAGGAGAGGAATAAAATGAAAAGAAAGGATGGATTTGAAATTGATAAAAACTTATACAACCAATTAAAAGAAATTTGTAATGAGTTGGGATTAAATATTGAGGACTATATTGAATAAATTAAATATAAATGGTGAAATAATGTTAATAAAAGATATCATGAAAAAACCCATTGTGGTTTATGAGGATAATGATTTAATCGATGTAATAAGATTATTTAGGAAAAATAAGATAAGTGGAGCCCCAGTATTAAATAAAGATGGTAAGTTAGTGGGAATAATCTCAGAGAGTGACATAGTGAAAACCATTGTTACACATAATGAAGATTTAAATCTCATTTTACCATCACCATTGGATTTGATTGAACTTCCACTAAAAACAGCTTTAAAGATAGAGGAATTTATGGAAGATTTAAAAAATGCATTAAAAACAAAGGTTAGGGATGTGATGACAAGAAAAGTTATTGTTGCTAAGCCAGATATGACAATTAATGATGCAGCAAAGTTGATGGTTAAAAATAACATCAAAAGATTGCCAGTAGTTGATGATGAAGGAAATTTAATTGGTATTGTTACAAGAGGGGATTTGATAGAGGCATTAATTTAAGCTTCAAACTTTTTATTTTTTGTTGTAAATATTTATAATTTATAGAACATCTGGTTGTTATTGTTATTATCTTTAAAACCTTAATAATGGTGAGATTTTGATAATTCAAACACCATCAAGGATTCACATGGGGCTTATAGATTTGAATGGTTCTATTGGAAGAGTTGATGGAGGTATTGGTTTGGCTTTAGAGGAGCCAAATATAAAAATTGAAGGAAAAGAAAGTGATGATATATCCATTGAGTTTGATAAAAAATTGATTGAAAAGTATGGAGAAGATTATATAAAATCTGTTAGAGATAGAGTATATAATACAGCTATCAAAGTTTTAGATGTTATTGGTGGAGAGGGAGTTGATTTAAAAATCCTATCACTATTTCCAGCCCATTCTGGTCTTGGTAGTGGAACACAGCTATCTTTGGCTGTAGGTAAATTAATATCAAAAATATACAATAAAGAAATGAACGCCTACAATATTGCTAAAATTACTGGAAGGGGAGGGACTTCAGGCATTGGAATAGGGGCTTTTGAGTATGGAGGATTTTTAATTGATGGAGGGCATAGTTTTGGCAAGGGTAAGGATAAAGAAGATTTTAGACCTTCATCTGCTTCAAAAGGAGTTAAGCCAGCACCAATAATATTTAGACATGATTTTGATTGGGAAACTATCTTAATAATTCCAAAAGGAGAACATGTCTATGGAAAAAAAGAAGTGGATATATTTAAAAAATACTGCCCAGTTCCTTTAAATGAAGTTGAAAAAATCTGCCATTTAGTTTTAATGAAGATGATGCCAGCAGTTGTTGAAAAAAATTTAGATGATTTTGGAGAAGTTATCAACAAGCTTCAATACTTAGGCTTTAAAAAAGTTGAACTCTCTTTACAATCAGATATTGTTAAAGATTTAATTAATGAATTGCATAAAGATGTTTATGCAGGACTTTCAAGCTTTGGCCCAACAATTTATGCATTTGGAGACAAAAAATTAATTGTTGAAAAAGCCAACGATATTTTTGATAAATATGGAGTTTATGGAGAAATAATTATAACTAAAGCAAATAATGTGGGGCATAAAATTTGGTGATTCACAATGAACTTGTTCAGAAAGATAAGTGAAAAACTTAAATCCTATGAAGATTGGGTTACTGAGGCTAACTATTACTTAGATGAAGGAATATATGACAAAGCAGTTGAATGCTACTTAAAAGCATTAGAAAAGAAAAATACCAATCCTATTGATTGGTTTAATCTTGCTTATGCACTCTACCATTTAGAAAAATACGACTCTGCACTTGAGGCAATAAATGAGGCGTTAAAAATATCTCCATCAAACATATATTTTGCATATCTTAAAGGACTCATTCACTATAAACGTGGGGAAATAATTTTAGCATATAAATATCTTAAAAAGGCCTCTGAAAAAATTAAAAATGAGGAATTATTTGAAATTTTGGGAGATATTTCGGTTAAATATGGTAGATACGAAGAGGCTTTAAAATACTATTTAAAATCATATAAAATGGCAAATTCAAAAAATCTCAATGCGTTATTTAAGGCAGGAAAGATTTATCTACTGTTTGGAGACATTGATAAAGCATATGATGCGTTTAATGAAATATTACAACAAAATCCAAGCCATGAGTGTAAAAAAATTGTTGAATGTATGGAAAACGTTGTAAATGCCATAAACTCTTATGAAGATTTAAATAATGGACTTACGATGATAAAAAATAAAGATTACATTGGTGCATTAAAAATTTTTAATAAAGTGCTTCAGATAGATGAAAATTCTGACATCTCTTACTATTATAAAAGTGTAATTGCAGAAATCTTTGAAGAATATAAAAAAGCCCTTGAATATATTGATAAATCGATATCAATATTTAATAGGAGTTTATATTATGCAAAAAAAGGAGATATATTATACAAGCTTGGAGATGAAGAGGGAGCTATAGAAGCATATAACAAGGCAATTAAGCTAAATTCACAAAATCCATATGCATATTTTGGATTGGCCATACTTTATTACAGAAAAGGAGAGTTGGAAAAATCCTCAAACTTTTTTGATAAAGTCTTAGAAACATACCTTGAAGAACTCTCAGAGGAAGATATTAGCGCACTCAACTTATACTCCCTAATTGGAAAAGCTGAGACAACAGGAATCCCAAAATACTATCATGAGGCTATGAAATATGTAGATAATTTAATAAATCTGGAAAACAGCAGTAGATGGTGGTATGTCAAAGGGTATATTTATTACAAGTTAGGGAACTACAAGGATGCGTATGAATCTTTTATGAATGCTTTAAGAGTGAATCCAAAAGATATTAGCACATTAAAATCTCTTGCAATAGTTCTTGAAAAATCTGGAAAAATCGATGAAGCGATAACAACATACACAAAAATTTTGAAAATTGTCAATTCTTTGCAATTTACATGTGAAATCGACAATATATTAGAAAAATTAAGAAGTAGAAAACCTACAAATCTTGAAATACCTTCGGTTTTATTTGATATTCCTGTAATGTATCACAAACCAAATATTACTTGTTTCTATGCATCAAACCTATGGAAGTATATGGCAAATAATAATCCTATTGGAGCATATATCTATCTATCATTTATTGAATCATACATAAGCTTAGATGAAATATCCCAAATGGTCAATGATATAAAGTCCAAGTTATCATTAGAGATGTACAGATACTGTGAATTAATTGATGATTATAAATCTGATGAGAGCGTTTTAATGCAAATAAAAGAGCTTCTCCAAAAACTTGGGTGTATGTTATGAAGGTTGTAGGAAAGACTACAACAACACACTTTACTTTTGAATCCCTTGAAAAGATAAGATTTGGAGAGTATGTAATTGCAAAAAATGTTGATGGCAGAGATGTATTGGGTGTTATAAAAAATGTAGTTGCAGATGTTGAGAAATTTGTTGGTGAAGTTAAAGTCATTGGTGTATTGGATGGAAACAAAATAATTCCCAATAGAACACCAATACTCCCAAACAGTGAAGTTAGATTGTGTGATGATGAAATCCTAAATAATATATATCTAACTCCAGATGGGTTGAATATAGGTCATTTATTAACAAGAGATAATGTTAGAGTTTATTTAGACACAAATAAACTTGTATCAAGACATTTTGCAATACTCTCTATAACTGGAGGGGGAAAATCAAATACCGCATCTGTTTTGTGCAGAGAACTTGCAAAGAAAAATGGAACTGTAATAATGATAGACCCCCATGGAGAGTATATCTCTTTATATCATGAAGACATGGAGGGGAAAATAAAGGTAATAAATCCAATAATAAACCCTGTTTTATTAGCTCCAAGTGAATTTGCTAATTTAATTGGGATAGGCGATAATGAGATAGAGAAGAGAGTTTATGTGGAATTTGCATACCACACTGTAAAACATGAATGTCCAGATGCTAAAGGAATTGAGTTTATTGAAAAAATAGAAAATCTACTCTATGAATGGAGTAAGATAGCATCAGTTGGATGGGAAATTAAATATTACAACCCATTAAGAAGGAACTATGATAGAAGAAAATTAGAAAAGGAAGATTTCGTTATATTGATGTCTCTCATTGATACTATTAGCAAATTCAAATTAGATTATGCATTAAATATTGGGGATAGAGATGTAATTGAAGAATTTGAAATTGGAAAAATAAACATCGTTAATTTAAGTGGGTTGGAGATTCCTCAGATGGTTACTTTTGTGGGATTTATAGCTAAACATCTTCTTTTAAAAAGGATAACTTACTTAAAATCATTAAAGGATGTATATAGTATTAATGAGGAAATTAGAAGAGTTGCACAATCAAACTTAAACATTATTGAATCACACTACAAAGTTGTAACAAAACCTGTCCTGTTAATTGTAGAAGAAGCTCATATATTTATTCCAGTAAATGAACAAAACTCAGCAAGCTTATGGTTGGGGAAGATAGCAAGAGAGGGAAGAAAATTTGGTGTTGGTTTAGGTTTAGTATCCCAAAGACCTAAGCAATTGCATCCTGATGTTTTATCTCAAACGAACACTAAGATAATTTTAAAAATAGTCGAACCAGAAGACCAAAAATATATACAGAGAGCTTCAGAAGAACTTGGAGAAGATTTGGTAAAAGATTTGGCATCTTTGGGTATTGGAGAAGCAGTAATTGTAGGAGCAGCAATATCCCTCCCATCAATAGTCAAAATTGACAAATTTGATGGAGTATATGGAGGAAAGGATATAAACATAGTCGGAGAATGGATGGGTTTAGATGATTGGTAACCATAGGAGGAAACCTCCTATTGGTATACCACCCGTCTATTAAGTTAGGACTTTCAGTCCTAATTAATATCCATATTTAGGTGATTTCATGGATGTGGAAGATACTGTTAAAAAACTAAATTTAAAATTCAGAAATATAGAAGGAGAGAGATTAATTTTAGCAATAACCTGTGATGAGAATAAAAATGTGTTAATGGTTGCATTTATGAATGAAGAGGCATTAAAAAAGACATTAGAAACTGGATATATGCATTATTATTCAACAAGTAGAAAAAAGTTATGGAGAAAAGGAGAAGAGAGTGGAAATGTTCAAAAATTAATAAAATTTTATAGGGACTGTGATGGAGACGCTTTATTATTTATAGTTGAACAGAAAGGGGTTGCATGTCATGAGGGTTATTATTCATGTTTCCATTATAAAATAGAAGATGGAGAACTAAAAATAACTGGAGAATACTACTCTAAGAGATGAGAATATGGACCCAAATAAATTTAGAGAGAAAGAAATATCCAAAAAAGAAGCATTAGAGTTATTTGAAGATAATGAGATTATATTTGAGTTGTTTAAATTTGCAGATTCTTTGAGAAGAGAGGAAGTTGGAGATATAGTTACCTACGTGGTAAATAGAAATATAAACTTCACAAATATATGCGTTGGAAATTGCAGATTTTGTGCTTTCAGAGCCAATGAAAATGACAAACATGCTTATTTTTTAGATATAGATGAGATTGCTAAGAGGGCAGTAGAAGCAAAAAAATTTGGTTGCACTGAGGTTTGTATTCAGGGAGGATTGCATCCAAAGATAGATACATATTATCAGGCGGAGATTTTAAAGGCTGTGCATGAAGCAACAAAACCTTACGGAGATATCCACATACATGCCTTTTCTCCAATGGAGGTTTATTTTGGTGCTGAGAATGCTGGCTTAGATATTAAAGAAGCATTGAAAATATTGAAAGAAAATGGTCTCAACTCCATGCCAGGAACTGCGGCGGAGATTTTAGATGATGACATTAGAGCTGAACTCTGCCCAAATAAAATAAAAACTAAAGAGTGGATTTATATAATTAAGGAGGCTCATAAATTAGGCATTCCAACAACTGCAACAATGATGTATGGGCATATCGAAGAATATAAACACTGGGTAAATCATCTTTTTATAATTAAAGAGATTCAGGAAGAGACTAACGGCTTTACTGAATTTGTTCCACTCTCATTTATGCATAAATATGCTCCAATCTATAAAGAAGGAAAGGCAAAAGCTGGAGCTACTGGAATTGAAGATTTAAAGGTTTTTGCTGTTAGCAGAATAATATTTAAGGGTTTGATAAAAAATATCCAAGCTTCATGGGTTAAATTAGGAAAAAAGATGGTTCAAGTTGCTTTAAGATGTGGGGCTAACGATGTTGGTGGCACTTTGATAGAGGAGAGTATATCAAGAAGTGCAGGAGCTGAGCATGGAGTTTATATGAGTGTTGAAGAGATTAGAGACATGATTAAAAGGGTTGGATTAATTCCTAAGGAGAGAACTACTTTGTATAAAATTTTAGAGTAATTTATTATAAAAGGTGAGAGGTTGGAAATAAGGAAAAGATATTTTTTAAGTAAAAAAGATGTTAAAAAAATAAAAAAAGAATTGGAAGTGTTTTTTGAAAATGTTGATGAGATAATCCCAAAAAAAGGAAATGTGGAGATAGCTATAACTGATGACTTTGAGATAATATTAGTCGATAAAGAGCCAATTGCATTTAAAAAAGATGATAAAGTAATTCCAACATTAAAATTGTTATTAAAATCCCTCCCAGATAAAAATTTAGTTGTTGTTGATATAGGTGCTATAAAATTTTTAATAAATGGAGCAGATGTAATGGCTCCAGGAATTGTAGATGCAGATGAAAATATTAAAGAGGAGGATGTTGTTTTTGTGGTAGATGAAAACCACAAAAAGCCAATATGTGTTGGAATTGCATTAATGAATGGAAAAGAGATGAAAGAAGCAGATAAAGGAAAAGCTATTAAAAACCTTCACTATGTAGGAGACAAAATCTGGAATTTTAAGGGATAAAAATGAATGATAAAAGGTATATGTTAATAATAGCTATTTGTTTAATTTTTTTATCTATATTGGTTTATTCAATACATTTTTTAATCTTTGGAAAAGTTGATTACATATTAAGCTATTTTTTATTACATTTGGCATTTGTTCCTATTGAAGTTTTGCTTGTAAGTTTAATCATTGAGAAAATTTTAGATTATAGGGAAAAAAAGAAGATATTGGAAAAATTAAATATGGTCGTTGGTTCTTTTTTTAATAGTGTTGGAGAGGAACTTTTAAAAATAATCTTAGAAGGAGATGTTGGGAATATAAGGGATTACTTAAAAATATCAGATGAATGGAATGATAAAACTTACGAAGAAACAAAAAAATTATTAATGAATTATGATTGTAACATAGATATAGAAAAAATTGATTTATATAAGCTTAAAAATCTATTAGAGAGAAATAAAGAATTTCTTTTAAGATTGATGGAAAATCCTTTGCTATTGGAGCATGAAAGCTTTACCGAATTACTATTGGCAGTATTTCATTTAGCTGATGAGCTACATAGAAGAGAGGATTTAAGCAACCTTCCAAAAAGTGATTTAGACCATTTAAAAAACGATATTATTAGAGTTTATAAATTATTGATTATTCAATGGCTAAACTACCTAATGCACTTAAAAGATAACTATCCATATCTGTATTCATTATGTTTAAGGGCAAATCCATTTGATAATAAGTCCATTATTATAGAGGAGGATGATAAATGAAAGAGAACAAATTTGAGATGATATACAAAATATACAAAATTTTATTAGATTATTATGGACATCAAAATTGGTGGCCTGCCGAAACAAGGTATGAGGTTGTCGTTGGAGCAATTTTAACTCAAAATACAAGTTGGAAAAATGTAGAGAGGGCTATAAATAATCTAAAGATGGAAGATTTGTTGGAAGAAGTAAAAATACTAAATGTTGATGAAGATAAACTAAAAGAACTTATAAGGCCAGCTGGATTTTATAATTTAAAAGCTAAGCGTCTAAAAAATGTAACTAAATTTATTGTTGAAAATTATGGAAATACAGAAGAGATGGCTAAGACAGATAAAGACACTTTAATATTAAGGGCTGAGCTCTTATCAATAAATGGAGTGGGAAAGGAAACAGCTGATAGTATTTTGTTGTATGCATTAGATAGGGAGAGCTTTGTTGTTGATGCCTATACCAAAAGAATGTTTAGTAGGTTGGGAGTAATTAACGAAAAAGCTAAATATGATGAGATTAAGGAAATATTTGAAAAAAATTTACCAAAAGATTTAGAAATATACAAAGAATATCACGCATTAATAGTAGAGCACTGTAAAAAGTTCTGTAGGAAAAAGGCATTATGTGATAACTGTCCAATTAAAGAATTCTGCCTCTCAAAGTAATTTTTTGCTATCTTTAAAAAAGTATATATATGTGATTGAAAATTATAAGGGTTGATATTTATAAGATGTCAAAAGGTGGGAGTAGATGAATAAGCCAGTAAAAAAACAGCAACCAAAGAAAGTCATCCCAAACTTTGAATATGCAAGAAGATTAAATGGGAAGAAGGTCAAGATATTCTTAAGAAATGGGGAAGTTTTAGATGCTGAAGTTACAGGAGTCTCTAATTATGAAATAATGGTAAAAGTTGGAGACAGGAACTTATTAGTATTTAAACATGCTATTGACTACATAGAATACTAAATACTAACTTCCCCATTCTTTTTTTCTCTTTTATTTATTATGTATAAATTTATAAAAATAAATATAAACTATTTTAGTTAAGTTTAAATTTTGGGAGGTTATTATATTATTTTTTGCAAGTAGATTAAGGGGGATATTATATGCCAAAGATGGTTTTATTACCAAGAATGACAATGGCTTTAGGAGGATATATTAGAGAAACTACCTTTCCTTATGAAGAGGATGATGAAGTAAAGCCCTTCCCATACAGAAATGTTATAGTTGGGAATCCAACAGATGAACCGATAAAGATAGAAGTTCCTGCTTATAATGAAGGTTGGATAGAGAGGCATAAAAAGTTAGGATTAATTGTTGTTCCTGTTAATGAGGATGATGACTTTGTTGGATTGTTTCAAATGGTCAAAGAGAAGGTAAAAAATGCTAAAAGGGAATAAAATATGATAAAGGGAATTTTGTTTGATTTAGACGATACCTTATATAATTCATCAGAATTTGTAGAGATTGCAAGAAGAGAAGCAGTTAAATCAATGATAGATGCTGGTTTAAATATAGATTTTGAAGAAGCAATGAACATATTAAACAAAATCATTAAGGACAAAGGTTCAAATTATGGAAAGCATTTTGATGATTTAGTTAAAGCTGTTTTAGGAAAATATGACCCAAAAATAATAACTACTGGAATAATAACCTACCATAACGTTAAAGTAGCATTATTAAGGCCTTATCCACACACAATAAAGACATTAATGGAACTTAAGGCAATGGGATTAAAGTTGGGGGTTATAACTGATGGATTAACTATAAAGCAATGGGAAAAGCTTATTAGATTAGGAATTCATCCATTCTTTGATGATGTTATAACCTCAGAGGAATTTGGTTTAGGAAAGCCTCACTTAGAGTTTTTTAAATATGGATTAAAGAGAATGGGTTTAAAAGCAGAAGAAACAGTATATGTTGGAGATAGGGTTGATAAGGATATAAAACCAGCTAAAGAGTTGGGGATGATAACAGTTAGGATATTGAAGGGCAAATATAAAGACATGGAAGATGATGAATATAGCGATTACACAATAAACTCCCTTCAAGAGCTTGTAGATATTGTTAAAAATTTAAAAAAGGATTAAAATATAAAATTTTTTGGGGATAACAATGTTTAAGGAATTTAAAGCACTGTTGTCATTTTTTACAAGGATTCCAATCTATGTAGAAGATTTTGATTTTGAAAACATTGCCAACTATTTTTATCTGATTATTTTAATTGGATATGTGTTTGGAATTTTTAGTTTGATATTAGGTTATATTTTTAGTTTTTTGCTCCCCAATTTTTTATCTGCTGTTTTAATTTTGTTTTTTATTGAATATTTAAACGGATTCCACCATATAGATGGTTTAATTGACTTTGGAGATGGGTGGATGGCTGTTGGAGATAAGAGAAAGAAATTAATGGCTATGAAAGATAGATATATTGGCTGTGGAGGAGTAGTTTTTGCAATATTTTTTAATTTAATGGCAGTCATATCATTATCTTATATTTTAGACATTAATATCCTATATCTATTGGTTGGAGAGGTTTGTGCAAAGCTTGGAATGCTAAGCTGTTCAACCTTTGGAAATCCTTTAATTGAAGGAACTGGGAGATACTTTGTTAAAAAGGCAGATGAAAAATTTTTAACAATTGGTATTATTTTATCTCTCCCATTACTTTTAATATTCAGTGGGATTGAAAGGAAGATAGTTATTATTGCCATAATAACGACAATAATTACTGGCTTATGTATGGCTAAAATAGCCAAAAGACATTTTGGAGGAGTTAATGGAGATGTTTTAGGAGCTTCAAATGAAATAACAAGAGTTGTTGTTTTATTATCAATTATAGCAAGTATTAAAGTATTTAGTATATATTTATTAGGTTAAAATGATTAGAGGGAGGATTATGAGAAAATTCCTAATACTATCTATGTTAATCTTCACAACTCTATGTGGCTGTGTTGATTTCTCATCCTCTAATTCTAACGGTTATTATCATGATAGTTGGAGTTATAATAATTACACTTCTTTTGTAGATACTCATGAACACTACTACGGAAAGGTTGTTAAGGTTGTAGATGGAGACACTGTTTATGTTGAAGTTAATGGGGAATTATGGAAGATTAGGCTTTTAGGGGTAGATACTCCAGAAATTCACAAGAGAAACAACCCGTATGAATATTATTTATTAAATGGAACACCGATAACAGATACAAAATACTTAAAAGAATGGGGCTATAAAGCTAAGCATTTTGCAGAAAAAGAACTTAAAAATAAAACAGTTATAATTGTCTTTGATAATGAAGCCCCAAAGAAAGATAAATATGGGAGATATTTAGCATACATCTTTATAAATAATAGTAATAATTTAATAAACTTCAATGAAGAGCTTTTAAAGTATGGATATGCAAGGGTTTATATAAGTAATTTTGAGTTAAAGGATGAATTCTTAAATGTTGAGAGGGAAGCTAAAGAAAATAGAGTGGGTTTATGGAATTGGAGCAATAACTAAGGGGAGTTTTATGGAAGGGAGAACTTATGCATTATCATGAACCTTTAATAAAGGTTCATCAAAATGAGTGGGGCTTCACTTCGTTCAGCTCCACTTTATTTATAGCTACAAAAGTAATGGAGTGATTTTTTATGGAAGGAAAAGCCTATGCATTAGCATCTGGGACAATAATAAACGCTATAGCAACAGGTAAGGGTTCAGCTTTTGGATTAGATTTAAAGGTTTATGCCAAAGTTAAACTTATAGATGATGGAAAAAACAAAATAGAGGGTAAAGTTTTAGATAATCCAAACATTAAGCCAAATTTAATAGTAAGATGTGTCAAAAATACTTTAGATTATTTTGGGCTGAATTACTCTGCCTATGTTGAAACAAAGACAGAAATTCCTATAAAATCTGGATTGAGTAGTAGTTCAGCCACTTCTAACGCAGTTGTTTTGGCAACATTTGATGCATTAGGGGAAAAAATAGATGATGAGCTAATATTAAATTTAGGGATAAAATCAAGTTTTGATGAAAAATTAACTGTTACTGGAGCTTATGATGATGCTACTGCATCATACTATGGGGGAATAACAATAACTGACAATATAGAAAGAAAAATTTTAAAAAGAGATAAGATGAGAGATGATTTAAACGTCTTAATATTAATTCCAAATTTAGAAAAGAATGTTGATGTAAATAGAATGAAGCTAATAAAGGATTATGTTGAAATTGCCTTTAATGAGGCTATAAATGGAAACTATTTCAAAGCTTTATTTTTAAATGGAATTCTTTATGCATCAGCTTTAAACTTTCCAACAAACATAGCAATAGACGCATTAGATGCTGGGGCAATAACAGCCGGTTTATCTGGAACAGGTCCAAGTTATATAGCCATGGTTGAAGATGAAAATGTTGAAAAGGTAAAAGAAAAATTAAATAGGTATGGAAAGGTTATTTTAACTAAACCAAACAATGATGGAGCTTCTATTTACTAATTTTAATTTTTTATTTTTTATGAAATTTATCATGATTTTTAATGACAAATTATAAATACTAAAATTGTAATAATGTAGTAATAAAATCTACAAAAAATTAGCACTAAAGTAGTTATTATAAGTTATTAATATTACGGTGGTGTTATGAAAATCACATTTTATATGTGGGCATCTTATTGCTCAATATTAAAAAAGGCGTTGGATGAGCTTAAAAAAGAAGGAGTAGATGTTGAATATAAAATATATTCTAACAGAAATCCAATTGATGATGAGTTTTTAGAGGATGCAAAAGATTATGATTTAGTTTTTATTTATAGAACATCATCAGATGATATTGATTTAGAGAAGATAAAGAAGTTCAATGAAAACGTTATAGTTGTTGCCCAAGACCCAAACTTTTGGAATTCTGAAAAATCTGCTAAATGTTATTTATTTATAACTTATGGAGGTTTAGATAACTTCAAAAATATGGTTTTATATCTAATGGGTAAAGATAAAGATGTTGTAAAGCATCCATTCCAAGGTATCTATTATAGAGGCAAAATTTATGAAGAATTAGAAGAATTTTTAAAAGACGTTGAGTTTAATAAAAAATATACGGTGGGGATTTTATTCTCAAGGCATTATTTAGTTAATGATGATATGGATGTTATTGAGAAGCTATTAAATAGATTGGACAAAGAATTCAATGTAATTCCAGTATTTTCCTATGGAGCTAAGTGTGAGGATTTAAATGCCTTAGGTAGTGGAGAGAGTGTTTTAAAATACTTCCTTAAAGATGATAAGCCAATAATAGACGCCTTAATCAATCTACTGTCATTTCCATTGGGAACTGTAAAAGATAAGGCTAATTTAAACAAAATCTCTGGAGTAGAGATACTTAAAAAGTTAGATGTGCCAGTATTTCATCCAATAATGAGTTATTATAAAAGCTATGAGGATTGGAAAAAAGATGAGCAAGGTTTATCTGCAGATATTGGTTGGACTATAGCCTTGCCAGAGTTTGAAGGGGTTATAGAACCGATTATCATTGGAACTACTGAAAATGAGAACGGCTTAGAGAAGAAGTTTGGTATTGAGGAAAGGATAGACAAAGTTGTTAGAAGAATAAAGAGATGGATTGAGCTAAAATACAAACCTAAGAAAGATAGAAAGGTTATATTTATATTGCATAACAATGCATGTGCATCTGTTGAGGCAACTGTGGGAAGTGCTGCCCATTTAGACAGCTTTCAAAGTGTTATAAACATAATGAAGAAGTTGAAGGAAGAGGGCTACTATGTAGAAAATATTCCAGAAAATGGAGAGGAGTTAGCTCAGCTAATTATGCAGAAGAAGGCAATTTCAGAGTTTAGATGGACTACCGTAAATGAGATTATAGCTAAAGGAGGATATCTATACTTAATGGATGAAGAAGAGTATTATGAATACTTCAACACACTGCCAGAGAATGTAAAAAATAAAATTTTAGAAACATGGGGAGATTTAAATGGTAAAGACATCCCAGCAGGAATGATTTATAAAGTTAATGGAAAAAATAAGATAGTTATAACTGGTTTAAAGTTTGGGAATGTCTATGTTTGTGTTCAACCAAAAAGAGGATGTGCTGGGGCAAGATGTGATGGAAGAGTTTGTAAGATATTACACGACCCTTATTGCCCACCAACTCATCAATATATAGCATCATATAAATATTTTAATGACATTGCTGACATAATAATCCACGTTGGTACTCATGGAACTTTGGAATTTTTACCTGGAAAAAACGTTGGTTTATCTAACGAATGCTATCCAGACATCTGTATTGGAGATATTCCTCATCTCTATATTTATAATTCAGATAATCCACCAGAGGGAACTATAGCAAAGAGAAGAAGCTATGCAACTATTATTGATCACATGCAAACAGTTATGGTTGATGCATTTTATGAAGAGTTGGAGACATTAGATAGCTATATAGAGGAGTATTTAAAGGAGATGGATGCTTCAAGAAGGCATCAGTTAGAGCATTTGATAGTTGAGGAAGTTAAAAAAACCAATTTATTGAAAATTAAAGAAAAAATTGAGAAGATTGAAAAAGAAGGGAAAATCCATGAGAACTTTAAAGAGATATTTGATGAGCTAAGAGATATCTTAGAGATGATAAAGAACTCGAAGTGCAATGATGGAATGCATATCTTTGGAGAACTTCCAAGTGGAGAGAAGAGAGTTGAGTTTATAAAGAGTATTTTAGAGGCGATATTCATCCAGAATAATACTATGAATAGTAAAAGGAGAGGCATTGCCGAGCGAAGCGAGGCAATGCATCCGGGGTATCCCAATAGGGGGCTTCCCCCTATGGAGTTTGAGTATAAAGATAAAAACCTAAAGAAGAAAGTTTCAGATGTATTAAATGGAAAGAGTATAGAAGATAAAAAATTAGAGGAGAAGATTAAGGATATCAATGAGAGAATTGAAAAATCAGATGAGATTGGCTCTTTGTTGAGAGGCATTGATGCCAAATATATAGAGCCAGGGCCTTCTGGGCTGATAACAAGAGGAAACTATGATATCTTACCAACAGGAAGGAACTTTTACTCATTAGACCCATACCGAATTCCTACGAAATCTGCTTATAGAGTAGGGGTTTTATTAGCTGAAAAATTAATTAATAGATATTTAGAGGAGGAGGGAAGGTATCCTGAAAACATAGCTCTATATTGGATGGCATCTGATATAATGTGGGCTGATGGGGAAGGAATGGGGATGATTTTATATCTATTGGGTGTTAAGCCAGTTTATAGAGGAGGGAGAGTTGTTGGCTTAGAAGTTATTCCATTGGAGGAGTTGGGAAGACCAAGGATTGATGTAACCATTAGAGTTAGTGGAATAACAAGGGATATGTTCCCAAACTGCATAGAGCTTGTTGATGAGGCAATAATGAAAGTTGCTAACTTAGATGAGCCATTGGAGATGAACTTTGTAAAGAAGCATGTTGTTGAGAACTTAAATAAAGGCCTATCATTTAGAGAATCAACATTTAGAATCTTCTGCTCTCCTCCTGGCACTTATGGAAATGGTGTTAAATATGCAGTGTATGCAAGTGCATGGGAAAATGATGAAGATTTAAAAGATGCATTTATCTACTGGAACTCCTATGCCTATGGAAAGGATGTCTATGGAAAGAAGGCGATTAATGCATTTGAAAATATATTAAAGACAGTTGATTTAACATTTAATAAAGTTGTTACAGATGAGTATGATTTATTTGGATGTTGTTGCTACTTTGGAACGCATGGAGGTTTAACAAATGCCGCAAGGGTTTTAAAAGGAGAAGAGGTTAAGGCATATTATGGAGATACAAGAAATCCAAACAATGTTGAAGTAAGAACTTTAAAAGAAGAAATTGAGAGAGTTAGCTTAACAAAACTCTTAAATCCAAAGTGGATTGAGGGAATGAAGAGGCATGGCTACAAAGGAGCTGGAGATATAGCCAAGAGAATTGGCAGAGTTTATGGCTGGAGTGCTACAACAAAAGAGGTTGAGAATTGGATATTTGATGAGATATTTAATACGTTCGTGAAAAATGAAGAGAATAGAAAGTTCTTTAAGGAACACAACATCTATGCCTTAGAAGAGATTGCAAGGAGATTGTTGGAGGCTTATCAAAGAGGATTGTGGAAAACAACTGAAGGGAATATAGAGGAGCTAAAAAGGGCTTATTTAGAGATTGAGGGAGATATTGAAGAAACCTATAGTAGTATAGCAGATATTGGTGAATTCCAAGGAGGTAGTGTAGATATTGACATGATTTGGAAGGAAAAGCTTATGAGTAATGGGAGATAAATTGGACTATTTTTATTTTTGTAAAATTTTTACCTTTTATATAACTTTAAAAAATTAAATTACTTATTTATAATATTTTAGCTGGATAATATTTTCACAATTTGTATTATTATCAATAATTTCCATAGCCAAAATTAAAAATTGTAAAGATAGAAAATTTATATAAGCATGACAAGCATAAGAATTTTTATAAAGTTCTACGGTGGGACTATGAGGAAATTTTTAATATTTTTAATATTTTTGAGTGTTTTAGGATGTGGCATAACCATTAGCGGATGCATTGGAGGAAAGAATGTTGAAGAGATTCAAAATATGCAAGAACAGGTAGTGCAACAACAACAAAATGAAAACCAGGAAGAATATCAAAATGAAGATGAAGGGGTTGATTACAATTCAATAAGGGATGTCCAGCCAATAGGAACTGCAAAAGAAGCTGATGAGAAAATTAGACCAATATTAAATGAAGTGTTTGGAGAAGTTAAATTAATGGAATATGTTTCAACAGGAAAGCAAAATGAAGGAGAGTCTATTGTATTGACTTATGTTCCAAAGAGAAAAATAACCACTAATGATTTTGA
The DNA here is from genome assembly GCF_000091665.1 of Methanocaldococcus jannaschii DSM 2661. Taxonomy (NCBI): domain Archaea; kingdom Methanobacteriati; phylum Methanobacteriota; class Methanococci; order Methanococcales; family Methanocaldococcaceae; genus Methanocaldococcus; species Methanocaldococcus jannaschii. The sequence goes on from NC_000909.1 coordinate 1,412,535, forward strand.
AAAGCTGAATGAGGCAATAAAAAAATCTGGATATTTTGAAAGTAGTGGAGGAATAGCAGGAGGAGGGCAATCTGGAGAAGGAATGGTGTTATGGTATGTTTCAAAAGACAATAAATCTGCAATACAAATAATTTTATATCCAGATACAAATGAAATCGTTGTTGGATACTACAAAGGTAAGATATACTCTTCACAATAAAATTCATCCTTTTTATAAAAATTTACGTATATATAGGTGATATTTATGGGAAAAACTTCACTCGGTTTAGATGAAAATATTGAAGGAGCGTTATGTTATCTATTTGGAGTAATAACTGGAATATTGTTCTATATATTAGAAAAGGAAAGTAAATTTGTTAAATTTCATGCAGTTCAATCCATAATACTATTCGGAGGACTTTGGGTTTTATCAATAATATTGGCATTTATACCCTATGGATGGATGCTAAGTGGTCTGGTAAATTTGGCAGCTTTTATTTTGTGGATTGTGTGTATGTATAAGGCATACAAAGGAGAGAAGTTTAAGCTTCCAGTAATTGGAGATATAGCAGAGCAGTATTCACAATAATTTTTAACTTTTGTCTATTTTTATGGATTTCTATAGAAATTTAAAAAATTAAACCGTTTTTTATAAATATCTTTTATGCAGTTATATAGTGTTTTTCAAACTTCTTAAATAACTAAGGTATTAATGAACTCCTTCTTTGGAAGGCGTTCAAATCTTTATCAATAAATTTTATTAATTTTGAAAAACACTATAATTTTTAGTTAAGATTAAATGTAGGGGATAACATGGGAGTGCAGTTTGGTGATTTTATTCCAAAAAATATTATCTCCTTTGAAGATTTAAAAGGGAAAAAAGTAGCTATTGATGGAATGAATGCATTATATCAGTTTTTAACATCTATACGTTTGAGAGATGGTTCTCCATTGAGAAATAGAAAAGGAGAGATAACCTCAGCATATAACGGAGTTTTTTATAAAACCATACATTTGTTAGAGAATGATATAACTCCAATCTGGGTTTTTGATGGTGAGCCACCAAAGTTAAAGGAGAAAACAAGGAAAGTTAGGAGAGAGATGAAAGAGAAAGCTGAACTTAAGATGAAAGAGGCAATTAAAAAGGAGGATTTTGAAGAAGCTGCTAAGTATGCAAAGAGGGTTAGCTATCTAACTCCGAAAATGGTTGAAAACTGCAAATATTTGTTAAGTTTGATGGGCATTCCGTATGTTGAAGCTCCCTCTGAGGGAGAGGCACAAGCAAGCTATATGGCAAAGAAGGGAGATGTTTGGGCAGTTGTAAGTCAAGATTATGATGCCTTGTTATATGGAGCTCCGAGAGTTGTTAGAAATTTAACAACTACAAAGGAGATGCCAGAACTTATTGAATTAAATGAGGTTTTAGAGGATTTAAGAATTTCTTTGGATGATTTGATAGATATAGCCATATTTATGGGAACTGACTATAATCCAGGAGGAGTTAAAGGAATAGGATTTAAAAGGGCTTATGAATTGGTTAGAAGTGGTGTAGCTAAGGATGTTTTGAAAAAAGAGGTTGAATACTACGATGAGATTAAGAGGATATTTAAAGAGCCAAAGGTTACCGATAACTATTCATTAAGCCTAAAATTGCCAGATAAAGAGGGAATTATAAAATTCTTAGTTGATGAAAATGACTTTAATTATGATAGGGTTAAAAAGCATGTTGATAAACTCTATAACTTAATTGCAAACAAAACTAAGCAAAAAACATTAGATGCATGGTTTAAATAATTTATATAATTTTGTGGGATGTCTATGAGAAAAATTTACCTCATCTCTGATACGCATTTTAACCATGCAAATATTATAAAATACTGCAATAGACCTTTTTCAAATGTTGAGGAGATGAATAAAACTCTAATAAAAAATTGGAATAATGTGGTTAGGGATAAGGATATTGTTTATTTTTTAGGGGACTTGATTTTAAGCAAAAATAAGGCAAAGAAAGCAAGAGAACTTTTAGAGTTGTTAAATGGGGAGATTGTTTTTATAAGAGGAAATCATGACAAGTTTGGTGAGAAGTTTAGAGTTATTGAATATAACGGCTATAAATTCATGCTAATTCATAATCCAGACAGCTCTTATACTTTAAACTTCGATGGTTGGATAATTCATGGGCATCATCACGCAAACCATTTAGATGAATATCCATTTATTAATCCCAAAAGGAAGAGTATTAATGTTTCTGTAGAAGTTATTAATTATAAACCAGTTAGCTTAGATTTAATCGTAAAATTGATAGAAAAAGGAAAAGTCGTTAGAACAATAAATGATTTGTAAAAGTATTTAATAAATTTAAGTTTTTAGTTTTTATTATTTTATTTTTAGTTTTTAATAGAAAATTTTATAATTCAGGTGATATTATGGAAAAACCAGTTATATGTAGAATAAAAGAAATAATAGAAGAAAGCCCAACAGTAAAAACATTTGTAGTAGATAAAGATTTTGATTTTAAGCCGGGACAGTTTGCAATGCTTTGGCTTCCGGGAGTTGATGAAAAACCATTTGGATTTTCTTCTAAAAATAGTTTTAGTGTTGCAAGAGTTGGAGAATTTACCAAAAAAATGCATGAACTAAAAGAAGGAGATATAATAGGAGTTAGAGGGCCTTATGGAACATATTTTGAGCCAATAGGAGATAAGGTTTTGGCAGTTGCTGGAGGTATTGGAGCTGCACCAATTATAACAGCAGTTGAAGAATTTTCAAAGCAGGGAATTGAAATAACAACCATATTAGGGGCGAGAACTAAAGAAGAGTTATTATTTTTGGATAGATTTGAAAAAGTTAGCAGATTAGAGATTTGCACAGATGATGGTAGTTTTGGATTTAAAGGTTTTACAACTGAAAAAATGAAAGAAGTCCTTAAAGAAGAGAAATTTGATTTAATTATAACTTGTGGGCCAGAAATAATGATGAAAAAGGTTGTAGAAATAGCAAATGAATATAATATTCCAGTTCAGGTTTCAATGGAGAGGTATATGAAGTGTGGTATAGGTATTTGTGGGCAGTGTTGTGTAGATGATGAGGGACTTTGTGTTTGTAAGGATGGGCCAGTATTTTGGGGAGATAAGTTGAAATTTATTAGAGAATTTGGGAAGTATAAGAGAGATGCAAGCGGTAAGAAGATTTATTATTAACATTATAAGGTATTGATATTTAGTTTTGATCAACCTTTTCTAAAAAGGTTGTTCGGGGAGTATATAGAGATGCGAGTGGAAAATTGTTAAATTTTAAATAAAATAGCTACAAGGGATTAATATGATAAAATTTGGAGAAGCAGTTTTGGGAAATGAAATTAAGGCAATAGTTAATGTTGCATTAGGGAAAGGAGAGTTAATTGAGAATACCTTTACAAATGCTTTAACAAGAGGAAATTGTGTTTTTGCCAATTTAAGACCTAATTTAATAGTTAAACCATTAACCTTAGTTGTTCCAAGGCATAATATAGAGAGTGAGATACAGGATGAGCTATTTCAGGGAGTTATTCAGTATGCAGTTGCCAAGGCAGTTGCTGATTTAGATTTAGATGAAGATTTAAAGGTTGTTGTCTCTGTTAATGTCCCAGAGGTTCCAATAACCAATTTAAATAAAAGAAAACTCTTCCAATACTTCTATGCCTCAGCAAAGTTAGCTATAAACAGAGCTTTAAATGAATATCCTTCAAAAGAGAAGGTAAAGAAAGAGAAATATAGAGCTTTGCATCCATTAGTTGGATTTAGGGATGTTAGATTGGAGTATCCTCCATATCTACAAATTGCTTTGGATGTCCCAACTATGGAGAATTTGGAATTTTTGTTACAAACAATTCCAAATAGCGACCACATCATCTTAGAGGCTGGAACACCACTAATTAAAAAGTTTGGTTTAGAGGTTATTGAAATAATGAGAGAATATTTTGATGGCTTTATTGTTGCTGATTTAAAAACCTTAGACACTGGAAGGGTTGAGGTAAGATTGGCATTTGAAGCAACAGCTAATGCAGTGGCAATAAGTGGAGTAGCACCAAAATCAACAATAATTAAAGCTATCCACGAATGTCAAAAATGTGGTTTAATCAGCTATTTGGATATGATGAACGTCTCTGAACCTCAAAAATTATATGATTCATTAAAATTAAAGCCAGATGTTGTTATCTTGCATAGAGGGATTGATGAGGAGACATTTGGAATTAAAAAGGAATGGAAATTTAAGGAAAACTGCTTATTAGCAATTGCTGGAGGAGTTGGTGTGGAGAATGTTGAAGAGCTTTTAAAAGAATATCAAATATTAATCGTTGGTAGAGCAATTACAAAATCAAAAGACCCAGGAAGAGTAATTAGGATGTTTATAAACAAGATGGGTTATGATATAGACACTTATAGGCTTTATTTTGATGAGGATGAGGATATAGGGGAGGAATTATGAATCTGGATGCATGGTTAGATATACAGCCAGCAAAAAAACTTTACACAATAAAAGAGGCATCAAGAATATTAACAAAAAAGTTTGGTAAGGAAATTAAAGAGCATAATATTTCATATTTAGTGCAGTATGGAAGAGTCAATAAGTATAAAATCAAAAATAGGGTTTATGTAGATATTGATGAGGTTGAAAACTATTATAAAAAATTATTTTTTGAAAAAAGAAAAGAATGGGAAGAAAAATTGGGATTTAAATTGGATTGGGATTTAGCATTTGATTTGTTATCTGAGAAGGAGAGAACTAAACATGTTCATGGAATTCACCCATACAAAGGAAAGTTTATTCCACAATTGGTAGAGTATTTTTTAAAGAGGCATTTTAACGTTGGAGATATTATAATAGACCCGTTTATGGGTTCTGGAACAACATTAGTGCAATGTATGGAGATGGGCATTAATTCTATTGGCATTGATATATCACCATTTAACTGTTTAATTGCTGAAGTTAAATTGCAGAAATATGATATTCAAAAATTAAAGAAAATTTTATTAGATATGCTAAATAAAACAAAGGAATTTTCAAAAAATTTAGGAGATGATGAATTTGTTAAAGAAATGGATAAATTAATTGAGAAATACAACAAAAAATACTTTACCTTAGAATATAAAAGAAAATTATCAAAAAAAGAAATTGATGAAGATAGCTATTCCGAAAAAATCATGGAAATGTTTTATTTAGAGTATAAAAAACTTAAGGAAAAATACTGCAAAAATGATGATGAGTTTGATGACATTTTTAAAGATAAGCCATTTTTATATAAGTGGTATTCTCCAAGAATTAGGGCAGAATTAAACTTTTATTTAAATTTAATTAAAGACTGCAGAGATGAAACAATAAAAAAAGTGGCAATGATAATTTTGAGTAGAACGGCAAGGTCTGTTAGAGGAACTACTCATTTTGATTTAGCCACACTAAAAGAGCCAGTTTTTGACCCATACTATTGCTATAAGCATAAAAAAATTTGCAGACCAGTTCAAACAATTTTAAGACACTTAGAAGAATATACAAATGATGTAATTAGTAGAATAGAAGAATTTTCAAAGATTAGGAAAGATGCATATTATTTAATCATTAATGGAGATTCAAGGACTGTTGATATTGAAGAAGAACTAAAAAAACACCCAAACTTTTATGAACTTTATAAAAACAAAAAAATTGATGGTATTTTTACATCTCCTCCTTATTTAGGGCAGATTGATTATCATGAGCAGCATGCCTATGCTTATGAGCTTTTTGACATTCCAAGATTGGATGAGTTGGAGATAGGACCTAAATTTAAAGGTAGTTCAAAAAAAGCACAAAAAGAGTATATTGAAGGCATATCCGATGTTTTAATCAACATGAAAAGATTTTTAAATGAAGACGCAAAGATTTTCATTGTAGTTAATGATAAAAAGAACCTATATAAAGAGATTTTTGAGAAAAGTGGGCTTATTTTAGTTAGAGAGTTTAAAAGACCGGTCTTAAATAGAACAGAAAGAGATAGAAACCCATACTATGAAAGCATCTTTGAATTAAAAATGGAGGAATAGCTATGCCACTAAGTAAAAATGTTATAGAAAAAATTAGCATTGAGACAATAAGAGTATTAAAATCAAGATTTGATACAATATCAGATGAAGACATAAAAATAAGAAACATGCCATTCCATATGGCTTTTTTAAGGGCTTTTTATGGGAAGATTGGGATAAACGATGATACTGAAGCATTAAAGTTTTTAACTTTATCACAGTGGTTTCATGGATTAAGCACAACATTGGGGCAGAGCTACTTTGAAAATATTGCTCATATTTTATCTAACGGTGAAAAAAGGACATTTAAAAACTATAAAATTAAAAGAAGTGTTAGAGACAAAATATCGGAGATTATAAATGATTTAAAAAGTGGAGAAAGATTGCCAAATGTGGAAAAAGAAAATAAAGAATTAAGAGAAGCTACTTCAAAAAATTCTGAATATGTAAATGGGTTAGAATTTACTGCAGATGTTTATTTTGAAGATAAAGATAAAGTTGTAATGATTGAGTTAAAAACTGTTAGACCTAATGCTGGAGAAATGAGAGGAGAAAAACAAAAAATTCTTTATGGAAAAGCCTATATGATGGAAACAAAACCAAATAAAAAAGTTTATTATTTTATTGGCTTTCCCTATGACCCTACTGAAAATCCAGAAAATCCTTGTGGATATGATAAAGATAGATTCATGAGTAGTTTAATAGAATTTTCCAAGTATTTTGATAAAAGAGAGGTTTTAATTGCAGAAGAATTGTGGAGTTTTTTATCTGGAGAAGAAAATACTATGAAAAAAATATTGGATATTATTAATTCAATAGCAAAACCTGATTTTAAAGAAAAGTTTGATTTTATAAATACATTTCCATTCATTAATCAAGATAGATTATACACCAAAGATGCTATTGATGAACAAAAATTCAAAAAATATATGGATATCCTTCAAGAATGGAGACTTTATTCTGAAATTGAATGTGCAAAAGCTGTAAAAGAGCTGAGTTTATTAAAATTATCTTCAAGAGATAGAAGAACTTTTGAAAGATTGATTAATAACTCAATGTTTAGTAATAACAACAAGTATAATGAAAATAGGAAGATGAAAATATTAGAATTATACAATAAATATATGCAAAAATAGGGATTAGCCATGTATGATTTTGCCATTATCGGCTCTGGAGTGGCTGGAGCCACCTTAGCCAAGGAATTGAGATATAGGTATAAAGTGGCAGTAATAGAAAAGGGAAAAAAGCCAAGTTATGCTTCAGAAGGAAAGAATGTAGAAATAAATTATGTCTATGGCTTGGGAGGGAGTGGAGTTTATTCCTTGGGAAATGCCATAAAAACAGAAATTAAGGGCTACAAAATAGACAAAGATATCTATAAAGAAATTTGGGAAGAATTAAAAATTAAAGCTCCAAAAGATGATTTTTTAAATGATATTGATAAAGCCTTTATTGAACTTGGCTTTGAAAAGATGGAGAAGTTTATAGATTTTGATAGATGCAATAAATGTGGAGAGTGTGCAAGAAAGATATGCAAAGCTAAATGGACGCCTTTAAATTATCTAAAAGAATCAAATGCAAATATAATCACTGAATTTAACATAAAAGCAATAAATTATAGCAATTATTACGAAATCTTAGATGATAAAGGTAGAAAGATTAAAGCTAAAAATCTCATAATCTCTGCTGGAGGCATTAATTCTCCAAGAATTCTAAAAAAAATGATTGACGATGAGAATATTGGAAAAAACTTATTTATAGATACCTTTGTTACTGTTGGTGGGATTTTAGAAGATAGCTATCTAAATAAAGACATCTCCATGCTTGTTTATAAGAAATACAAAAATTTCATGCTGGCAACTCATTATTCAAAACTACTAATTAACGAAATAAAAAAAGATTATAAGGATGTGAAAGAGAAAGATATTGTGGGGATTATGATAAAGATTAAGGATGAAAACAATGGAGTGGTTTTAGATAACGACGTTAAAAAAGAGATAACTAAGGAAGATTTCAAAACTCTTGCAAGAGGTATATGTAAGGCAACAAAATATTTATACAAGTTGGGTGTTGATGATATATACACAACTATACCAAGGGGTTCTCATCCAGGGGGGAGTTTAAGCTTAGTTGTTGATGAGTTTGAGGTTAGAGAGGGGTTGTATGTTTGCGATGCCTCTTTATTTAAAGAAGCCTTGGGAGTTCCGCCAATAGTTTCAATTATTGCACTATCTAAAAAATTTGTAAGGGAGATTTTATAAACCATAAGCCAGAGATAAATATTTTATTGCAATATTTTTGTAGAGAGGGGTAGCATGGGAATCTTTGATGTCATCTCAGGACTGTTTAAAAAGAAGCCAAAAATTGCCTATGCAAAGTCACAAAGTGTAGATTTGATTGAGTTAAAAAGAAATCCTTACTATATAGTGGCATCAGTTGAGTTAGGAAATACAACAACAAAATCCATCATAACAGCAACAAATATGGATACTGGTAAAACCTACATTGTTAGCAAGCACGTGAAGATGACAAGGGATGTCAGAAAGCCAAAGAAAGGAGAAGAAGTTTTTGGAGAGACACTATGGGGGGTTGAATTAACAAGAGAGGCAGTTGCAGATATGGTTAAAGAGGTTTTGTTGGAGAGTTTAAAAAAAGCTGGACTAACTGTTGATGACTTACACTTTGTTGTTAGAAGTACTGGAGTTACTGCAGGTTTTGCATCTCCAGAAGAAGTTGGAGAGATGATTATTGCCTTAGCTCAAGGATGTATGAAAGCTGGAGTTCCTCCAGCAAAGATGACTCCAGCAATGACTAAGGAACAGATACCAAAGCCGTTTGATAAATATTCTTTTTTAGATAAGATTATATTTGATGGAGCGGTTACTGGAGTTCTGCCTCCTACAGGAAAGGAGGTTGTAGCTAACGAGATGGAAGGAGAGCTTGTAACTGCAGGAATAAAAGTTGGAAGTAAATGGACAGATGTAGATTTCAGAAATCCTTGTATGAGTATTGACTTTGGAACAACCTTGGCTGGTAGAATAACTAATGACACTTTACCTTATGCAAAGGTTATTGGTAATTTATGCGGTTTAGCTGGAGCTATAGCTGATGCAATTGCAAGGGGTTCTGGAAAAATAGATGAGAAGACTGGAGCGGCTTTAGATTTAGCAAATATAAAAGGAAAGCCAAATGAAGAATTAGCTAAGGAATATGCTGAAGAAATGCACAAATATATAATTATTAAAGAAGTCCCAAAAGATGTTGATAGATTTGGAACTGTCCCAGTAGACCCAAAGTCCGCTGAAAAGGCTGGAACTACATTAATTGGATGTGATGTTGGTAAGAATGGTAGTGATTTGATAAAATTGGAAGAATTGGGGAGGGAATTAGTTGAAAAGAGTGATATTCCAACGTTGATGTGCTGTTTAGACTATGTTATGAGTGAAGTTGTTAGAAGGTTGGTAGAGTTAGCTTATAAAAAAGGATTAATTAGTGAAAAGTCAGCTGTAGGAATTACAGGAAGGGCTGGGATTACTGGCAGAAAGCCAGAATTAATTATTGAGAAGCTTAAAACTTTAGAAATTTGGGATAAAGTTGAGGAAAATGTTGTGTTTGTTGAGGATGGCTTAGCTTTAGGTGCTTCAGTTATGGCAAGATGTATGAACTGTTTGGGAACTCCTCAAGTGCCTATTGGAGGAGTTAGGGGAGGAGGGTGTATATTAGGTTTAAGGAGAAAATGGCAAAAAGAAAGGGGTATGATAAGAGATTAAATACCAAAAATTATATTTTTAAATTATGTCTGTAAAAATGTTATATAAATATGGTTTTAGGCGTAAAACCCCTCCCCTTATGTTTAACATTATCTAATTAAGCCATATCTCAAAGTTTATGATAAAATAGCAAAACATTTCGTATTATTCCCCCACAGGATAATATTATTAACTTATCCCCTATATATATTTTTTCATTTTTGAAAAATATGAAAAATTGATGCATATAGGTTACGCAATTTTCAATCTATAAATTTATTTGCGTTTATAAATATATGAATGACGGGATAACATGAAATTAAGACTAAAGGTTCCACAATGGCATTACTCTTTATTAACTGACTATGAGAGATTGGCTATCTTTAAAAACGCCATAGAGAGAGTTGTAGATGAAGATGACGTTGTCTTTGATTTGGGAACAGGTAGTGGAATTTTAGCAATGATTGCTGCAAAGAAAGCAAAAAAAGTTTATGCCATTGAGTTAGACCCTTTTACTTATGATTATGCTAAAGAAAATATAAAAGTTAATGGATTTAATAACATTGAGATTATTGAAGGAGATGCCTCAACTTACAACTTTAAAGAGAAGGCTGATGTGGTTATAGCTGAGCTTTTAGACACTGCTTTAATTATTGAACCACAAGTTAAAGTTATGAATTCAATAATAGAAAGAGGTTTTTTAAAAGAAGATGTTAAAATAATCCCAGCTAAGGCAATATCAACTATACAACTTGTAGAGGCAAAAATGAGCCATATCTATTATGATGAAGATATTAAATCAGAGGAAGTTTCTGAAGAGGTTATTTATGAGGAAGTTGATTTTCATAAGACAAATCCTATTGAAGTAAGCTATAATATAGAGTTAGAGCTTGAAAAAAGCTGTGAAAACTTAGGAATAAAGCTGAGAACCTATACAATATTGGATGATAAACATGTAGCTGGACAAACATCAATGCTGAATCCTCCATTGGTAATTCCATTAAATAAAAAGGTAGATAAGGGAAGAGTTAAGATAAATTTATCATACAGAAGAGGAGGAGATTTAGAGAGCATAAAAGTAAATTTGGGATAACCATGATAAGTGAAGTGGTTGTAACAACAAGAAAAAATAATAGAGACAATAAAGCCCCAATTGGTGTTTATTTTAAAGATAAAAAAGTTATTATGCATCTTTTTTCTGGCTCTCATACTTATGAAAATCTTTTAACTGAAGATTATTTTTCAGTTAATGTGGTTCCACCAATTGAGATAGCAAAGGCAGTTTTAGATGATGAGGATGATTATCTTTATTATAATGACATTCCTTATCTAAAAAGCTCTTATTATGCTATATTTTACAAAGTTATCGAAAGAAAGTTTGTTGATAGGGAAGATAAATTTGGAAAAAACAGATTGATGATTTTAGAGGGAGAGGAAATAAAGAGGATATATTTAAACAACATCCCAAAGCCATACAATAGGGCAGACGGCTTATTGGTGGAGATAGCAGTTATCTACTCAAGATTAGCCAACAAAAATATAAAAATTAATGAAGATGACAAAAAAGAGATGATAAATGACATTAGAAAATATTTCTCAATAATTAAAAAAGTTGGAGGTAGAGAACATAAACAATTAGCTGAAATTATGCTAAGAAATTTAAATTTACTTTAAATCCATTAGTCTCCAGATTTCTTTTAATGTATCAATATCAACCTGCCCAGGGGCAGAACTTTTCCCTTTATATGAAGCAAACGTTAATATTGAGCCAAAATAAACCCCTAAGATTCTTGTTAGTTTCCCTTTCTCGCCCATTCCAATACCAATAATCTTTCCAGGATATTTATTTATCACTTCTAAGATATTGAGGACATCTTCTTTACTATTTGCCATTGTTGCAAATTTTGCTATATCTCCAATGCTAAGAGCTTTTTCAACAATCTCTACCAATTTTTCCTTAGAAGGAGTTTTTTCAAAATCATGATAAGAAATTATAATTTTTGTTTTTGAACCAATTTCATCTCTAAATTTTACAAGTTCTTTATTTTTCTCCTCTCTCAATTCAATATCAACAAATTTGGCATTGCATTCAATTGCCTTTTTTATTAAGTTTAATCTTTCCTCATTATTTCCCTTCCAATAACCACCCTCCCAATCTGCTCTAACAGTTATTATGCAAGGATACTTAGCAAATTTCTCTATATCTTCTTCACTAACTTCTTTAAGCATATCTATCCTAAATTCAACAATATCTGCTATTTCTAAATACTTTTCAGCTGTTTTTATTGCTTTTTCTACACTATCTTCAACTACTGGCAAACATATCATATTCTCTCCCCTTAAAAGTTTTATTTAATTAAAAATTAAAAAGCAAAATATTTTAAATTTAATGCAATATAAAATTAAGCTAAAAAATAGAAAATTTATTCTTCCTCTTCTGAACTCATAACTTTATAGAAATCGCCATATTCAACCTGGCTCTCTCTACTCATCAACTTGTCGATGGATTTCTTCATAATCATTGCATACAAGTCAATTAAATCCCTATACTTAACCTCTGGCAATCCGGTATAGACAAATAGAACTTTCTTAAATCCCCCTCTTGTAGCGTTATCTACTAAGTATGTAGCTAAAGCTTCAGTTAATGGCTCAACTGGTGGATACCCTTTTCCTAAAGGAACTCTCTTCTTATAGAATCTCTTTCCATATTTAAGCCCAATAACCTGTGAAAATCTGAAATGCATTATATAATCTGATATTTTATCCATTCTTCTGAAAATCTTTAGCCACCAATCAACATCTGCCTTTTCAGCTGCTTCATCTAAATCATCCTTCTCATAAACTCCCAATTCATTTAAGAATATGTTTTCTAACTGTAATGATGGAATAATTTTTATATCTTCCTCTTTAGCCGCTTTTATTAACTCTTCAAGCTCATCTAATGTTCCAAACTCTCCAATATTTGTTGCTGGCTCTGGAGAGTAAATCATCTCATTATTAACTTCACTGAATTTTTTTAAGACTTCTAAGTGGTAGTTTAAATCATCCCCCACTCTTTTTCCAAGATGGTAGTTGTATATCTCAGCTCCACATAGTGTAGCTTTTTCTATGGCTGAAAGATGACCTTTCAATCCCTTCTCTGATGATAAGCTATAATAAGGCCCATGAGCTAAGATTGATGTGAAATACTCCCCACCTAACTTTTTATAACTCTCATAGTATCCGGATGGCAATCTTCTTGATAACACTGCTGGTGGAATTTCTGTAATTCTTGTCCCCAATAATGCTGCCTGTTTTAATGTTGATAAAGCGTTATAAGTTCCCCACTCGAAGAGTATCATTTTCTCACCTTGATTTTTTCTTATACAGTAAATAATATAAGCACTGACTATATATAAACTTTGTCAATTAAAAATCTATGGTGACTGGAATGATAATTAAAAAAATTAAAGAATTAACAAAGGAAGAAGAGGAGAAAATAATTAATAGGAATAAAGCAAACTTTGAGGAAATATTGCCAACAGTAATGGAGATTTTGAAGGATGTTAAAGAAAAAGGGGATGAAGCATTAAAATATTATACAAAAAAGTTCGATGGTGTAGAAATAGAAGATTTTAAAGTTACAGATGAGGAGATAGAAGAAGCTTATAACTCAGTTGATTATAAAGTTGTTGAAGCTATTGAGAGAGCTAAGGAAAACATTTATTTCTTCCATAAAAAGCAGATGGAGCAAATAAAAGATTTAAATGTTGAAAATAATGGAATAATTTTAGGACAGGTTGTTAGAGCAATAGAAAAAGTTGGATGCTATGTTCCTGGAGGAAGGGCATTTTATCCTTCAACTGTTTTAATGACAACAATTCCTGCAAAGGTTGCTGGATGTGAAGAGATATATATAACCTCCCCACCTACAAAAGATGGGAAAGGAAATCCAGCTACCTTAATAGCAGGAGATATTGTTGGAGTTTCAGCTATTTATAAGGTTGGAGGAGTTCAAGCTATAGGGGCATTAGCCTATGGAACAGAGACTATCCCAAAGGTTGATATTATTGTAGGGCCTGGGAATATATATGTAACAACAGCTAAAAAGATGGTTTATGGAGAAGTTGCCATAGATTTCTTAGCAGGTCCTTCAGAGGTTTTAATTATTGCTGATGAAACAGCTAATGCAGAGTTTGTTGCCTTAGATTTTATTGCCCAAGCTGAACACGACCCTAACGCCTCTTGTGTAATAACAACAACATCTGAAAAGAAGGCAGAGGAGATTAAAAACAAGATATTTGAAGAGATAGAAAAAGCTGAAAGAAAGGAGATTATTTTAAAAGCCTTAGAAAACTCTGCCATATTAATTGGTGATTTAGAAGAGTGTATTGAATTCTCAAATAAATATGCCCCAGAACATCTTGAAATATTAACTAAAAATCCAGAGGAAGTTTTAAATAAAATTAAACATGCTGGAAGTGTATTTTTAGGAGAGTATAGCCCAGTTCCTGTTGGAGATTATGCTTCTGGAACTAATCATGTTCTGCCAACTTCACAGTTTGCGAGAATGAGTTCTGGTTTGAATGTAGAGACATTTTTAAAGAAAATAACATATCAAAAATTGGATAAGGAAAGCTTAAAAAATATTGCTGATATTGTTATCACATTAGCTGAAGCTGAAGGTTTGTTTGGGCATGCTGAAGCTGTTAGAAGAAGATTAAAATAATTTTTATGTGATGGTTATGACAGCACTAACCTTATTAATTTTATTTTTTGGATTAGCATTTATTTTAGTTGGTTTTGGATTGATACTGGGATATTTAATATTTAGTAGAAAGAATAAGACTGTAAATGGAACAGCCAATAGAACAGTTGTAGTTGAGAGAGATAGTAGCAATTTATTAGGAACTGCTGCAGCTGTTGCTGGTGGAGTTATAGCTGGAGAGTTGATAACTGATGCAATAGAAGATGTGATAAATAATAACGAAAATAACGAAGCTGATGGGTATAATTCTGAAGGAATAGAAACAACAATAGAAGACACAATAGAAGAAATTGACAAGGGAGTAGATAATGTAATTGAGGACATAACTGATGAAATAGATAACATTACCAATGATATAGGCGATAGCTTCTTTTAAATTTTAAATAATATTATTTTTGATGATTTTCATCAATATTAAATAAATTTAATGTGAGAACATGGAAATTGGAATCAGCATAGAGGCAGAAAATAAAGTAGGAGTTTTGCACAAACTTACGGGAATTCTTTCTGAATTGGGAGGGAATATAACCTATACTCAACAATTCATTAAAGATGATGGTAAAATTGGATTTATTTATATGGAAGTTGAAGGGATTAAAGATATTGAGGAGCTAAAGAGAAGAATGGAGAGTTGTGAGTGTGTAAAGAGCTTTGAAATTCACAGCTCATTAAAAAAGATTTATGGTAAGAGAGTTATTATTATTGGTGGAGGGGCACAAGTTGCTGAAGTTGCGAGAGGGGCGATAAGTGAGGCAGACAGGCATAATATAAGAGGGGAGAGAATTAGCGTAGATACTCTTCCAATAGTTGGTGAAGAAAATTTATATGAGGCTGTTAAAGCTGTAGCAACTCTTCCACGAGTAGGAATTTTAGTTTTAGCTGGCTCTTTAATGGGAGGGAAGATAACTGAAGCAGTTAAAGAATTAAAGGAAAAGACTGGCATTCCCGTGATAAGCTTAAAGATGTTTGGCTCTGTTCCTAAGGTTGCTGATTTGGTTGTTGGAGACCCATTGCAGGCAGGGGTTTTAGCTGTTATGGCTATTGCTGAAACAGCAAAATTTGATATAAATAAGGTTAAAGGTAGGGTGCTATAAAGATAATTTAATAATTTTTGATGAAACCGAAGCGTTAGCTTTGGGTTATGAAACTCCATGATTTTCATTTAATTTTTTCCTATTAATTTTCTCCTAAAAAGTTTCTTTAACATAAATAAGGTTAAAGGGAGAGCTCTATGATTGTCTTCAAAAATACAAAGATTATTGATGTATATACTGGAGAGGTTGTTAAAGGAAATGTTGCAGTTGAGAGGGATAAAATATCCTTTGTGGATTTAAATGATGAAATTGATAAGATAATTGAAAAAATAAAGGAGGATGTTAAAGTTATTGACTTAAAAGGAAAATATTTATCTCCAACATTTATAGATGGGCATATACATATAGAATCTTCCCATCTCATCCCATCAGAGTTTGAGAAATTTGTATTAAAAAGCGGAGTTAGCAAAGTAGTTATAGACCCGCATGAAATAGCAAATATTGCTGGAAAAGAAGGAATTTTGTTTATGTTGAATGATGCCAAAATTTTAGATGTCTATGTTATGCTTCCTTCCTGTGTTCCAGCTACAAACTTAGAAACAAGTGGAGCTGAGATTACAGCAGAGAATATTGAAGAACTCATTCTTTTAGATAATGTCTTAGGTTTAGGAGAGGTTATGAACTATCCTGCAGTAATAAATGAAGATGAAGAGATGTTAAAAAAGATAGAAGTAGCTAAAAAATACAATAAATTGATAGATGGGCATTGTCCAAAATTAAAAGGTTGGGAGTTAAACAAATATATATCTCATGGAATAATGAGCGACCATGAGAGTGTTGATGAAGATGAGGCATTAGAAAAGCTTAGATTGGGATTAAAATTAATGATTAGAGAAGGAACAGCATCAAAAAACATCTATTTGCTTAATATATGCAAAAAGATAAAAGATTTTAGGAATATAATGTTGGTTAGTGATGACGTCTGTATTAAAGATTTAGACGGCTACATGTTAAATATTTTAAGAAAAGCCACAAACTATGTTTCTCCAATTGAAGCTATTCAAATGGTTACAATAAATCCAGCAAATTATTTTGGGTTTGATGTAGGAATTAAAGCTGGAAATGAGGCAAGTTTTGTAATCTTTGAAGATTTAGACAATTTTAAAGTTTATAACATTGTCATAAAAGGAAGATTCTTAGATGATGTTTTAAATGAACTAAATAAAAATAAAAAAAGAAAAATTCCCGAAAAGCTCATGAATACTTTAAAATACCAATACAAAAACGAAGGTGATTTTTTAATTAAAGGGATTGATTATAAGGAGAGAGATGGATTTATTAGAGTAATAAAACCATTAAAAGATTCTCTAATAACTGAAGAGCTAATATTTAGCACTGAAGAAATAAAAATATTACTGAATGAAAATGCTATAAATAAAATCTTCGTTATAGAGAGGCATAAAAATACTGGAAATATTGGAAAGGGTTTAATATACAACTTCTTGGAGGAGGGAGCTTTAGCCTCTTCCTATGCTCACGATTCTCATAATGTAATAGCCATAGGAAATAATGAGAAAGATTTAGCCTTAGCTGTAAATAAATTAAAAGATATTGGTGGAGGATTTATAGCTGCTAAGGATGGGGAAGTTGTTGAATATCTTCCTCTACCAGTTGGAGGGATAATGGGAGATGATGGAAAATACATAGCTGAGAAGATTAATGCTTTGTATAAAAAAATAGAAGGTTGGAGTTCTTTTGAGAACCCATTTTTAAGTATGAGCTTTTTCTCTCTCCCTGTGATTCCTGAGCTAAAAATAACTGATAAAGGTTTGGTTAAAGATATGCAGTTGGTTGATTTATTTATTTAGCTCATCAACTTCCTTAACTTCAAACACACATTTATCTTTTCCTTGAGAAACACATTCAACCTCATTAACAACAAATTTCTTTTTAAATATCTCTTCTAAACATCCAGCTAAGATTCCAGCTATAAAATCATGAATTGGTTCTTCTTTAGATACCCATTGGTATGGAGGATTAGATAGCTTTATTTTATATGGTGGATTTTTGAGAAGTATTTTATTTTCGTCAATCTCCAAATCTCCAAAATTCATTAATTTGAATATTTTTTTCAATTCTTCAATATTTTTAGGAGATAACATTTTTCCAAATTCTTCACCAATTTCATATAATGAGGTTTCTGAACCAAGTTCTTTAACTTTATCAAATATTACCAATGCAAACAACCCAAAATATGGCATAGGAATTTTTTTACTTTCTTTTATTATCTCTTCATTTCTTATTGCTTCTAAAATGTCTGGAAAGATTTTTTCCATAAAAGCCACCTTTCTTTTTTAATATATTTTTTAATTATTTAGTGTTATGACCTAATCAATAACATCTATGTAAAACAAAATATATAAAACTTTGTAATAATAAATATTAAAAAATAGGTATTATTTATTAATTTTTATTAATTAATATTCATCTTTTTCAATCCCAACTTGATAATATTATATTTTAAGTTTTTGTTTATGCCCATTCTTTCAAAAACCCTATCTTCGAACTCCATATAAACAGCTGTGGCAACCAAAGACATTCTTTCAATTAAATCATCAAACTCTTCCATAACTTTTAAATACTCTTCAGTTGGTAGTTCCTCTTTTAATTTTTCTTCTGCCGTCTCTCTTATTTCCTCCAATCCACATAAAATATACAACGGTTCAAAATCCAACTCAACAAATTTCATTGCATCTTTTGCTATAATTTTAAAAAATTCATTTAATTTTTCTTCATCATCACTATATTCAAATAACTTCTCAACCCAGTTTTTCATGCGATTTTCTATCTCCCCACATGCGTTTGTGGTGCAACTACTGTGATTATTCCTATTTTTGCAGATGCATGGATTATTTCTAAACCTCTCTATAAACACATTTACAGCGTTTAATAAATCTTTTTTTAATATATCTTCATGCTTTTTAATCTCTTCGTATTTTTTAACTTTTTTAATGAAATATTTCATATTACCTACTGCATTATTGAAGATGCTATCAAAATCAAATTGCTCCATATTCTCCCCTCTTACACGATAATGAAATACTTCACATATAAAAAATATAAATTATGGTATAAAAATATTAAGAATTTTTTTTCACAAATTATGAACTATTAATCTCCTTTTCCTTCAATCTCTATAACCTTTACATGGATTGGATGCTCTTTAAGTTGCTGATAAACTTTCTCAGCCGCTCTCCTTGACCTTGCAAGCATGACAAAAGCGACATCTCCTTTGTATCTTGCCTCTGTAAATGATAAGATATCTCCTCTTGCTATTCCTTCTCCAATTATTCTCCTAATTAAATCCTCATACTTTGTAGCATGTTTTTCTGGAATATTTAACAAAATCCCATAAATCATCATCTCACCTCAAAAAATTTTATTTATTCAGAAACCTTTAAGATTCCCAAGGTTTGTTCTACTTTTTTAGCTATATCTAAGTCAAATAAGGCAATTGTTGGCAACAGCCAGCTAAATCTATATCTTGGTTCTCCATCTTTTGTTTCTCCATAGTATGCAAATGACAACCTTCCAAAACCAGTTTCTTTCTCAACCTTTCTTGCACTTCTTATAAACCTTCTTGCAACGTTTGGCAATTCTTCATAAGATAATGGCTTTCCTCCAACACCATTCTGCATGGAAAGTTCTAAACTAATTCCAACGTTCTTTATTGCTTTTATTATGTTTGCTAATTTATTCTTTTTAAGGAAAGCTAACAATAAAGTAGCTGCTGGAACTCTTAAAACTTCTGTGTTTTTTCCATCTTCATCTCTTAATTGACAGACAATATATGCTTTACCCATCTCCATTTCTATGTGTGCATAGAGCTCAGTGTTTTTTGGCAATTCTTGAAGAACTTCGATAACTTCATACTCCTTTCCATCCTTTGAAAACTTATCTCCAGCTTTTCTTTCATCTAATTCAACAGTGAAATATGTTTCTTTTCCATCTACTTTACCAAATATTAAGTCAAATCCCCATCTCTTCAATGATTTTAACTTAAATTCTCTCTCCTTCTCTGGATTTCCTAATGTCTCAAAAACTAAGGTATTTATCATCTCTACTTCTTTTGCATCTACAACCACAATATCACCTTTTTATTCATATTTTTTATTGAAAATTTAACTATTTGTAAATGTGTTTGAAGTTCTATAAAAAATTTTCTATAATCGATAAATTTATAAATTTATTTTGTCATATTCATTGATAAAAAATATAAATGAGAGGAATATAACATTTTTTTGATGGTGAGAGTTATGAGATACAAGAAAGTACCAGTTAAAAAAATAGTTAATAAAATTATTGATGAATGTGATGTCATCTTATTGGTATTAGATGCAAGAGACCCAGAGATGACAAGAAACAGAGAGTTGGAGAAAAAAATCAAAGCAAAAGGTAAAAAGCTAATCTATGTATTAAATAAGGCTGATTTAGTTCCAAAAGATATTTTAGAAAAATGGAAAGAAGTTTTTGGGGAAAATACAGTATTTGTATCTGCTAAGAGAAGATTGGGAACAAAAATTTTGAGAGAGATGATAAAACAATCCTTAAAAGAAATGGGTAAAAAAGAAGGAAAAGTTGGAATTGTTGGTTATCCAAACGTTGGAAAATCATCCATTATTAACGCATTAACTGGAAAAAGAAAAGCTTTAACTGGAAGTGTAGCTGGTTTAACCAAAGGAGAGCAGTGGGTTAGATTAACTAAAAATATTAAGCTTATGGACACTCCTGGAGTTTTGGAGATGAGAGATGAGGATGATTTGGTTATAAGTGGAGCTTTGAGATTGGAAAAAGTAGAAAACCCTATTCCTCCAGCTTTAAAGATTTTAAGTAGGATAAATAACTTTGATAACTCAATAATAAAAGAATACTTTGGAGTTGATTATGAAGAGGTTGATGAAGAGTTATTAAAAAAGATTGGAAATAAAAGGAGTTATTTAACCAAAGGTGGAGAAGTTGATTTAGTTAGAACAGCTAAGACAATTATAAAAGAATATCAGGATGGAAAACTCAACTACTACAAAGTAGATTTAAAGAAGTATGGGCAAGATAGAGAAAGGGATATATCATTTATAACCAAGTATTTAAAGGACTTTCCATTTATTGAAGATGCTAAAATGATTGTGACACATTTAAAGGACTTTGATGGGTTATACAAAAAGATAAAAAAACCTGTCTTAGGTTCTGAGGAAATAGATGGAAATATAGTTGTTGTATCTTTTGGGGAGAAAACAAAAGATGCTTGTAGGAAGAAGGTAGAAAATCTGTGTAGAGAGAGAAATATAGAGGTTTTATCCAAATTTGGAGATAAAATTGGAGCTAACAACATATACGTAGCTGTTGGTAAAAGAGTTAAAGAATAATCTTGCTTTTTTAGAGTTTATCCTTGTTTTAATGGACTATCGATTTAAACCCTTACTTTTTGCTCTTATTTTATACCTAAACTCCTATATATAGCTTTCTATTTTTATCCAAATTTTCTTAATACATGATTAAAACCTTTAAAAGATTAAGAAGAAATCTCAATAATTAGATAATGTTTAATATAATCCAAGATCTATTTAACCGTTTCCCGTTTCCATAGCTTACCATAGCATTTAATAACTTACTATACGAATCGGTAAGCTATGGAAATGGGTTGTCCTCAGCCCATAGCTTCATCGGGAACACCATTCCCTTCACTATAAGTTCATCAGACTTAGGACTGAACAGATACAGCCCCAAAATCCAAACTTCGTTAATATTTAGTATCAACATTTCGTCTCGAAGGCAAAGCCTCCTCATTAACATTATGATATAACAATACATATTACTATTTTAATAAAAAAACAATATTTATATTGTGATATTGTTTATTATGATATGCTACTGTAAGTTATAGAAAATTAAAAACTGTTTCGAACCCTCCTTTTGGAAGACGTTTAAATATTCCATATTGATTTTAATAACTTTTCTAAAGACCGTATATATAGATTTATATATAGATTTATGATTTCTATGGAGTTATTTTGAAGTTATTTTAGAGACATAAAAAATATAATAATAAAATATTATTGTTTATAACTCTTTCAAAATTCTTTTTAAAACATTCATATCACATTCAATCTTTATCGGCTCTTCACTTGCCCTTATAGCTGCATCTGGGTCTTTCAACCCATGCCCTGTTGTTATACAAACAATTCTTTCATCTCTATCAATAATTCCTTCTTCTAATAACTTTTTAAGCCCAGCTATTGATGAAGCTGAAGCTGGTTCAACAAAAATTCCCTCTTTTCTTGCCAATAGCTTTTGAGCTTCAACAATCTCTTCATCAGTAACTGCTTCAGCATAACCTCCAGAGGAGTATATGGCATCTAAAGCCTTTGGGGCATTTACTGGATTTCCAATCCTTATAGCTGTTGCAATTGTCTCTGGATTTTTATATGGGATGATGTCTTTAGCTCTCTTTCTAAATGCTTCAACAATTGGCTTAGCTCCATCTGCCTGAATTCCGGTCATTTTTGGGAGTTCATCTATAATGCCAGTAATTTCAAATTCTTTAAATCCTTTCCATATAGCTGAGATGTTTCCAGCATTTCCAACTGGAACAATAACTCTATCTGGGACTTGCCAGTTTAATTGGTCACATATTTCAAATGCTATGGTTTTCTGTCCCTCTAATCTAAATGGATTTATTGAATTTAATAAATAAATCAACTTCTCTTTTGCTAATTGTTTAACCATATCTAATGCATCATCAAAGTTCCCTTTGACTTGAATAACCTTAGCTCCATAGAACATTGCTTGAGCTAACTTTCCTAAGGCAACTTTTCCTTCTGGTAATAGAACAATACATTTCTTTCCACTTCTTGCTGAGTAAGCGGCTAAAGAAGCGGATGTATTTCCTGTTGAAGCACAGCCAACAACCTCAACACCCAACTCATTTGCCCTTGTTACTCCAACAGTCATCCCCCTATCTTTAAAGCTTCCAGTTGGATTAGCCCCTTCATTTTTTACATAGAGTTCTTTAATTCCAAGCTCTTTTTCCAAGTTGTTACATCTATATAATGGAGTTCCTCCTTCACATAGACTTACAATTTTACTTTCGTCTTTTACTGGTAAGTATTCCAAATATCTCCAGACTCCAATTTCTCTCTTTCTTAGTTTTTCTTCTGAAACTTTATCTTTAATCTCTTCATAATCATAAATAATCTCCAATAAGCCACCACATTCGCAGGTGTAGATTATCTCATCCACATCGTAAGTTTTTCCACATTTAATACATCTTTGTAACATTATGCCACCTCATAACATTGAATAGGACTTTTGCAGTTTATAGATTTGTTAAGGTTACTTGATATCTAACGGTGTTATCATTCAATTAGAATTGTATTCTTGCGAAAGTCCTATTAGGCACTTTTAGGCTTATATTAATTCTTTAAAATTTTATTAAGTTTTTGAAAAATGCTACATATTATTAAACATGCCACTATGTAACCATGTATTATTAAATCTTTATGCATTAAATATTTATAGCAATACCTAATATTTAGCATTAAAAATTTAGAATCTATAAATAGAGTAAACACGAGATGTTATCTTAAAACCTTATTAGTTCCCATCGAGGTTGTCAAGTTAACGATTTCATCCAGTTGTAGAACATCATGAAGCTTTTTATCCAGCTAATAACCGTATCGAATTTACTATTATTTGGAAATCTATTGTAGAATACTTTAGTTCTTCGTTTGAGCACTGAGAAGAAGCTTTCTACGCAATTTCTTAGTCCGAATTTGACTCTTTCGAATTCTAAGCCTAATTTTCGCAACGCCCACGGATACCACTTTCCACCGTCAACTAAAATCTTTGGCTTATTCGAGCAAAATTTTAATATACTCTTAACGAATAATATAGTATCGAGGTAATTTCTTGTCTTCGATATATAAACTCCTAAGCATTCTTTCGTTTCTACATCGATGGCAGACCATGCATAAATATATTTGTCTCCAACCTTTAGTTTAGTCTCATCGATTGCAATTAAGTTTCTTTCCTTTCTTTCTGGCTCGTTTAAAACTTCTTTAATCTTGTGATAATAAATTCTAACCGATTCGTGGCTTATGTCTTCGAATTGGGAAAGGAATAAACTTACCTTCCTTAACGATAATCCGAGGTAATACAAAAGCCCTGCTAAGATTTTAACCTCTATCGATTTCCTATTCCTTTTAAAAAGCTTCCTCTCTACGATTCTCTCCTTTATAACTTCTATCGTGAGCCTCATATTTTATTATTTTTTATCAATATTTTGATAAAAACTTAACTTGACAGTCTCCAATTTTAGTGGAAAAATATAAATTAAGAAAGAATAATACTATATTATTATATGATTATAGTATTAATTTCAGCATAAAAGATAATGTAAAATTAGAAAAAAAGAGGTTTAATATGAACAAAAACAAAATAAAAAAAAGGGGACAGTTATCTGTTGATTTTGTACTTGCAATATTATTTTTAATGTTGGTTTCACTGTTTATTTATTACAATGCACTTACATTTACAAATAACACTACGGATGCTTTGATAGTGGATAGGATGTACAGTATAGCCGATACATTTGAGAACTATGCAATCCTTTCATATACAAAAAATGAAACAATAGTTTTGAAATTAAAACCTATTGGAGATTTGGGGTATGTAATACATGTCTCGAATAAAATTATTAATGTGAGTTATAAAACCCTTATCGTATTTACCCCAACAGATAACGGTGTCATAATTTCTGGAAGCAATATAGAAACTGCCCCAGTTGATATTGGAAAAAATATAAGCATAACTGTGACTATTGATAAAAATAATATAACAATATGTAAAGAATTGACAATAAATATAACTTAAAATTTTGGTGGGTTATTATGAAACTTTTAAAGATTTTAATGCCATTAATCATTCTTGGTATAATTTCAATAGTAAATGGATATGTTATTGTGATACATCCTAACACTATGAACATAACTAACAGTTCTGGAGTTTATAACACAGACCCCAATATCATTGCATACAATGTAAATGACACGATAACATTTGAAGCTTTAGCCCCCGATTCTGTAGCTCAGGATATATTAGATAATGGAGTTGTTAAATGGGATTTTGGTGACTTAACTGAGACTGATTATGGGAATTATAGAACAACCACCCATACATATACATTTCCATTTCCTTATCCAGTAGCATGGTGCGGTTATCTAAATAATACTGGCTATTCGAAAGCTTTAACTTACAACTGGCTTGTTGTTGGAGATGTAGCAAATACTAAGTATGTATTTAATGGCAGTCCGTTGAATTCAAAGACAAGTTGGGAGGTCTATTATAATAGCACAAATAATACTGTTATAATAAAATATTACTCAGAAACCCCTGTTGATAGGGAGTTTAATGGTTTAAGTGTTGATACAACTTCAGTAACTGTAAATGTTAGCAGAGATGAAATTGTAGAAGGAGATACTGTTAAATTTAATTTTTCAGTTAGTAGAAATATAATATTCTGTGTATGGAGTTTTGGAGATGGAACTTTTTCCTTTGAAAAATTTCCAGAACATACATATACAAAGTCAGGGCTTTATTATCCAAGAGTTTTAGTTGTTGATGATTCTGGAAGGGTAATGGTTGGATATTTGGATGAAGGAATTGAAGTAAAAAGAGCAAGAGGGGGGTATATTTACTGGGTTACAGGACCAAGTCACTATGATGGAGAGGCATACACTTATGTATATAATAGCTCTGGAGATGACAATAATAATAATGGAAATGCATACACTGACCCATATAAAATAACCTATAAAGTTAATGACACTATAAAATTTGAAATGAGTGGAGCTTGGGGAGAATATTGGAAGTGGGATTTTGGAGATGGAACAGAAACTCCTTATACATATAAGTCTTACTTTACTCCATCATATCATCAATATAAGTTTCCATTTATGTGGCCGTTCTTCTGGATGAGTTATGGGTGGGGTAGTTGGTGGAAATCAGATACCCTCAACTTTATAGTAGTTGACGATGTAGAAAACACAAGATATAATTTTTACCCTTCATCTGCTCATGATAAAACTTACTATGATTATGAATATAATAAAGAAAACCATACGGTTAATTTATACTACTATTCAGATGTAATTTCGACTCCAAAATTTAATGTAAAATTGAGAGATGGATATTATATAGATATAACAGCAACTGCTGACAAAACTCAAGTTAGTGTAAATGAAAACGTTAGATTTGATTGTTCGCCTTATGGAAATCCAATATTTATAATGTGGTGTTTTGGAGATGGGACATGTTCATTTGAAAAAAGCCCTACTCATAGATATTCTTCAAGTGGACTATACTATCCTCATGTATTCGTTATAGATGATAATGGAAATATAGAGGTTGGAATTCCACCACCAATTGGAGTTGGAGGATACAGCAGTTATCCTCAAATTTATGCTTCTCCTACAATAGCCCCTACTTACTATCCAATAAATATAACAATAGTAGAGCCGGCATCGTGGACTTGGTATTGGCATCATATATATTTCGGAGATGGTGGCAGTGTTTGGATAAAACCCAAAAAATCGCCATATACTTTCACACATACATACACTTCAGAAGGGGTTTATCCAATATATATGAAAGTTTATACTGCAGAAAATATGAAAACAGTATATGTAATAGACAATAAAAACCCAATAGCCAAACTCTATATTTATCCAAATCCTGCAAGTTATAAAGATACAATTTCCTTTAGTCCAATAAATAGTTATGACCCAGATGCTAATAGAATGATTCCAGAGTATAATTACTACGGCACCTTAATAGGGTATTATCCTATATCTCCAAACTCACCCATGGCAAGAATATATGGATTTAACTTAACAGTTTATGATTCTAATGGAAATGTTGCATGGAATTACTCATCAAATGAATTAACTATTATATCCAAAAGTTTTCCTATAGGGAATTACACTGCTAAATTGGTAGTTTGGGATGGAATGGGAGGAGTTAATTCAACAACTGTTAAGTTTAGTGTGATAAATAGACCTCCTGTGGCTCAATTTATATACTATCCAGATAAACCTGAACCTAATGAGGATGTAGAATTCGTTTCCCAGTCTTATGACCCGGAGGGTGAAATTGCATATTACATTTGGAATTTTGGAGATGGGACCGTTATCAATACAACAGATACGATAGTTCATCACAAATATGAAAGACCAGGCTACTATACAGTTACCTTAACAGTATTTGACAAATATAACGCAAGTAGTTCAATATCAAAACAAATAGTAGTTGGGGGTATATTAGCTAACTTTACATATGAAATAATAAATGAAAATACTGTAAGATTTGAAGATACATCAGTTGTGGCCCCTGGGAAAATAATTAGTTGGCACTGGGACTTTGGAGATGGCAGCACATCAACAGAACAAAATCCTATCCATACTTACAGCAAGGAGGGGGCATACTTTGTAACCTTAACTGTTAAAAGCGATACAAACTTAACGGATAGTGTAACAAAGATTGTTATAATTTCTCCACCTCCAAAATATCCTCCAGTTGCTGACTTTACGTATAAAGTAATAAATGGAACTACTGTAGAGTTTAACGCTAATTTATCATACGATGAAGATGGATATATTAAATATTATATCTGGGACTTTGGAGATGGAACACCAGCAAATACAACAACAAATCCAATTATAATACACAAATATAAAAAAGAGGGGGTTTATCCAGTTACCTTGACAGTTATAGATAATGATAATCTTTCAGATTCAAGAACTAAGTTAATAAATATAGGAGAATCATTTATACATAGCGTTCCAATACCGCCATATATTGAGATATTGATAGTTATTTCAACAATATTCTGTTTCTTCCAAATTATAAGGGGATTAAAATGAAACCTAAAAAAATAATATCTAATAAAGCTCAAATATCATTAGAATTGGCATTATTGTTAGGTGCTCTTGTAGTTGCAGCATCTATAGTTGGATTCTATTATCTAAAATCAGTTACGAGAGGGACCTCTACAGCAGAAAGTATTTCAAAAAATATAACCTTAGCTGCAAAGAATAAAGCATTGGACAATATATACAAAGTGAAGAGGGCCTTAAATGGGCAATAAAAATGCTATATACATACTTAGATTTTTAATATATTTTTTTATATTTTATTACATTTTAAAAATGTTAGAAGGAAACATAATGGACTTATTAACAATAACCCTATCTAAACTTTTAAATTTGAAATTTTACAAGAATGAAATTATAGTTGGCAAAAATATTATAGAGATTAGCTCACCATGCACATGTTCATTAGAAATGGCTTTATTTTTAGGTTATATCTTTGGGACTCCTGATGTTCCTATTAAATATAAAATCTCATATTCAGTATTTGGACTTTCAATTATTACTATCTCAAATATTTTGAGGATAATATTAATAATAAATTATTCAAATATGATAAATTATAATGTAGTTCATGATGTCATAAGTTTTATTATCTTCCCAATAGCTTTGTTCCTGAACTGGTTTTGGATATATTTATTAAAAATGAAAAAAATAATTATGTTTAAATGAGGGATGGCATATGTTTAGAAAAATTGTTTCAAAAAGAGGGTATATATTTACTTATGAGGCAATAGTAATTGCCTTCATTTTCTTGAGTGTTTTTTATATAGGGTATATGGTTTATAGTCATAATATGCTCACAGCATTAGAGGAAAAGAAGGATACTGAAAAATTTCATAAAGCTTTGTTACTAAAAGATTATTTTTTAAGGAATAATAAATTTCCTGGAAAGTTTTATAACAAAACATATTTGGATAATTTTACAAATGAATTAGATATTAAAGAAAAAACTTTCGACTTATTTAATAATTTTAGTGAATATAAGGGATTGATTCGTTTTATAATTTATCCAAACATATATGATGAAGAACTTGACAACATTTCAGACGAAATTTGTGCAAATGATGGACTTCAGGCTATAACATATAATTTCAGTAGCAACACATTTAAAATTTATTCAAATGTAAATACTACATTTAACAACGCCAACCTAAGTATAAGTGGGATGGATTTAATTTACTTTAAAGAAAATGTATATATTCCAAAAATTACTGGAATGAAATATGGAGATTCTATAAATCTATATGGCTGTAATGGAGACCACATTTACTTTAAAGTCAATAGCGAAATTATTTCAGCATCTGCGAGGGTTGTTACAAATAATGGTAATCCATTTATTACTTGGCAGAATTGGAGGTATGCTACTCCAATATTAATAATAAACAACCTAAATCAAAATTTAAATGATTATGATGTAAAAATTGTTTTTGATTCTCAAAGTTATATAAATTCTGGAGAGATGAGAACAGATTGTGGAGATGTAAGGTTTGTTGATGAAGATGGTAATCCATTAAGTTATTGGATAGAGCCAAATACAATAGATACTCCGCATACTGTCGCCTGGGTTAAGGTAAATTTAGCTCCAAATGAACATAAGCTAATATATATGCTTTATGGAAATCCAACAGCTACAACGACTGCAAATGGAGATAATACCTTCCCCCTATTCTTTGATGATTTTTCTAAAGGTAATTTGGATAATACAAAATGGACTTACAACTTTAATAATCCATTATTTGTAAATGACACTTATCCAAATGGGATTAATTTTACTTATTTAAGTTTAGATTATACTTATTACAATAATCATAATTACATTATTTATGATATTAATAATACGCATATTTCCTCCATTAGTACATACTATCCAAATACTTCTGTAAGATTCCATGCAAATTTCCATAAGAAATATGAGGAGTGGGGCGGATTTTATATAAACATAAATGGAAATGACTATAACAGAGAGGTTATAACTAACTATCACTGGGGAGGAGAGTGGCTAAGAGCTGAATCTTCTGTATTAAATCAAGATTACGATAGTTACATTATCTTACAAGACCCAGATTTATACGATAATTGGCACACTTATGAGATTCAAAGAGATGGAGGTAGTTCAGTGAATTTCATAATAGATGATGCCATATATAAAACCATATATTCAAACATATATACTGGAGATTTACCAATTTCATTCTATGCAAGAAAATATGATTATTCAACAAAATATGGTTACTATCCTGTTCCTCAAGACGAACAAAACGGAAATATTAGCATTGATTGGGTATTTGTTAGAAAGTATGTAGAACCAGAACCAACAGTAACGCTTCTATCTTCTGATGTCATTTTTACAGTAAATGGATATATATACAAAAAACCATTAAAATCAGTATTTGACAATATAGATATAACTCCAAATTTAAATGTGGGGATTAATGAAATAAGGATTTTAAGCTCACCTCTTCCAGTAGAGTTTTTAATTAAAACAAATGAAAACACTGATTTTTACTATTTAACACTATCACCTAACAATGTCACCATTGTGGTGAAACCATGATTAATAGCGTTGATTTAGCAATTGGAACTGCCATTCTTCTCATAGGGATGGCATATTGGACAGTATCTATTGTCGAACATAACAACAATTATGTGGATATTGTAAAATCTGATTATATTTTTGATAAAGGAATAAGCACTATGGAACATCTATCAGAGGATGGAACTTTGCAAGATGCTGTTCTTTTATATTATTTTGATAGAGTTAATGATTCAAAAAAACTTTTAGAGGAAAGAATTCCACTTAAACATTATCTTCTTTATATAGATAATAACCTTCTAATAAATAAATCCAATGGGGTTAATAATAGTAATAGTGTATATATTTTAACAGTTTTAACTTTAAACAGAAGTGAAGGGTGGTATGTAATTTATGGAAATGAGGACTTTGTAAATATATCCAAGGAGAGGTTTCTTGACTATGATGACGCCTATAATTATCTAAAATATAGAAACTACGATATACATATGCCTGTGTATCTTTCAAAAAATGTATCCTCTTCAAGGGTTGAATTATATATATTAGGAAATTAAGGGGATTGCCATGTATTTCTCTCAAAATGCGATAATTTTAGTTATGCTAATGTTTGTGATATCTGCAGTGTTTTATGCAACAATTGATTACAAAACAAAGGAAGTAGAGGATGAAATAAAAATAAAAGAAGTAAGTTTATATGAAAAAAATTTAATAAATACTATAGATAGAAATATAGATAAAATTGTAGAAGATGCCTTTGTAAATGCAAGCTATAAAATAATGAAAGAACGAAAATTTTTTACAGCTTCAAGTGAGGCAGTTGCGTATATAACCAGCTATATAAAAAATGAAACGAAAGAATCACTAAATAATGTGAATTATGGCTACTCAAATATATCCTATAACATTAGTTCTGTTAAAATTTCACCTACATACGACCCATTAGTAGTACATTTATATTGTGAAATTGACATAAAATATTCAAAAAAATTAAATAATGGTGAGTTAATCGCATTAAAGCCAATAGTCATCAACAGAGACATAAAATTATCAAGAATTCCTGACCCATATGTCTATTTAAATAAATTTTACTACACCTGGGGTTATGAAAAAAAGATAAATATATATAATTTTCCAAATGATAACTACAACCGTACTTTCTGTATAATATTAAATAGTAGTAACTTTAACTATAGTGAAATGCATAACCCTCAATCTCCAACAGAGCTGAGAGTAATTGGCTGGGATTCAGTAAGTAACAAAATTATTCTTTTACCTTACTGGGTTCAAACCTGGAGAGAAGGAAATAACGATGTATCAGTAATTTGGGTTAGAGCAAATAAAAATGAAATTTACAACTACAATAATGGGCAGGGGTATATATACATACTCTACAATTCAACTACTCCGGTAGATAGACAAGACCCAGAACACACATTTATATTCTTTGATGATTTCAATTACTTTAACCCAGATAAATGGGATTCTGTTGGATACTTTATCATAAATAATAGTAAAATAACGGTAATTGCAGGAGCAGGTTCAAGCGTATATACAAAACAAACTTATGGAACTAGATATGAATTAATATTTAGAGCAAACTTTACTCCATCCCATGCCCAAACTATAGGATTCTTTACACAATTAAGCGATAACGATGGAGTGGGTTGGGATATGTATGATTGGACTGGAAATAATCCAGAACTTTATATGAGAGTTGGATACAGTGGAAGTGATATTGGGGATTATGTTCCTAATTCAAATAAATACTTAAATAAATTTTATATTTATGATTTAAAAAGAATTTCAACCACTGACTTAAACTTTACAATATTTAATGACACTTTGGATATTGAATATAGCAACTCATTTACTAATGGAAATAAGGGAAATAACTATCCAATTTCAATAACTGCTCTTATAAATTTAAATACTAATGTTACAGTGGATTGGATATTTTTAAAAGATATAAATGATATTACAACTACCGTCCCTCCAATAGGTGTTGATGAATATCCAAATCTCGACTATAAAGAAGAAAAACCAAAAACATTTACTGGGACTATATACTATGGAGAACCAGGGAAATATATATTGGTCTATAATAGTACGTATTCTATCATTGGATTATATACTAACAAAACTGACTACTGGCTTTATCCAAATATGCCAGGATATAAACCACTTATAGAGGAAAATTAATTATATTTTTATTAATTTAGTTGCTTCAACCATATTCTTTAACTTATTAAAAGCGACGTCTATTGGCAATAACCTCATTCCACAATCGGGGTCTATTAAAATATTATCAGACAAATTTTTATTCAATTTTTCATTGTTTTTTAATATTTCAATTCCCTCTTCTATCAAGCTTTTTATCTCTTCAACACTTTCAACTTTCTTAACTTTTGTATTTACACAACCAAAGCCAACTTTCTTTTCCATACTTTCTAAAATCACCAAATTTTTTTTATTTGAAGCAAATTCATGGTCTAAAATATCCACATTAAACTTATTTAACTCATCAATAATATTATAAACATTCCCACAAACATGCATGGCAAATTTAATATTTAATCCATCAACTATTATATCAATAGCCTTCCTTGCAACATCAAAATCATACATACCAGTTGATAGTATCGGCTCATCAATCTGTATTATTGGGACATGCTTTTTTAATGCTTCAACTTCCTTTCTAAGGGCTTTAGCAATATCATAAATTAGATTCTCATCTCTATTGTCTGAATAACAACTCTCAACTCTAACAGATGAAGCTATAGTGCAAGGCCCTGTAATAATTCCTTTAATTTCAACATTAGGATTGAGTTTTTTGGCTATACTTTTAGCGTATAAAATATCTTTTAGTGTTATTGGTTTTATAAACTCCACTCTACCAACAACTCTCTTCCCATCAAAGCCATACATGTTGTTTGTGAAAATCTCAACCATATCTCCTCTAACCTGTCCATCACTTATAATATTAACTCCAGCTTTAACCTGGTCTTTAACAGCCCTCTCTATGGCATATTTATATTCATCATACAAGCCAAATACCTTTTTTACCTTATCTAAGAATGTTTCTTCCTTTTTAACTACTGGATAACTACCAACTACAGTTGTTATCATTGCCACCACCAGAATTTTATAAATTATGGATTATTAATAAATCTCCTTATCAGTTATTTAACATTTATAGGAGTGGAATCATGAAGGTTAAGGTGTTGGATGCTTCAGCTATTATTCATGGATACAACCCAATTATAGAGGAGGGGGAACATTACACAACCCCAGAAGTTTTGGAAGAGATAGAATCAAAAAAAATTATTGTTGAACAAGCATTAGATTTTGGAAAATTAAAAATAATGAGTCCTAATAGGGAGTATATAAAAAAGGTTGAAGAAGTTGTTAAAAAAACTGGAGATAATTTGTCTCAACAAGATATTGGTGTCTTAGCTTTAGCTCTAAATTTAAACGCCATATTATATACTGACGATTATGGCATTCAAAATGTAGCTAAAAAATTAAATATTGAAGTTAGGGGAATAGCTTTTGAACCAACAAATAAAGATTTTATTTGGAGAAAGATTTGTGAAGGTTGTAAAAAACTTTATCCAGTAGATTATGAAGAAGATATATGTGAGATTTGTGGTAGCCCTTTAAAGAGGAAGATGGTTAAATCGAGATTAAAGAAGAAAAGGAAGAAAAAATAACTTATAAGAGGCACTGCCGAGTGAAACGAGGCAGTGCATCCCGGGTATACCAATAGGGCGAAGCCCTATGGAGAGAAAGATGGTTAAATCGAGGTTAAAGAAGAAAAGGAAGAAAAAATAAGTAAGTGATTGTATTATGAAAAAATTAATAGCAAAAACAAAGGAAGAATTGATTGAAAAAATTAAAGAATGTGAAAATGAAGAAGAGATTTATATAAACTTAGAGTTAGATAGGGATGTAGCTATTGCTTTATTGGAAAGTTGTGAGCCAAAGAAGATATATTTACCAAAATCAAAATATAAAAGAAGCTCAAAAAAGATTATAAAGGCTTTGGAAGGAGTTGATGTCGAAGTTATTCCAATAAAGGCAAAGACTGGAAGACCTACGAATGTAGATAAGATTATTAAAAAGTATTTAGATAAAAAACCTAAAGAAATAGCTGAAATTACTGGGATTAATATAAAAACCGTTGAGTACCATTATTATAAGCTGAAAAAGAAGGAAAAACAGTGATAATAATGATTTCTGTCATCTTAGTTAATCCAAAATACAGTGGAAATGTTGGTAGTATAGCAAGGGTTATGATGAATTTTGGATTTGAAGAGCTTAGAATAGTTGGAGATAAAAGCATAATAAATAATGAAGCCTATATGATGGCAGTCCATGCAAGAGAGATTTTAGACAATGCCAAATTCTACAACACCTTTGATGAAGCTATAGGGGATTTAGATTTTGTTATTGCCACTTCAGGAGCAAGAGGAGGAGATAGAAATTTAAAGAGAGTTCCAATAACACCAAAAGAGTTGGCAGATAAAATCTTAGAGGTTAAGGGAAACATTGGGATTGTCTTTGGTAGGGAAGATGATGGATTGAGAAATGAAGAGATAGATAAATGTGATTTGTTAGTTTCAATACCAACATCTGAAAAGTATCCAATTATGAACCTATCTCATGCTGTTGCAGTTATTTTATATGAGATTTATACAAAAAAAGTTAGAAATAAATTTTTAGATATAAATATGAGAGAGGCATCAAAAGAGGACAAAGAGCTATTGATAAGGAAATTTAATGAGTTTATTGACAAGAATGAAAAAATCCCAGAGCATAAAAAAGAACTCTGCAAAATAATCTTTAAGAGATTGGTTAATAGGGCTTTTATAAGTGGAAAGGAGGCATGGACGTTAATGAGTGCATTTAAATAAAATTAGGGGAAAGAACATGAAGAAAAGCCATATTTTAGGAATAATAATTTGCATTATTTTAATTGTAGGATTTTTTATTTC
The DNA here is from genome assembly GCF_000091665.1 of Methanocaldococcus jannaschii DSM 2661. Taxonomy (NCBI): domain Archaea; kingdom Methanobacteriati; phylum Methanobacteriota; class Methanococci; order Methanococcales; family Methanocaldococcaceae; genus Methanocaldococcus; species Methanocaldococcus jannaschii. The sequence continues at coordinate 1,447,590 of NC_000909.1, forward strand.
ATTTGATAGTACTTTTTTAGATAACCCTAAAATGATGTCTAAATCTAAAAATAATATTAGAAATGCGGAAAACCTTACAAATATCAGCAAAAATTCTAACAATTTAAAATTTTTATGGGCATATCAACTTCAAAATGCAGATATTGATGAAATAGCAAACTCAAACTTTACTTTAATTGTTATAGATTATTCAAAAGATGGGACTGAAAATGGAAAATATAGTGAAGAAGAGATAGAAAAGCTTAAAAAAGCTGGAAAAATACCTATTGCCTATATCAGCATTGGAGAGGCTGAAGATTATAGGTTCTATTGGGACAATGAATGGCTAAAAAATCCTCCAAAGTGGTTAGGAGATGAAAACCCAGAATGGGAGGGCTGTTATGCTGTGAAATATTGGCATCCAGAATGGAAGAAAATAATTTTTAGCTATTTAGATAAAATTATTCAGCAAGGATTCTGTGGAGTTTATTTAGATAAGGTTGATGAGTTCGAATACTGGGCAGAAAATGGCTATGATGAAGATTTTACAGCAAAGGAGATGATTAAATTTATTGTTGAGATATCAAACTACTGCAGAAACAAAACTAACAACAGCTTTATAATAATTCCACAAAATGGTGAAAGATTATTGGAGTACGATAAACATGGAAAGTTATTAAATACAGTTTCTGGATGGGCTGTTGAAGATTTGTTTTATGATGGTGTAGAGCAAAAGACAGAGGAAGAGATAAATGAAAGAATAAAATTGTTGGATAAAGTAAAAGATTCTGGAAAGTTTGTTTTAGTGGTTGATTATGTTGATGATGGAACAAAAACAAATGAAAATTTGAAGAGAGTTGAAGATTTTATTAATAAAAGCTTAGATAAAGGGTATGTCCCCTATGTTGCTAAATCCGATAGAGAATTAGACGAACTAAATACATGGTGGCTAAAATTGATAAATTAATTTCTATTTTCTTTCTTTTTCTTATAGAGCTTCCAAACTCTACAGAATGAGCAGATTTTTCCAGCAGATGTCATTCCACAAACCTCACACTCTCTAAATTGGAAATCCTCTTCCTCAACTTTAAACAGATGCCTATTTTTCATATAGCCAGATAGGAATTGATACTTTATACCTGGCCTTTCCTTTTCTAACTCATTTAAATAAGCTCTATGCTTTAAGGTTATAGCTCTCTCAGCATATTTGCATTCAACGGTTGTATATGGGATTTCTTCAGCTTCAGCATACTTTAAAATTAACTCTTCCTCAATTTCAAAGAATATCTTAACCTTCTTTAAAAATTTATCATGAGCTGGAAGAACTGGCTCATGCTTAGCTAAATATCTAATATTCCAATTGAATAAGTTGTTTAAAATAAAGGAAACTTCATCATCCAAATTATGCCCAGTAACGATGACATCAAATCCATTTTCATAACCAAACTTGTTCATTAAATATCTTTTAGTTGTTCCACATATAGAGCATTTCTTACCTCTAATATCCTCCATTGTCTTTCCAGTAATGTCTTTTAAATTAACAACATGCAAAGGAACTTCCAATTTTTCAGCCAACTCCTTTACAGCCTTTAAAGATTCTTCAGAAAATCCCTCAATCCCTAAATTTATGTGGAATAACTCAATATTATAGCCGAGTTTTTTCAAAACCCATGCAGCTGCATGCCCATCCTTACCTCCAGAAACAGCAACTAAGATTTTTTCATCTTTACTTAGCATTTTATACTTATCTATTGATTTTTTAACCTTATTTTCAAAATATTCAACAAAATGCTCTTTGCATAGATACATCTTTGGTGATTTGAGCTTTATATAACTCTTTTTATCACAAAATTTGCATTTCATTGTTTTCACCATATATTTAGGGAATTATCGTTTATCGTGCTTTTCAAAATTAACTGCAATTTTTAAGGTAAGAATATAAAAGTCTTTGGTTTTATAAGTGCCTTTTCTATAGTAAGTTTTTTGTAACGCACTATAAGTATTCGATATATAACACTTCAAACATATAAAAAAATAGAACTCTATTTTAAGAGTAAAGTTTATATACTACTGGGATAATGGTAAATTACACAAAAGTGTCATACAAAATAGAGTTCCATTTTGAGATGAAAACATGAGGAATCCTATAATAGATGTAGGGGCTAAAGAATTGAGTTATGAAATTAGGGAGATTGTAGATGTAGCTAAAAAAATAGAAGAGTTTGGAATAAACATAACATGGGAAAACATAGGAGACCCAGTGGCTAAAGGGGAAAAAATTCCAGATTGGATTAAAGATATTATAGCAGAGATTGTTAAAAACGACTGTTCTTATGCCTACTGTCCTACTAAAGGTTTATTAGAAACACGAGAATTTTTAGCCGAACAAGTAAATAAAAGAGGAGGAGTTCAGATAACTGCTGAAGACATCATATTCTTTAACGGCTTAGGAGATGCCATTGCAAAGATTTATGGTTTATTGAAGAGGCAGGTTAGAGTTATAAACCCATCCCCATCATACTCAACCCATTCTTCTGCAGAGGCATCCCATGCTGGCTCTCCTCCAGTAACTTACTTCTTAGACCCTTACAACTACTGGTATCCAGACATTGATGATTTGGAGAAGAGGATTAAATACAACCCAGCAGTTAGTGGAATTTTGGTTATAAATCCTGACAACCCAACTGGAGCAGTATATCCAAAAAAAATCTTAAATGAGATTGTTGATTTAGCCAATGAATATGATTTATTTATTATTTGTGATGAAATATACTGTAACTTAGTATATAATGGGAAAAAACAGCATTTACTATGTGAGGTTATAGATGATGTCTGCGGTTTATCTTTAAAGGGTATATCAAAAGAACTTCCATGGCCAGGGGCAAGATGTGGATGGATTGAAATTTACAATGCCGATAAGGATGAAGAATTTAAAAAATACGTTGAGAGTATTTATAAAGCCAAATTGATAGAGGTTTGCTCCACTACATTGCCACAAATGGCTATTCCAAGAATTATGGGGCATAGAAATTACAAAAAATACTTAGAGGAGAGGAATAGGTTCTTTGAAAAAAGGTCAAACACAGCCTACAAAAAACTAAAAGATTTAGATGGTGTTATAGCAAATAAAGCCAATGGAGCTTTCTATATGTCTGTTGTATTTGAAGATAACTATTTAAATGGAAACAATTCAATAAAAATAGAGAATGAGAAATTGAAGGAATTTATAGAACACCAAATAAAAGATGCATCTATAGATAAGAAATTTGTTTATTATCTCTTAGCATCTACTGGAATCTGTGTAGTTCCTCTAACCTCATTCTGCTCTCAACTTAACGGATTTAGAGTTACATTGTTAGAGAGAGATGACGAAAAGTTTGAATGGATATTTGACACATTAGCTGAAAAAATAGATGAATTTTTAAAGACCTAATCTCTCAAATGCCTATAAAACCATGGCTCTTCATAATTTTTTAAATTTTTAACATAGGGGCAGTCTTTTGGAAAAACACCAGCTAAGATTCCTTCCATTACAGTTAAGCATCTATGTTTAAACCTATCTTTATAAACTTTACATAATTTTGTTTCTGGGTCTAAATGCTCACAATATATTGTTTTAATTCCATCTTCAGTTTTGTAAGCGTGTAAAATGCAACATCTTCCACATCTCTCACATAACTCATCAGGAAATAGCTCTTCACTTATTTTTATCGCTCTATCTTTTTTAAATCTTAATGTATGCAAATTATCCCTCTTTGTAAAGTAGATAAAAATTGGATTAAAAACTGTCAAAATAGTATATAAAGGTTTTGATGACAATTGTTAAATACTTCATCATCGTTAATTAATCCTAAGATAACATTTATTGGGGGATTTTTATGTTCATGAGAGAAATTGAATTGAGAGGGCATATTATTGACAGCTTAATCCTGCCTAAGGTTTTTGATAAAATCTTAGATATGGGCGGAGATTATAAAGTTTTAGAGTTTGAGATTGGGAAGAGAAAAACAGACCCAAGTTATGCAAAGATATTGGTTATTGGTAGAGATGAAAGGCATGTAGATGAAATATTGAATGAGTTGAGGGATTTAGGAGCTGAGATTCCAGAGATTGAAGAGGTTGAGTTACAGCCAGCTGAGAAGGATATGGTCTTACCAGAGGGCTTTTATTCAACAACCAATCATAAAACATTTATTAGGTTCAAAGGCAAATGGATAGAGGTTGAAAACCAAAAAATGGACGGAGCTATCGTTGTTTATCCAGATGAAATGAGGGCTGAAGTAAAGACAATAAGAAATATCAAAAAAGGAGATTTAGTTGTTGTTGGGCATAAAGGGGTTAGAGTCATCCCTCCAGAAAAACCAAGAGAAGGAGGGGGGTTATTTGAGTTTATGAAATCAGATGCCTCCTCAGAAAAGCCTAAAGAAACAATTATTAGAAGAATAGCTAAGGAGATGTATGAGATTAGAGAAAAATATAGAAAGACAGGTAAAGGAGGAATTGTAGTTGTTGGAGGTCCGGCTATAATTCACACTGGAGCTGGATGGGCTTTAGCTAAGCTTATTAGGATGGGGTATGTTCAAGCACTATTTGCTGGAAATGCCTTAGCTACTCATGACATAGAGAGCGTTTTATATGGGACATCTTTAGGAGTTGATTTAAAGACTGGAAAGAGCGTTCCAGGAGGGCATAGTCATCATTTAAGGGCTATAAATACAATAATGAGGGCTGGAAGCATAAAAGATGCTGTAGAGCAGGGAATTTTAAAGGAAGGAGTTATGTATGAGTGTATAAAAAACAACATTCCTTATGTTTTAGCTGGAAGTATCAGGGATGATGGCCCATTACCAGATGTTATTACAGATGTTGTTAAAGCTCAGGAAAAAATGAGAGAGCTTTTAAAAGGAAAGGATATGGTTCTAATGCTTTCTACTATGCTACACTCAATAGCTACAGGTAATTTATTACCTTCATGGGTTAAAACCATCTGCGTTGATATAAATCCAGCGGTTGTAACAAAGTTAATGGATAGAGGGACATCACAAGCTTTGGGGATAGTTACTGATGTTGGTGTCTTTTTACCAATGCTTGTTGAGGAGTTGGAAAAATTAGAGAAAGAAAAGGAAAAATCTGAAAAGAGAGAAGAATAGAGGAGGAGAAGATGAGAGTTGAATATTCAAAGGATTTGATAAGAAAGGGAATTTCAACTATTTCCCAACTAAAAAAAGCTAAAATAAGAGTAGAAAAGGATGATAAAAAAATATCCTACAAAGATGCAAAGCCAGGGAAGATAGATGTCAATGAATTTAAAAAAGCTATTTATTTGTTGATTGAGGCAGATGACTTCTTATATAAAAAAGCCCCAAAGCATGAGTTGAATGAAGAGGAAGCTAAAGAGTTCTGTAAATTGATTATAAAATGCCAAGAACATTTAAATAAAATCTTAGCTAACTTTGGGTTTGAATTTGAAGAAAAAGAAATAGATGAAGGTGCATTATACATTGTCTCAAATAAAAAGTTATTTAAAAAGCTTAAAAACAAAAATCCTAATTTAAAAGTTGTATGCACTGAGGGAATGTTAGATATTGAAGATATGAGAGCTATAGGCGTTCCAGAAAAAGCATTAGAAGGATTAAAGAAAAAGGTTGAGATAGCACGAAAGAATGTTGAGAGATTTATAGAAAAATACAAACCAGAAAAAATTTTTGTTGTGGTTGAGGATGATAAAGATGAACTTCTCTATTTGAGGGCTAAAAATCTTTATAATGCTGAAAAATTGGATGCTGATGAAATTTTAGATTAAATTTCGGTGGAATAATGGATTTGCAGAATGATATTATTGTGAGGGGAAAATCCTATGAGATGCCATTTTCAAAGGGTATTTTGGCAAGGTCTTTAACAGCCGCTGGATTAAAACCAAGTATTGCCTATAGAATAGCCTGGGATATATACGAGATGTTAAAAAAGGAAAATATCAGAGTTATAGATAAGGCTGATTTGAGGAGGAGAGTTTATTATTACTTAATTTCAAAAAATTACGATGAAGTTGCTAAAAAATATCTACTATGGAGAATGGTTTTAGGAAGAAGACCGATAGTTATCTTAATTGGTGGAGCGAGTGGTGTTGGAACTTCAACTATTGCCTTTGAGATAGCTTCAAGATTGGGTATTCCAAGCGTTATTGGAACTGATTCTATAAGGGAAGTTATGAGAAAGGTTATATCAAGAGATTTAATCCCTACACTTTACGAATCAAGTTATACAGCTTGGAAGGTTTTGAGAGATGATGAGGGCAATAAATACATTAAAGGGTTTGAGAGGCATTCTGAGGCAGTATTAACTGGAGTGGAAGGAGTTATAGATAGATGCTTAGTTGAGGGGCAGAGTGTAATTATCGAAGGAACTCACTTAGTCCCAACACTTTTAAAAGATAAATATTTAGAAAATTCCCATGTAGTTTTTATTATGCTAACAATCTACAATGAAGAGTTGCATAAAATGAGATTCTACGCAAGGGGAAGAGTTTCAAGCAGACCTACTGAGAGGTATTTAAAATACTTTAAAATCATTAGAATGATAAACGATTACATGGTTGAAACTGCAAAAAAGAAGGGAATTCCAGTGGTTGAGAATATAAAGATTAGTGAGACTGTTGATAAATGTTTGAATATAATTACCGAAAGATTGAAAACGATGATTGAGTTAGAAGGGCTGAGTGAGGAAGATATGTTAGAAGAGGGATTATAGGCTGGAGTTGATTAATATGGACAAAACTCTTTCGGTTATTGTTTTTTTGATTTCTTTAATTATAATTTTTGGAATCTACTTTAGCTCATCAAATTTTAGTTTTAAAAAGGTAGAGATAAACAAAAGCACAATAAATGACTTTGGAGATGAAAATATATTAACTTTTGTTCCAGAAGTTTGTGATAGATTCTATTATGAAAAAGACGGATTTGATTGGGAACGGAACATCAACAATATAGAAACTGTTATAATAGGTAGTGATGCAGTAGTAATAGAAAAAGGAGATTTCAATGAAACAGAAATCTTAAAAGAACTTATAGAAAATGGCTACTCTGTTGAAAGTTGTAGGGGCGTTTATTATTACAAAAATGAAAAAGCACTCTCTGACAGATATATTATTGTTGGAAATAACTTAATAATTAAAGCGAATGATATTTCTGGGATTAGATGGAGATATTTACAATAAAATATAATGCATCCTTATTTTCCAATAAAACCTTGAGAGATAAGGTTTATAAAATACTTAAGGAGAATACAAAGAGTTATTATGAGTCCAATAGCAACGGATTTTTTAGAATAGGGGGAATTTCACGTGTTGATTATATTAATAACAACAGCATATATTTTAAAGGAGAGTGCAAAAAATATTTTGGTAAAAATGAAGTAATTATAACCAATTTTTGGATATTTAAAAATGAAAGTTTAGCAGATAAGTTTTATAACAAAATGCTCAAAGAATATGGAAACAAATCTTACATTGATAAAAATCCAAAGCTTAAATATTATAATATGTCTGAGATAATAAACTATTCGGTAGAAATGTATGATAAGGATGTTGTTTTAATTAAGGAGCATACAAAAGATATTAAACTTTTCGAGGTAAATGTTTCTATGGGTTAGAGAATTATGGGAATCTGTAGATTAACAAAAAAAGACATTGAAGGAATTTTACATATTTTAGGGGGGATTATACAAATTATTGGAATATTTACATTAGTTCCATGTATAGTGTCAGTTTATTACAATGAAAACACCTTTTTAAATTTTTTAATTCCAGGTTTATTTTTTTCTATTTTTGGATTTGTTTTAAAGAGAGCTACTAAACCAAAAAATTTAAAACTACATCATACCATGGTTGCCTCTGCATTGGCTTGGCTTATAGCTTCATTTATAGGGGCCATTCCTTTATATTTATCTATAGATTATTTTTCTTATGTTGATGCAGTTTATGAAAGCATGTCTGCCTGGACAACAACTGGAATGACTCTTATTCCTAATGTTGAGGTTTTACCAAAATCTATTTTATTTTGGAGGAGTTTTCAGCAGTGGATTGGTGGAGTTGGAATATTGGTTTTATCAGCTCTTGTCTTAGCAAGGTCTGGAACTGTTGCTTATCTTTTATATACATCTGAGGCGAGACAAGAGAGGATAATGCCAAGTGCTATAGGAACAATAAAAACTATTATCTGGATTTATATTTTATACACTATTTTAGGGGTTCTTTTGTTATATTTATCTGGATTAAGTTTTTGGGATGCTTTAAATTTAACCATGACTGGAATATCTACTGGAGGAATGAGTATAAGCAATTATAGCTTTCCATACAACGATTTTGCAAAAATTGTTATGATTGGCATAATGATGGTTGGAGGAGTTATGTCATTTTCAATACATCACAAATTACTAACGGGCAAGTATTTTAATGACATTCAAACAAAGTATGCATTAATTGTTACTGCCTTTATTTCAATTATCATCTCAATAAAGGATAAAGTTCCAATAATAGATTCTCTCTTTACAGTAGTTTCAGCAATGACATCAACTGGATTCACAACTATAAATGTAGGTAATCTCTCATCCTTATCCCTATTTTTGATAATTTTTTTAATGCTAATTGGTGGAGGGGCAGGGACAACAACTGGAGGGGTTAAGATAATTAGATTTTTAGTTATACTGAAGGCACTTTTATATGAAATAAAAGAAATTATTTATCCAAAATCAGCAGTGATTCATGAACATCTTGATGATATGGACTTAAATTATAGAATAATTAGGGAAGCATTTGTTGTATTCTTTTTATACTGTTTATCTTCGTTCTTAACAGCTTTAATATTTATAGCTTTAGGTTATAACCCTTACGATTCAATATTTGATGCTGTTTCTTTTACCTCAAATATAGGCATATCTTTAGGGGTAGTTACTTTAAAAACTCCAGTAATTGGAAAAATAGCTGGAATTATAGCAATGTGGATTGGTAGATTGGAAATTATCCCAGTGCTTGTTTTATTTGCTACTTTGTATTTTAAAACTCTGAGACTTTTAAAAAAATAAACTAAATGTTTAAGTCTAAATCTTCAAAAGATTTTTATTTTATATATGAATAGCTGACAAAACTGCTAATCTCCATTCCGAAACGGTCTTATTTTAATAATAAATGACGTTGCAGTTGCATACAAGTTTTTAGTTAAATTATATTTCCATTCCGAAACGGTCTTATTTTAATTATTTTAATTTTAATAAAATTTTTACAGATAAAAATGGAGGAGATAAGTTTCCATCCTCCAAGAGGTCTGATTTTAACTAAAGATGCACAAGGTTATCAATTAGTAATAGTAAATGAAGATACTTCGTTTCCATCCTCCAAGAGGTCTGATTTTAACAAATGAATTTAGTTATGATTATCATAGCAGATTGTTTAACGTTTCCATCCTCCAAGAGGTCTGATTTTAACCGTTTAATGCTTATATTGCCGTGAAAGGTAAGAGCGGGCAGATTTCCATCCTCCAAGAGGTCTGATTTTAACATTATTCATAATAACACCAGATGAAGCTGAAAAATTGATAAAACAGATTTCCATCCTCCAAGAGGTCTGATTTTAACAAAAATTTATATACTACCAATACACTTATAATATACTTGTATTTCCATCCTCCAAGAGGTCTGATTTTAACACGAATTATTTAACAAAATATTTAGTAAAAGCATTTAAATTTCCATCCTCCAAGAGGTCTGATTTTAACAGGGCAATCATTCACAACATAATATATTTCATCACTCTTAATATTTAAGCTTTTCTATACCATATTTTTCTAAGGATAAATAACCATCTTACAATATAAACCTTTTAGTATTTAAAATTTTATCTCTTTACTAAAACTAAGCATTTTTATCTCCTTAAATTCAAAAATTTAACTTATTAGTTAGAGAAATCTTATTTACTTACCTAATTAATCTCAATTTTTAAAAATCTAAATAATTTAATAAACTCAAATATTCTAAATAATCAAACCAGCAAACCCTTAGAAATTAAATAAAAAATTCTCAAATGAAGAAATAGATTTTATAAGCTAATTAAACATAGATTTAAATTTTTTCAACAAGACAAATATTATCTAAATATCCAATCATTCAATTCTAACTGCATGAGCACATTTTTCAGCCAATTCCCTTGCCTTCTCTACAGAATCGGCATAAGCTAAAGCAACTCCCATTCTTCTACCAACCTTTGCATTTGGCTTTCCAAACAATCTCAACTTAGTATTTGGAACTTTTAAAGCATCCTCTATATGATACTTTGGAGCATATTTATTTATCTCTGCCTTTATTACATGGCTTGCCCCTGGGTGAATAAGTTTTGTTGATACTGGCAAACCTAAAATAGCCCTAACATGAATTTCAAACTCACTCATTTCTTGAGTTATCATTGTAACCATTCCTGTATCATGAGGTCTTGGTGAAACTTCACTAAATATAACCTCATCCCCTTTAACAAACAACTCAACACCAAAGATTCCATAACCACCTAAAGCATCGGTAACCTTCTTAGCTATATCTTGAGCTTGTTCTTTTAATTCAGCAGACATATTATGAGGTTGCCAGCTTTCATGATAATCTCCATCTATTTGGACATGACCTATTGGCTCACAAAACTTAGTTCCTTCAGCAGTTCTTGCGGTTAATAAGGTTATCTCATAATCAAAGTTTATAAATTCTTCAACAATAACCCTATTTCCTATTCCTCTTGCTCCTTCTTTAGCTATCTTCCAAGCTTTCTCTATATCCTCTTCACTTCTAACTACACTCTGCCCCTTTCCAGATGAAGACATAATTGGCTTAACTACACAAGGCAAGCCAAGTTTTTCTACGGCATCTCTCAACTCTTCTAAAGAATCTGCAAATTCATACTTAGCAGTTTTTAATCCTAATTTTTCAGCTGCCAATCTTCTTATTAACTCCCTATTCATAGTTATCTTTGTAGCTTCAGCTGTAGGAATAACAGTATAACCCATTTTTTCAGCATCTATTAATGCATCTGTATTTATTGCTTCAATTTCAGGAACAATATAATCTGGCTCTTCCCTCTCAATAATTGCCATCAATGCATCGTAATCTTTCATATCAATAACATAGCTCTTGTGAGCAACCTGCATAGCTGGGGCGTTTTGATACCTATCAACAGCTATACACTCAATTCCCAATCTCTGAGCTTCAATAACAACTTCTTTCCCTAACTCTCCACTTCCTAACAACAAAAATTTTATACTTCCTTTCAAAAGAGGTGTCCCAATTGCCATAAATTTCACCAAAAAATTTTTAGCATTAAAATTTTATTCTATACTTTAGCTTTTAAAGGAATCATTAATATAGTTTTTTGTTAATTATCTCATTTGAGATAAATATTGTTTAGGGAGCAATATGGAAGAAAACACCGCTTTGGTAGTTTATTATACAAAACTACATAAAAACAGTTTCAATGCATTGATTGGAGCTTTAGAGATTGATGAATATTTTGATAACCTCCCAATATATTTTGCCAATAAAAAAGATATTTTTAATTTAAAGGAAGTTTTAAAAAAATATGACAAGGTTGTTATTGCCATATCTTTCTTTACAACTGAACTCTGGAAAACTTATGAATTAATTAATGAATTAAAAGCTAAATATCAAAGTTATAGGAATAAAATTATTTATTTAGCTGGAGGACCTCATCCAACAGGTGACCCAAAAGGAACGTTAAAATTGGGATTTGATGTTGTTTGCATTGGAGAGGGAGAAGAGACGTTTCCAGAATTTATAAAGGCGGTTAATGAAGATGAGGATTATAAAAAAGTTAAAGGTATTGCCTATTTAAATGATAATGAATTTATTTACACTGGAAGAAGAAAACCTGTTGATTTAAATAAGTATCCACCATTTCCTGTAAAGCATAATAAATTTGGACATATAGAGATAACGAGAGGTTGTCCTTACAAATGCTATTTCTGTCAAACACCAAGAATCTTTGGAAAAAAGATAAGGCATAGGGATGTTGAAAATATATATAAATATGTTGAAATAATGGCTGAAAGGAATTTGAAAGATATAAGGTTTATAACTCCAAATGCCTTTGGCTATGGTTCTAAAGACGGAAAAACATTAAATATTGATAAAATTGAAAAACTATTAGAAAGTATTAGAGAAATTTTAGGTAATAATGGAAGGATATTTTTTGGAACATTTCCCTCTGAAGTTAGACCAGAGCATGTGAATATTGAGACGGTAGATTTAATTTTAAGATATGCTGATAATAAGAATTTAGTTATTGGTGCTCAATCTGGTAGTGAAAAAGTATTAGAACTATGCCATAGGGGACATACGGTTGAAGATGTCTATAACGCTGTAAGAGTAGCGAGAAAAGCTGGACTTGGAGTAGATGTAGATTTTATTTTTGGTTTGCCTGGAGAAACTGAGGAAGATGTAGAAAAGACAATAAAGGTTATGAAGGATTTAATAAAAATGGGTGCTAAAATACATGCTCATACTTTTATGCCTTTACCACAAACACCCTTTGCTAAGGCAAATCCTGGGAAAGTTGATAAAAAGATAATAAGAGCTATGAGGTATGAGATTCCTAAGGGTATATTTCACGGAACATGGCATAATCAGGAAATAATTGCTCAAAAGATATCAAAATATTTAAAAACTGGGAAATTATAAACAAATAAGGGAGATATTATGAGAATTGGTATTGTTGGAGCCGGATTAGGTGGATTATTAGCTGGAGCATTGTTATCTAAGAATCATGAAGTTGTTGTATTTGAAAAACTTCCATTCTTAGGAGGGAGATTTACAAACTTGAAGTATGAGGGCTTTCAACTAACAACAGGAGCTTTACACATGATACCACACGGAAATGATGGCTATTTAGCCCAAGCTTTAAGAAAGGCTGGAGCTAATGTAAAAATAATAAACTCAAAACCAGATGGAACATTTTTAATTAATGGGAAGGAGTATTTATATAAAGAGCTGTTTTCACTCTTAGGTTTTAAAGAAAAGGCAAAAGCATTTAAATTAGCTACAAAATTAAAGTTGGGAAAAGTTGATAAAAATATCTCATTTGGAGAGTTTTTAGAAGAGATTGATTTAGCTTTAAAGGTTGGAAATGCATTTACTGGATGGGCTTTGAGTTTAACAGCTTATGAAACACCTATGAGTGAAATTATAGAGATAGCTAAAAACTACCACAAATTTGGAGGACCTGGAATACCAATAGGTGGATGTAAGGCAGTTACTGATGAACTTTCGAGGATTATTAAAAAGAACAATGGAAAAATTATTAAGGAATATGAAGTTAAAAGGATTGAGATTGATGAAAAAGCTTATATTGATGACTATGAATTCGATGTTGTTATAAGCAACATCTCTCCAATTGAAACCCAGAAAATATGCAATATAAAATTTTTGAAATCAAAGCCAAAGCCATCTAAAGGAATAAAGATAAGCATAGCCACAAAAGAAGGAATTATAAAACATGGTGGTGTTCTCTTTACCCCAGAATGTGAGAGGATAAACGGCTTAAACCAAGTAACTAATGTAGATAAATCCTTAGCTCCTGAAGGATGGCATTTAGTTATGACTCATCAAACACAGCTAACCAACAATGTAAAAAAGGAAATTGATTTGGGATTAGAGGATATTGAAAACCTCTTTAAAGGAAAAGACTACAAAATATTGCATATTCAGTCATATAGGGATGATTGGCCTGTAAATCATGCATCTAATGGAACTGATATTGACAATATTGTTAATGATAGATTTTATTTAGTTGGAGATGGAGCTAAAGGAAGGGGTGGAATTGAGGTTGAAGGAATAGCCATGGGAGTTTTAAAGGTTGTTAATTATATAAATAGTTTATAATAAATGACAGAATAGATAAATAGAACAACTACTAAATAATATAATTAAGATTAAAAGCAAAATTTCAACTATTTTTCGTTTTAAAATTTCTCTAAAATTTGATTTCTTCGTATGGGGATGTAGATATGGAATTGAGAGATGAAGACTTAATTTTAGAGGAAGTTAGGGATTATTTAACTGCCTATTTAAGAAATATTCATCAGGAAGATATTATCTTAGACAATGAAAGAGTTGTAGTTGATTTAAATCAACTCTACAATTACGGATTAATGGAATTTGTAGAATTTTTAATAAATAATCCACAAAAAGGGATTGATTTTATAAAAGAGTGCTACAACGATGCTTATTACACCTTAAGAAATGAATATCCAACAAACGTAATAATTGCTGTAAAAAATCTCCCAAAAATTTTTAAAACTACAAGAAAAGGGAAAATTTTCACAATAGAGGATATTAGGAGCAAAACTTTAGGAAAATTAGTTGAATTTGAAGGAATCATTGTTATGGCATCAAAAATAAGACCAATGCTTAAAAAAGCTTATTATATATGTCCAAAATGTGGAAGAGAAGTTGTTAGAGAAATAGATATCTTAAACACTGACTCTGAAAAAGCTGTTTGTGAATGTGGAGCTGAGTTAAACCTAATTGAGCATAAATCAATATATACTGACTTCCAAGAGATTAAAGTTCAACAGCCATTGGATTTAATGGAAAATCCTGAAGAGCCGCCAAAATACATAACTGTGTTCTTAGAAAACAGTCCTGGAATATATGCTGGAAGGGTGAAGATAACTGGCATCCCAATAAAAGTTAAGAAGAGTAAAAAGCTACCAATCTATGACATACATGTTAAAGCCCTACACTGTGAGGTTTTGGATGGGGAAGTAAAAATTAAATTAACAAATTCAGATATTGAAAATATTAAAAAAATAGCTAAAAGAAAAGATGTTGTTAATATACTTGCAGATAGATTAATTCCAGAGATTAAGGGGCATTCTGCAATAAAGAAGGCTGTCTTACTACAACAGATAAAGGGAGTTAAAAAACCTGGAAAGAGGGCTGATATTCATATATTATTAATCACAGACCCAGGAATTGGAAAAACAGTCATACTAAGAAAGATTGCTGAAATCCCAGGAAATTTATACGGTTCTGTTACTACCGCCACTGGTGTTGGGCTAACTGCCGCTGTTGTTAGGGAGAAGACAGAGATTGGTGAAGATACATGGGTTATTAAGCCAGGTTTGTTAGTTAAAGCCCACAAAGGAACTGCATGTATAGATGAGCTAACTGTTAATAAAGAACTGCAGAGCTATGTTTTGGAGGCTATGGAGAGTCAGACAATCCATATTAGTAAAGGAGGAATAAATGCAAAACTTCCAGCTGAATGTGCAATTTTAGCCGCTTGCAATCCAAGATGGGGAAGATTCAACCCAGAGGTTTCTGTAGCTGAGCAGATAAATATTCCAGCCCCATTATTGAGTAGATTTGACCTAATATTTCCAATTAGAGATGTTTCTGATAAGGATAAGGATAAAGATATCGCTGAATACATTGTAGATTTGCATAGAGCATATTTAGATGAGAAAATAAACAGGGAGATGGGTTTAGATTACCTTGAGGTTGATGGAGTTAAAATAGACAAGGAATTTATAATAAAATATATCTACTACGCAAGACAGAAAAAGCCGATAATTAGTGAAAAGGCTAAGGAATTATTTGTTAATTATTATGTAGAGATGAGAAAAAAACATCAGATAACTGCAAGGCAGTTAGAGGCTGCTATAAGGATTGCTGAAGCTCATGCAAAGGCAAAGTTAAAGGATGTTGTTGATGAGGAAGATGCAAAGGAGGCAATAAATATAATAACTGAATGCTTAAAAGAAATTGCCTATGACCCAGAGACTGGAATATTTGATGTTGATAAAATTTTAGGGGTGTCTAAGAAAGAGAGAGACAAATTAACAACCGTCTATGAGATAATTAAGGAGTTATCTGAAAAATCAGAACTTGTTGAACATGAAGATATAGCTGAAGAAGCAAAAAAGAAAGGTATTAAAGAGGATGAGTTGGAAAATATTATTAAAAAATTAATTAAATATGGAGATATAGATGAACCAAAACCAGGGAGGTATAGATTGTTATAAATTTAATTCTAGTCAAAAAACCAATTGTGATGCTCATGAACGATAAAATAATATATTACATAGATAATGCAGTATCAATAATAAAGCTAACTTTAATAACTTAATAACTTATTTGCTTATAGCTATTGGTATAATGTTTCAGCCTCTGCAGTATCCTACTATTCCATGCATTATATTTATGGTTATTGTTGGATTAGGTTTGTTGTTTGCTTTTCAATTCATATTGGGTTATGGTTTTGAAATGCATAGGCAAATAACAATAAAGGATAGAATAGCATTTCGTAACTATGTAGTTGGAAAAATATTTAATGTGTTAGTTGAACATAGCTATTATGGTCTATTACTAAGCACATTTAACTTATTTGTGTATAAAAAAGCCATTACTATTAGATTATGCTTTATATTTGCCATTAGCATAGTTATATTTTGGATTTTAGGAGGTAAGCTAATTAAAAAAAGTTTGAAGTTATGTTTTAGCTGGTTTTACTTCTTTATTAACCCATCTATAAGTCATAAATGCAATAGCAAATAATAAAAATAGATAAATTCCCATAGCTATATAAAATACTTCTGCATTTCCCAATTGCATAACTACCAGCCTCTAAACTCTTAAAGATGGTTAATATTTTTATTTAATACTTTTTATTTTTATTAGTTTTGTATTAATAAATTAAGATGTGATACCATGCTATTAAAAAACTGTAGAATAATAAAAGACAACAAAATCATTGAAGGAGATATTTTAATTGATGAAAATGGTAGAATCAAAAAGATAGCCAAAGATATTAAAGTAGATGATGAAATAATAGATATAAAAAACTCCTTAGTTATTCCGGGAGTTATTGATGCACATGTTCATTTTAGATGGGGAGAGGAAAAGAAGGAAGATTTTTTAAGTGGTAGCTTAGCTGGAATAAATGGAGGAGTTTGCTTTGCCATAGACATGCCTAATAATAAACCTCCAATAACTACAAAAGAACTATTTTATAAAAAACTTGAAGATTGTAAAAAGGATAGTAAGATAAATGTGTTTTTGAATTTTGGAGTTACTGAAAATAATTACCTTGGAACTGTAGAAGATGCAAAAGCATACAAGATATTTATGGTTAAATCTGTTGGAGATTTGTTTATAGAGGATTATTCAAAATTAAAAGATATTTTAAATCAAAATAAGCTTTTCTGCATCCATGCTGAACACAAAGATGTAATAAATGAAAATCTAAAGAAATATCAATTAAACAGCTGGATAGACCATTGTAAAATTAGGGATGAAAAATCAGAAGTTGAAGCAGTTAAAGAAGTTATAAAAAACTTAAAGATTATTGATAGGCAGAGTAATAAAAAACCACATGTCCATTTTTGCCATATTTCAACTAAAGAAGCTCTATATTTAATAAAAAAAGTAAGACAAGAGTTAAAAAATATAAAAATAACTGTTGAAGTTACTCCCCATCATATTTATTTAAATAAAGACATGGCTGAAGAGTTAAAGGGTTTTGGCAAGTTTAACCCTCCATTAAGAGAAAAAGATGATAATATCGCTTTAATTAAAGGAATTGTTAATAAAGATGTTGATATTATTGCCTCTGACCACGCCCCACATTTATTAGAGGATAAACTTAAAAATGTCAAAAACTGCCCTTCGGGGATTCCAGGAATTGAGACGATAGTTCCTTTAACCTTAAATTTAGTTAATAAAGGATTAATAAGTTTGTTTGATGCTATAAGGGTTTTATCAAAAAATCCTGCTAAGATATTTAACATAAACAACAAAATTGAAGAAGGCAATTTAGCAAATCTAACAATTATTGATTTAAAAAAAGAAGGAAAAATCAATGCTGAACTGTTTAAATCAAAGGCAAAATTTAGTCCATTTGACGGATGGGAAGTTAAGGGATTTCCAATCTATACAGTGATTAATGGAACTTTGTATGAAGCTTATGGATGTAAATGTTAATAATATAAAAATAGAAAAATATATAAAATCAAAAAATAAAAATTTTAATGTAATTATAATTAAAAATAAACTCGGTGAAATATATGGTAAGTTTTGACCAGGAAAGAATGTTAAAACCAGCGGTAATTGGAGGAATTATAAACGGTATATTGGGGGCTATTTGTTGTTTGTGTTATGTTATTGGTGGTGCTGTTGCCGCTCATCTCTATGTTAATGCTGGAGGTATTTGCGATTATGAAAACTGTGGATTAGTTGGAGCAATATCCGGAGTTATAGGGGGAGTTATCGCTTCAATTCTAAGCTTTTTATTTATGTCTGCATACCTATCAGCGCTTGGATTAAAAGCGGCGATGTTTACTGGGGCCTCATTCATTATTGGATTTATTACAGCAATCATCTTTGGAGCAATACTCGGGGCTGTTGGTGGAGTTATATATGTTGTTATAAAGAATAGATAAGTGGGGTTATGAAAAAATATTATTTAATAGTCCTTATTTCTTTTCTTATTTTTTATTTGAGTATTTTTTTAGCACCTTATTTTGCATATTTGGGAGAAACATCAAATTTTTGGAAGTTTATTTCAATATGTTTATACGCTGTTTATTCCCTTATATGCCATCAAATGCCACAAAGAAGCTTTTTTATCTTTGGACATAAAATGGCCGTGTGTGCAAGATGTTTTGGGATTTATACAGGGGTTTTAGTAGGGATGATTATTTATCCATTTATTAAGAAATTAGATGATTTTAAAATCCCTAATAAATGGTATTTAATAATTGCATTAATTCCTATGGCAGTTGATGGAACCACTCAACTAATTGGATTGAGAGAAAGTTTTAATGAGTTGAGGTTTATAACTGGCTTTATTGCTGGATTTACTGTAGTTTTTTATATTCTGCCGATATTTTTTGAAATGATTTATAAAAAATTTAAATAATTTTTGTGATAACCATGAACTACGACCCAAAAATAATAGAAAGAGGAAAGCTATATTATAGAAACAATTTAGTCAAATACTGCATAAAATACAAAAATTTTTTATTTGGGGAGGTTGTTGGCTCAGATACTTATAAAGTTAAAGTTGATTTAGATAATAACTATTTTGGATTATGCACCTGCCAATACAAATACAACTGCAAACATGCCTATGCTTTAATTGAAGCTTATGAAAACAACAACTATGTGGATGCAGAAGAAATATTTAAAGAAATAGAAGATAAACCTAAAGAAGAGATTTTAAAAATTTTAAAAAATTTGGTTGTTAAATATTATCTATGGGATGAGTTTTTAAATACAGACAGTTTATTAAATAAAGCCATTGGCTTAATAAAACTAATTCCATTAGAGAGAAAAAATATTTATACATTTAAATCATTTTTAAGAAATCAGTTTGTTAAAAATGCTGATGATGAGGAGTTGATAAAGGTTATTGATGAGATGATAAGGGCAGATTTGGATTTTAATAATTCTGATATTATTGAGGCATTAACCATAATATTAGACGAAATATTTAGAAGAGAAAATAAAGAAGCAATAAAAAAGCTTATAAATTTATATAGAAAGCATAAAAAAGAATTATGGATTGTTGGAGATTATTTAATAGAGTATTATGATAATTACTTTGATTATGAGGATTAGAGATAGAGGTGTTGTGGAGCTTCTCTTCTATTGCCTAATATTTTCTTCAACGCCCATTCTAAATCTTCCTTGCTAACGTAATCCCTGTCTTCCAATATTGCTCTATGTAACGCTGGCTTTAGGAATTTCTCTTTGATATCTCTACCGCTAAATCCTTTTGTTTTCTCTACAAACTCCTTCAAGTTAGCTTTAACTGGAAGTGGCATTTTTTTAGCATAAAGCTCCATAATCTTCAATCTCTCCTCATCATTTGGTAACTTAAACTCAATCTCTTCCTCAAACCTACTTCTAATTGCTGGGTCTAACATCGCTGGGTTGTTTGTCGCTGCTATAGTTACAACTCCCTCATTTTCTTTAATTCCATCTAATTCAGTTAATAGTGCATTAACTACTTCAGAAACATCTCCTCTCAATGATTGATATTCCCTACTTAATCCTATAGCGTCCAATTCATCAATAAACACTATACATGGAGCACTCTCAGATGCTCTTTGATACAACTCCCTAATCATTTTAGAAGCATCTCCAACATGCTCTCCAATAAGCTCTGGAGCTTTCACCAATATAAATGAGGAGTTTGTCTCTGTAGCTAAAGCTCTTGCCATCAATGTCTTTCCAGTTCCTGGAGGACCATAGAACAACACATTCTTTGGAGCCCATTCTCCAAAGAGCTTTGGATTCTCTAAATACTTCATAATAATTCTACACTTCTTCTTTGCCTCTTCCTGCCCAATAATCTCGCTGAACTTAGCTTTTTTAAACTGTGTTCTAAGAACTTTTTTAGGAGTTTGTAATTTAAAGACAGTCTCGCTTGTAATCATTCCTCCCTCTTTTGGATAAGTTGAAATAACCTTGAAAGCATAATCTGGAAGGATTGAGTTATCAAATAAGTAATCTCCCTCTTTAACAATCTCGCCAATCCACTGGTCTCTCGCATAGATGTTGAATAATATAGGATCATCAGTAGAAACTTTAACGTTCTCGCTACTAACCCTGATTGGGAATCCCGCAGGCTCTAATACAACGTACTTTAATGATGGTAATGTATCATCGTAAGTTTTAATCTTTGAAAAAGATTTTATTTTTATTGGATTAAATCCAATTTTACTCATAGTCAATCACCAGTTTAAGTGATGATAAATAGGACTTTCGCAGTTTATGTATAAATTTGGAGCTTAGACACTCAAAGAGTGTCAATATTCAATAAAAATATTTTTCCTGCGAAAGTCCTATTAATAAGGCAACTATATTTATATTCATGAAGTGATATTAATAATTTACCTTACAAAAATAATGGGGGATGAAATGACATCGATGGATATGTTTTTCTTCTTATTCATATTTCTATTATTTATTTATCCAGAGATGATGATGAGATATAGGATAATGAAAAGGTTGAGATGTATAAGGGAGATTGAAAGACAGAGGGGAACAAGAGTTATAGCTATGATACATAGACAAGAAGCATTAACATTCTTAGGGATACCAATATATAAATTTATCACTATTGAAGATAGTGAAGAGATTTTGAGGGCTATTAGATTAACACCAGAAGATATGCCTATTGATTTAATCATTCATACTCCTGGAGGTTTAGCTTTAGCGAGTGAGCAGATAGCCTTAGCTTTAAAGGAACATAAGGCAAAAACAACAGTTATAATTCCACATTATGCGATGAGTGGAGGAAGTTTAATTGCCTTAGCTGCAGATGAAATAATTATGGATAAAAACGCTGTAATGGGGCCAGTAGATCCACAGATTGGGCAGTATCCTGCTGCATCTATCTTAGAGGCATACTATAGGAAGGGAGAAAAAGTAAGTGATGAGACATTAATATTGGTTGATATATCTAAAAAAGCTATTAAACAGATGGAAGAATTTGTTTATGAGTTGTTGAAAGATAAATATGGAGATGAAAAAGCTAAAGAAATCGCAAAAAAACTAACTTCAGGAACATGGACACATGATTACCCTTTAACAGTTAGTAAATTAAAAGAATTAGGTATTGAAGTTAATACAAATGTTCCAAGAAAGGTTTATGAGTTATTAGAGCTTTATCCACAACCAATGGGAGCCAAACCTTCAGTTTATTACATCCCTGTCCCATACAGCAAAAAAGAAAGTGAAAAAAATGCAAAATAAGAAAATTAAAAAAGTTAAAGTTGGAAATTTAGAATTTGAAGTTGTATTGGCAGATAATTTTATTAAAAGAGCTTTTGGTTTAATGCTTAGAGATATTGGAGATAAAGCTATGCTTTTCCTATACAAAAGAAGAAAGATAGCTATGCATACATTCTTTATGCTTTATCCTATTGATATAATTTTTATTGATAAAAATAGGGTTGTCGAAGCTGTAAGATTAAAGCCATGGAAAACCTACAAATGTAAAAATTACTCAACAGCAATGCTTGAATTTAAGTGTAGTGATATTGATTTAAATGAAATTATTGGAGAAAAAGTAGAATTTATGAGATGATAATTATGGATTATTTAAAAATCTTAGAGGATTTGGTGAAAATTAGGACGGATAATAGAATTGGTGTTAAAAAGGCATTTAAATATTTATCTAATCTTTTCAATAACTTAGGAATAAAAAATACTATCATTGAAGGATGCTTTGTAGCATATAAAGAAAAAGAAAACTTTGATTTGATATTAAATTCACATATAGACACTGTAAAGATTCAATCAAATTTTAAAAAAGATGATAACAATTTTTATGGGACTGGAGTTATAGATGCTAAAGGGAATGTGGTTTTAATGATTCATGCTTTTTTAAATAGCAATAACTCTCTATTAGTTATATCTCCTGATGAAGAAACAGAATCAAATGGTATTTACAATTTTTGCCAATATTTAAGAAATAAAAATAAAATTCAAAGAGGTATTAAATGCATAGTTGGAGAGCCTACTGACTTAAATGTTTGTATTGGACATAAAGGAAGATTTGAGTATATTGTTGAAAGTTTTGGGGAGGCGAGGCATGCCTCATCTCAAGGCCTAAATCCAATAGAAATCTTAAGCAGAGTTATTTTAGATTTAAAAAATCTTCCTTTGGAAAAGATTAAGGTTGATAAAATCTACAGTTCTTCAATAACTCCAACCATAATAAAAGGAGGAATTCAAAGCAATATCATTCCAGATTATGCTTATGTCTTATTTGATGTTAGAAGTGTTGAAAAAGATATAATAAAAAAGATAGACGACTTTTTATCTCAAAAAAATTATTCAAAGCATATAAAAAGCTCATTAAATCCTGAAAGACATTATGCTAATTTCTACATGCTTGAAAATAAAGAGTTAATAAATAAGTTGTCTAAGCACTTTAAAATATCATTTTTTAATGCTACTTGCGAAGCATATTACTTCAACAAATTTTTAAAGGCAGATACTATTATTTATGGTGTTGGCAAATTAGAGCTTGCCCATTCTAAAGAAGAATATTTAAACTTAAATGATTTTGATAGGGGAATTAAAGAAGTAGAGAAGCTTGCAGAATTGATGATAGAATAAATAATGATGGGGATTAAAAATGGAGATAAATAAAATCTACTGTATGGATTGTTTAGAGGGAATGAAACAGTTAAAAGATAAGACAGTTGATGTTGTTGTTACGTCTCCACCCTATAATATTGGCATAAAATACAACAAATACTCTGATAATTTAAGTAGAGAAGATTATTTAAATTGGATTGAAGAAGTTGTCAAAGAAATAAAGAGAGTATTAAAAGATGACGGCTCATTTTTTATAAATGTTGGCTATACTGCAAAAGACCCGTGGATTGCCTTTGATGTTGCTAATGTTATAAGAAAACATTTTAAATTACAAAATACTATACATTGGGTAAAATCAATTGCAATACAAAAAGAAGATGTTGGAAATTACCCAAATATTATTGGAGATATTGCTGTTGGACATTACAAGCCAATAAACAGTGATAGATTTTTAAGTATAATGCATGAATATATTTTCCACTTCACAAAAAATGGGAACGTTAAGTTAGACAAATTAGCAATTGGTGTTCCTTATCAGGATAAAAGCAATATAAAGAGATTTAACAGAAAAGGAGATTTAAGAGATAGGGGAAATACGTGGTTTATCCCTTATGAAACAATCCAATCAAAAGAAAAAGAAAGACCTCATCCTGCAACATTTCCTCCAAAACTTCCGGAGATGTGTATTAAATTGCATGGTGTTAAAAAGACAAATCTTGTTTTAGACCCATTTATGGGAATTGGAAGCACAGCAATAGCATGTATTAGGTTAGGGATTGATTATATTGGCTTTGAGATTGATGAATACTATTGCAGAGTTGCAGAGGAGAGGATAAAAAAAGAACTTTTAAAAACAGATGGAAAATTTGATAATGTAAAAAACAAAAACATAATTACTCTTGATGCATTTATTTAAATAGTGTTCTTAAGATTGTGAACAGTCGTTTTTAGAGAATTTGCTAAATTTTTTATATTTTGAACTCCTGTCGCAGAACCTTCTAAATTTTCTAATTCACTTTCTATCCTCTTAAACACTTGTTTTGCCACTTTTTTTATTTCATCATTATTACATGGGATAAATACGCCTCCTTTACGTCCTGGATAAACCAATGTTGCTATGATGCCATACTGTTTTAGTGGTATCAACACTTCATGTTGGAAAGCTTCCCTATTTTTGGGATAATTTATTCCCTTTATAATATCGCTAATTTTTGCCCTACAATCTATCCCACAATGTCCATTATTTAATAAGTACTTTACTGCTTCAACTTGATAATATTCCTTAGTACCTGTTTGAACATTTTGATTTTGAGCAATAAAATTATTTGCTCTTTGTATCCATGGGCTGTTATTACATTTTGGGCAATTTTGGTTTTTATTCCCAGACTTTGACATATTTCCCCCTACTTACTTTATTTAACATTAATATATAAATAAATACATAAATTAATTTTTATGAGTAATAAAAATTGAAGAGAAGATAAGCGAATTTATTTATTTTAAATCCTTTTCATAAATAATCAAATCCTTTTTATATAATTCTCTATTAGATGCGTTAAACTCTCTCTTAATTCCTCCTTTTAGTTTAGATAAGTCAATTATTTTAAAACCAGTAGCATAATAATCCCTACCTAACTTCTCAATCTTAAATGATAAGCATAAATGAGGAGCATCATATCTTATTTTTACCCCTTCTTCATCTTTTGAAGGAGAAGCATAAAAAGTTCTATGGGATGAGTTTATATTTTTCTCATTGAATGTTTTAATTTCGATATAAACAACCCTTCCATCCCTTTCTTTCTTTCCTTTATACCAAAATTCAATGTCCGGATAACCCGTTGATTTTTGCTTACCTTTTTTAGTTTTTGGAGTAATTGCATAGCCGTATTTGTTTAAAACATCTTTAACATAATGCTCAATATGATTGCCAACTTCATTAACTCTTTTTGGTGTTTTTCCTTCCTTAGTTTTTACACCACCAGTTTTTTTAATCTCTTCAATAACTTCATTACATGCCTTAGCTAAATCGTTAATTAGTTCTTTATCTTCTTTTTTAGATAAATCAATAGGGATAATTTTATAACCACTAACTACTCTAATAAAAGTAGAAAATGAAATTTTTTCAATTGGTTGTAGTATTTGCCTTAATATGCTTTCTATTTCTTCATAGTAGCTCTTATCATCCATAAAATCACCGTAAAAATTTAAAATTAAATCTCCAAATTAGTAATCCTTATACCAGTTCCTTTTGATTTATATTTTATATTTAACCCAATCAATAATGGTGTTATAGCCTCTATAATTCTTGATTTTTCTAAATTACCACAATCAATTGCCCTAACTCCATCTATTTGATTAGCTAAATCAATAACTACCTTTTTTGCTTCTTCATCATTTCCACAAACTAAGATATCGCAATCAACTGGATTATCTAAATCTTCTAAAACAGCGTGACAAACGTTTTGGAAAGCACTAACTACCTTACTCTCTTTTAATACATTTTGAACCATTTCAGCAACTGACCCATCTGGGGGAAACAACAACCTTGTTGGCTTATCTCCTATTGCAGTTGCCAAAGGAACGCCAATAGAAACTACTATCTTCCCCTTTAATTCTTCTTTCAATTGTTTTATTGTTGATAGAGTGTATTCATAAGGTAAAGATAGGATAACAACATCCCCTTCTTTTGCTGCATCTTTATTCTCTAAACCAATAATATCTGCCTCAATTCCTCTCTGTTTCAATATCTCTTTAGCCTTTTTAGCTGCTTCTTCAGCTTTTTCTTTCTTTCTTGAACCTATGATTATCTTATTGTTTTTAGCCAATCTTAAAGCTAAACCAAATCCTTGGTCCCCAGTACCTCCTAATATTGCTATTTTCATTTTTTCACCCCAATAAATCTTTTTTTATATCATAAGATTTTAAATCTTCGCTGATAATAATTTTAAAGCTCTCATTATACTGTTTAACGTTCATTTTATATAAGTTGAAATACTCCTCCTTGTCATATCTTGCTGAGATATGGGTTAAAATTAATGCCTTTACATTTGCTAATTTGGCTATATTAACGGCATCTCCTATTGTAGAATGCATATTCTCTTTAGCAGCATCTTTGGCTGAATCATCAAATGTTGCTTCATGGATTAATACATCACATCCCAACTCTTTTAAATATTTCCCAAAATCTTCTAATGGAAGAGTGTCTCCACTGTAAGCTAAACAAAATCCTTTTTTTGGTGGTAACAAAACATACTCTGGTTTTATTATCTCTCCATAGATATTTTTAACTGCCTCTCCATTTTTTAGTTTTTTTAAATCTGGGCCAATTTTAACTCCAAGTTTTTTAGCTTTCTCAATATCTAAACGTGGTTTTTTTATTTCTTTAAATATATAAGCGTAAGATGGAATGCCATGTTCAGTTGGATAGGCAATTATCTCATAATTTTCTTCTTTATAGATGGTTATTGGCTCTTTTGTATAAATTTCATAAACTTTTATTGGAAATTCTATATAATGGGTTCCAAGTTTTAATGAGTTCTCTATAATTTCCTTTGTTCCTTCAGGGCCGAAGATTTTAAGCTCTTTCTCTCTTCCAAAAAATCCCATACTCTGTAAAAGTCCTGGAATGCCCAATATATGGTCTCCATGTAAATGAGTTATAAATATGTGATTAATTTTCATTGGAGATACTTCAGTAAAAAGCATCTGCCTCTGGATATTTTCACCACAATCAAATAAAAAAACCTCTCCTCCAAATTTGAATGCTATTCCAATATGATTTCTATTTTTTGATGGAACTGCCGCTCCAGTTCCTAAGAATATTAGCTTCATAATAATCATCTTTTTGGAGTTATTCCTCAATATTCTCTAAATATTCTTTAACAACATCCTCGAATTCTAATTCTTCTACCCATTTTTTCATATTGTTGCACCACTCTTCCATAGTCTTTTTTATAATCTTTTTCGTTTCTTCAAATGGAATTGCCTCATAAACATAATAATACCCTCCATCTTTTATATTTACCTGCTTTCTCTTTACTAAACCAGCATTCATTAAATTTTGAACTGCTCTCTGAACTGTACTTCTATCCCTATTAATTCTCTCAGCAATGTCGTTTATTTTTGAAGGGCCGTTTTTTAAAATATCAAAATAAACTTTGACATCAGAAACTTTTATACCAAAAACACATGCCATTAAACTATCAAACGTCCAGGTTGTGCATGGAGTTTTTAATAAAAGTTTACTCATATTATCACCTTCATGGTTGTGGCATTGGCATTAACTAATTATATCATTATATTTAAAGATTATCTTTTAATAGGACTTTCGCAGTCTATATTATTAAATTTGGAAAATAGATGCCTTTAGGTATCATTGTTCAATAAAAATTTATTCCTGCGAAAGTCCTATTTTAATACTTTCCATAAGTAAGAATTCTCACAATTCTTTCTCCACTTTTCCCATTTCCAAATGGATTTTTCCAATTTCTCTTTTTATTGAGCATTATTTCAACCGCTTTAATTAGCTTTTCTTTGTTATCACCAACTAATATATTAGCTCCAACTTCAACTGTTTCTGGCCTCTCAGTATTGTCTCTCAAAGTTATACATGGGACTTTTAAGATACATGCCTCTTCTTGAACTCCTCCACTATCTGTTAAAATTAGCTCGGCATTTTTTTCCAGCATTAGAAATTCCAAATAGCCAACTGGCTCAATAATTTTTATTTTTTTATTGCTTTTTAGTTTATCAAACAAATTAAACTCTTTCAATCTTTTTTTAGTTCGTGGATGGATTGAGAAAATAATAGCTTTATCGTATATCTCAATTATCTCAAATATTCCCTCTACAATATTTTTTAATCTTTCTTTATTATCAACATTTTCAGCCCTATGTAGGGTTAATAAAAAATAATCATCATCAATAACAACACTATTAAAAAAAGCTCTAACGTTTTCATTTTTTTCAGCAATTTTTAAATTTTGTAGGGTGGCATCAACAATTGTATTTCCCACAACAAAAATCTTATTTTCTTCAATGCCCTCTCTTAATAAATTATTCTTAGCTATTTCAGTTGGAGCAAAGAGATAACTGCTTATATGGTCAGTCAAAACTCTATTTATCTCCTCTGGCATGTTTCTATCAAAACTTCTTAATCCTGCTTCAACATGAGCTACATCTATCTTTAATTTTGAGGCTACTAAAGCTCCTGCTAAAACAGTGTTTGTATCTCCCTGAACTACAACAACATCCGGTTTTTCTTTTAAAAGAACTTTTTCTATCTCTATTAACATCTTTCCTGTCTGCTCTCCATGAGTTCCAGAGCCAATATTAAGATTATACTTTGGATTTGGTAGATTTAACTCCTCAAAGAATATTTTATCCATATTCTCAGAATAATGCTGATTAGTGTGGATGATATGCCAGTCTATGTTAGTTTTTTCTAAAGCTCTAATTATAGGAGAAAGTTTTATAATTTCAGGTCTTGTCCCTAAGATAATAGAGAGTTTCATTTTTATCCCTCATATTCTGCTGTTAAAACCTCTCTAATCTTTTTAGCTCTCTCTTTTCCGACTCCTTCAACTTTCATTAATTCCTCTTCTTTTGCTGTAAATACATTTTCAACTGTTTTAAAGTGCTTTAACAACCTCTCAGCTAATGCTCCACCAACGTCTGGCAAACTCTCAACAATAAATTTCTGTTGTTCTTTTAAGGACATTGCTGTCTTTCCATACCTTACCATAACTGTTCTTTTCTCTTTTATTTGCTCTTTCTCAGCAATCTTTATTAATAAATCAGCTGTTTCTTCAGCATTTTTTGTAAATATTATTGGGATGCCAAAATCCAAAATTATTGATAAAATAGCCCCTTTAAGTGCATTTTCATGTAATCTACTAAAGTTTTCACCTTCAACTATTAACAGAGGTTTTTCAACTTTTTTAAGATTTTTTAATTGGCTAAATAACCTCTTATCAATTATTGAATTTACAAAGTCTTCAGCTGTCTTTCTCTCAACAACTACCCTATCACTTAAAACATAATCTCCCACTTCTAATGTTTTTAGCTCAATATTTGCATAATTATGTAAAAGCTTAGCCATATTCTTCTCTCTAACATCTACAATAATCTTTATTGGCTTTTTCGGAATTTTTATCTCTTGTTTTATTTTATCTTCTTCTGATTTAGACCTTTCCTTAACTTCAATCTGTTTAATGAAATCTAATATCGTTACTGGCTTTTTGGTTTTTTCTTCTTCCTCCTTAGTTTCTTCTTTTACTGCAGTTTTTGATTCAATTTCTTTTTCTTTTATTTCTTCTGTCTCTTCCTTTATTTCCTCTTTAGATTTTTCTTCAAATTTCTTCTGTAACCTCTTATTTAGCAAATAACACATATTTTTTAATAATCTCTTCATCTCCCTTTCTTTGTATAAAGCACTCCTGTAATAAGCTTCATCAGCTGTTCCCTTAGCTATTAAAACATAAACCTTCCCTCCTTCTCCCCTCATCGCTCTACCTCTCCTCTGAATAAACCTAATTTCTGATGGCACTGGTTCATAAAATATGATGTAATTTACCGATGGAATATCTATTCCCTCCTCAGAAACGCTTGTTGAAACTAAAACACTTCCCTCTTTTTTAAATCTCTCTATAGCTTCTATTTGCTCTTTCTGACTCATTCCCTTTCCTTCTTTATTTGCCTGTCCTATAAATCTTATTGCTTTAATTCCATTTTGAGTTAAGAGATTAACAATCTTCTCTACAGTGTCCCTATATTGAGCAAAGATAATAATTCTCTCATCCTTATTTTTTTCCAAAATATTTTTAACCATATCAACAACTTTACCTAATTTTGGATGTTCTACATCTGATTTCATTAATAAATTAACTGCCTCTCTAACTTTTTCATCATTAACAATAGATTTAGCTGATTTTGTTCTTTGCATGGATAATTTATTTATATAGTTTAAAAATACACTCTTTCCTTGACTCTCTAAGAGTTCTTTGGCATGCATAAGTTTTAAAGCCTCTGAACAAACTTTTATAAGTTCATACTTCACTTCTTCATCATAGGAAAATAGCTTATTATTTAGCTCAATAAGTTCTGTTTTTGTTACATCGGCAATGGAATTTATAACTCCAGCATCTTTTAATATTTTTAATCTCTCCTTTAAAGCTTCATTTATTAATTTTAACGCTCTTTTAAATTCGTTGGGTAAATCAATTCTAATTGGGATAAGTTTTACTTTAGCAATGTATGGTTTTACATCCTCATCATCTTCAGTTCTCACTTCAACGTGCTCAATTCCTAAGTTTTCACAAATTTCCATGACTTTATCAATATCAGAACCTGGAGATGCCGTTAAACCTAAAATATGACATTTATCTTTAAATTTTTTTGCTACAAATGCATAGGCATGGTCTCCTGTTGTGTGGTGGGCTTCATCAGCTATCAATAAAATAAATTCATCCACATTTATTCTTCCAGCTATGATATCGTTTTCTATAACTTGTGGTGTAGCTATAAAGATTTTCCCTTTTTTATAGAGTTCAGCTCTCTTTTTTGGCTGGATTTTTCCAGTTAAAGCTATTATTTTATCTTCATCAATGTTTAAAACCTGTTTTAATCTGTTGTAGTGTTGCTCAACCAAAGGTCTTGAAGGGGCTAAGATTAAAACCTTTCCATCCTTTTTTGTTAAAATACCTGCTATAACTAAAATAGCAATAGCTGTTTTACCTAAACCTGTCGATAAAACACATAATGTCTTTTTCTTTAAAGCATTTGCTGCAATAATCTGCTGATACAACCTCGCCTCCAAAGTTTTTGGTTTTATTAATGGATGTTCAATAAACATAGTTATCCTACTCTTCAATTGTTCTTTAAAAATTATAAAAGTAGCAAAAAATAGTTTTTAGTATCTAATAGAACTTTTGTGTTTGCATATGACATTAGAATATTAAATTTATAACTTTACAAAAATATGGATATCGACATATTGCCAATAAATTATTTATTCATTACGAGAGTTCTATTTAAATTTCCTCAAATTCCTCAAACTCCTGATGTCTCTTTCTTTTTCTAATATATAGGATAATTATTATAACAACAATTACTCCTCCAATTATATACATTGGACTTAATGATTCCTCTTTTTTAACTTTTTCTACATGTATATTGAATGTCTCTGTAGCGTTATATGGGTTGTGATAGTCATCAAAGTATGTAACAGTTACCTTAATTGGAATATCCCCAAACTCCTTTATTTCAAAGATTGAAGTGTCATAATCATCTTCATCCAAATCTCCAATATACTTGGTATAATTCCTCCCATTTGCAGTTAAAGTCATTACACAATGCTTAATCTTTGTAGTTCCCCTATTTGCAATTCCAATAGTTATCTCTATATAATCTCCTTTATTTTTTACATCATCTAAATAAATATACGGCTGGTTTGCATAAATCTTCTTTACAACCCTTATATTTAAAGGAATTGTTGAATTATACTGCTTACCATCCTCCCCAACCCAAAATAAGTTTGCATTAATTGAGTATATGCCATCCTCAATTTCTGGAACTGCGTATATTTTTATAGGGATGATATATTGATTATTTGCTTTTAAACATCCAACAAAAATTAAACTTCCTCCTAAAATATTGATTTTATCATTTCCAATTAAATAAAGGTTTAAATATTTTGCATTTCCAGTTCCTACATTTTTTATGTCTAATTTTATAGTTTTTGTTTTTCCTGGAATTATTGAAGTATCATCTATATTAATTTCAAAGCTTGCTATTCCATAAACATGTAGATAATAGATTTTAGTTATTTCATAGTGGTGGCTTGTTTCTTTTCCATCCTCTTTATCAACTTCATCATAACTTACTTTTACGTCTATCCTATAATCTCTTGATGGGGCGTTTTCATCAACATGTAGTTTGAAATATACAGTGTCTGATTCTCCAGGATTTAAATGGCTGATTGTTGCTTTCCCCTTAATTGGATTAACCTGCCTCAACTCAAATGGATAGTGTGGAGTTACTTCAACAACTATGTTTTTAACTTCATTATCATAATTATCATTGTTTATCTTAATCCACAAATCCACATCATCCCCAGGATGAATAACATTCGGCTGATACTGAGGAGCATCTATTTGAATGGCAGATATTGAAGATAGCAAAATAAATCCAATTAAAATTATCAAAAGTTTCTTCATCATAATCCCCCACATAAATCTATATATAAAGCTTAAGCTTATATTTGTATATAAAGCTTTAGATGTTTTTTGGGGAAGTCTATGAAAGTTGATGATATAATTACTTTTGCATTTAAGAATATAAAGCAAAAAAGAACTCAGAGTTTATTGACGATTATTGGCATTGTAATAGGAGTTTTAGCAATGGTTAGCTTAATCTCTTTAGGATATGGTGTTCAAAATTACATACATGAGGAGATGATGAAAATGGGTTCTAATAAAATAACCATCCTGCCTATGAAACAGTTTGGCGTTCCTCCTTCACATCTATTTACAAAAAAAGAAATTAAAGCAATTAAAAATGTTAAAGGCGTTGATACAGTTATGTATGGTTGGTATGGAGGTTGTGAGATAGAATACAATGGAGAAAAGAAGTTTGTATCCTACTATTATGCAATCCCATCAAAATTAAGAGAGGTTTATAAGGATAGTGGTTACGATATTGAAGAGGGTAGATGGTTAGAGGATAATGACAAATATGCCTGTGTCATTGGCTATGGAACTGCCCATAACTTGTTTGATAGAGAGATAAAAGTTGGAGATGTAATAAAAATCAAAGATAAAAAATTCAGAGTTGTTGGAATTTTAAAGCAGATAGGAAATCAGCAGGATGATAATTCAATTATATTAAATATTGATGTTGGAGAAAAATTATTTGGAAATGAGGGGAAATATAACTTTATCTCCGTAACAGTTAAAGAGGGGGAGGATATAGAAAAAGTTTCAGAGGAAATTAAAAAAGCTTTAAAAAAATCTTTTGGAGATGAGGACTTTTCTGTTTTAACTGCTGAGCAGTTAGCAAAGACAGTTAGCTCAGTCCTTGGAGTAATAACTATATTTGTTGTTGGAGTTGCCGCTATATCTTTATTAGTTGGGGCTGTTGGAATCTCAAACACTATGCATATGAGTATTTTGGAGAGGAGGAAAGATATTGGAATATTAAAAGCATTGGGAGCAGAGACAACAGATATTTTAGCAATATTTGTTGTTGAGTCAGGATTTTTAGGTTTATTTGGTGGAATTGTTGGTTTAGTTTTAGGGATTTTATTGGCTGAGGTTATTGAAGCATTGGCTCACAAAATGGGTTATTTGATGGTTAATGCTTGGATTTCATGGGAGTTGATTGTTGGAGTTTTAATATTTTCATTCTTAGTTGGTGTCATAAGCGGTTATTTCCCAGCAAGAAGTGGGGCTAAGTTAAATCCAATAGAGACATTGAGGGGGGAATAATTTTGATAGAAGCTAAAAATGTATGGAAAATCTATGGTAAAGGGGAAGCAAAAACCATAGCTTTAAAAAATATTAATTTAAAAATTGAAGAGGGAGAGTTTGTAATGATAATGGGGCCGAGTGGATGTGGGAAATCTACCTTATTGAATATTTTAGCTCTCTTAGATACTCCAACAAAGGGGGAGGTTTATTATAAAGGGAGAAGAACAAGTTCAATGAGTGAAAATGAAAGGGCTATATTTAGGAGAAAGATTAGTGGATTTATATTTCAGCAATTCCACTTAATAAAAACATTAACAGCCTTAGAAAATGTTGAATTACCAATGATGTTAGATGAGAGAGATAAGAGTTATAGAAGGAAGAGGGCAAAAAAGCTTTTGGAGATGGTTGGTTTAGGAGATAGGTTGAATCATTACCCTCATCAATTGAGTGGAGGGCAACAACAAAGAGTTGCTATAGCAAGGGCTTTAGCAAACAACCCAAAAATAATATTTGCTGATGAGCCAACAGGAAATTTGGACAGCAAAAGTGGAATGGCTGTTATGAGTATCTTAAAAGGGTTGAATGAAAAAGGAATAACTATAATTATGGTTACACATGAGCAGGAATTGACAAAATATGCCTCAAAGATTATTAAGTTGAGAGATGGTGAGATAGTTGAAATAATCAATAAATAAAAAATTTAACTATTAAAATAATCAAATTAAATATGGGAACTATAAAGGAAACCTTTATATATAAGTTTCGCAGAGGTATGTTATGAGAACATAAAATAAAAATTTTAAAAATTAAAAAGAGGGGATAGAATGGCAGAAATGATAATTCCATACCCACAGCTTAAAAAGATAATGAAAACAACTTGTGAAATCGATTTGTATAAAACAGAGGCAGAGGACATAATGGATGTTGTTGAGAAGAAATTAGCAGATTTATTTGAAGTAGCACACAGAAATGCAAAGGAAGAGAATGCAAAAATCATAAAGATGAGGCACATCCCATTAACAAAAGGATTTTTAAACTCAATGGAGTTATTTAGAAGCGTTATTGAAGAGGAAAACATAGTAGCTGAAACAATTAAAAAGTATGTTATGAAAAAAATACCTGGAGACTTACCTTTGGATGACATAGTTGTTGATAACCTTCCATTAATAACAGGAACAATATTTATTGTAGTTGGTAGAGTAATTAAAGCGTTACATGAAGATATTGAGAGAATAAGAAAAGAGCATATTGAAGAAGCTAAGAAAGTATTAGACTACACATTATAATCGCTATTTTTCATTTTTTATTTTTTCAGTTCATCCAATCTATTTGCCCATCTCATTAAAATTTCTCTTGCTCTTTTAAGTTTAGAGTTGCTGTAGTCCAATAAAAATTTTAAGTAATTATTATCAACAAATATCTCCCCATCTTCTCCTATAGGGGTATCTACCTTATAAGTTGTTAAAATTTCAACAATAACTCTTTTATCTGAAATTGATTTTATGGAAGAGGCTTTTAATCCAGAGTGTATTGCTAATTCAAGCATCTTTTTTGCTGATTCTATATCTTTACATGCAATATGCAATATGGGGGAGTTCATAACAAAAACTATATAACCCTCTTTTTTGTTTTTTAAAGCGTTAAATAACTCATCATAAGAGGCATAGTGATGCCACTTCCCAAGCCATCTTGAATATAGCTTTGGATTCTTATCTTTGGGAATTTCCATTATTCCAACCCTACCAATACAGCTTGAGGTTGTGTAATAATTATCGATTTCAT
This sequence comes from Methanocaldococcus jannaschii DSM 2661, assembly GCF_000091665.1. NCBI lineage: Archaea > Methanobacteriati > Methanobacteriota > Methanococci > Methanococcales > Methanocaldococcaceae > Methanocaldococcus > Methanocaldococcus jannaschii. The sequence goes on from NC_000909.1 coordinate 1,482,977, forward strand.
TGATTTTGTTTAGTATTGGAATTATCTCCTCATCAACTAAGCCCTCTCTTATAGCAAGTTCTAAATTCATTAATGTCCTCTTTTTATCCTCTAAAAACCCCATATTTTCACCTATATATTAATTAATATAACTGTGCAAATTTATGCCACTATAAAATCTTATGGATATAATTAGCGGATTTAAATTTCTATGTTTTTTATATTATAAAATTAATTATGTATAATTGTGGTTAAAACACCACACAACAATGAACAACCATTGAGGATAGTATGGCAGAGTTCGTTCCAGCAGAGACAATTGAAGTTGTAAAGAAAAACTGCCCAGAGTTTTATGAGGCTGTTGCCAATTTGCAGAAGGAGGTTTTCAGTGGGAAAAAATTAGATGAAAAGATGCAGAGATTGGTTTTGTTAGCGGTTGTTGCAACATTGGGGGATGAAAAAGCAGTTAAAAGACAGACAAAAAAGTTAATGGAAATGGGGGCAACAATTGAAGAGATTCAGGATGTTATGAAAGTTGTGTATATAGGAGCGGGTATGCCAAGATTTATAAAGGCAGTTGAGGCAATATTAGAAGTTGCTGGAGACCAGTGTTAATTCTACTCCATATTTTTTTATTTTATTTTTTAATATTATATCTATATATTTAAATATATAGATTAATGTTCTTACAAAAACAAATAATAAAGTTTTTAAACCCAAATAAACCAAATGAACATAAAAATTAAATTATAATCTATCAGATTCTCTAATAAATATTCATTGACTTGGTGTTATTATGATACCGATGATATATAAAGAGATGTGTCCTAACTGTAACGGAGAGATAACGAGTGAAAGGTTAGCTATAGGAGTTTGTGAAAAATGTTTAAAAGAAGAAAATGTTTTTGAAAAACTAAAATTATGTGAAAAACTTAGAGAAGAGAAAACTTTGAAAAATTTAAAAGATTATTGTATTATTTGGAATGAATTTAAAGAATTTGAAGAATTTGTAAAAGATTTAGGATTTGAACTTTTAAGTATTCAAAAGATGTGGGCTAAAAGGGTTTTAAAGAACAAGAGTTTTTCAATCGTAGTACCAACTGGAGTTGGAAAGAGCTTTTTTGGAATACTTATGAGCCTATTCTTAGCTAAGAAAGGGAAAAGATGTTATATAATTCTACCAACAACACTACTGGTTAAGCAAACTTATGAAAAAATATCCTCCTTAACAGAAAAAAATAACTTAAATATAAGAGTAGTTGCATATCATTCAGAACTCTCAACAAAGGAAAAGAAAGAGGTAAAGGAGAGGATTGAAAACAACGATTATGATGTTTTGATAACAACATCCAACTATCTAACAAAAAACATGCCAAAATGCAAATTTGACTTTGTATTTGTTGATGATGTCGATGCATTGTTAAAAGCATCTAAAAACATTGACAGAACTTTAAAGTTGTTAGGATTTGATGAAGAGATAATAAATGAGGCATATAAAATCATCTACCTAATAAAGATTGGAAAGATAGAGGATGCAATGAAAAAGAGAGAAATTTTAAAGAAAAAAATATCTAAAATAAAGCATGGCTGTTTAATAATTGCTTCTGCAACTGGAAAGAGTTATGGGGATAGAGTTAAGCTTTACAGAGAGCTTTTAGACTTTGAAATTGGATTTGGAATGAATAAGCTTAGGGATGTTGTTGATATCTACGACGAGGAATTTAGCAAAGAGAAGATTTTGGAGTATATAAAATTATTTGGTTCTGGCGGAATTGTGTTCGTTTCAATTGACTACGGAGTTGAGAAAGCCCAAGAGATTGAAAAATATCTATTAGAAAATAATATCAAGGCAAAATTAATCCATTCAAAGGATAAGAAGGGATTTGATGATTTCAGAGAGGGAAAGATTGATGTTTTGATTGGAGTGGCATCATACTATGGTGTCTTGGTTAGAGGTTTAGACATGCCGGAAAGGGTTAGATATGCTATCTTTTATGGCATTCCGAAGTTTAAAATTAGATTAAAGGAGTATATAAACAGCTTAAAGGAGAAGGGAGAGTTAAAAGAAGATATTAACATAGAAGGAAAGACTGAGGAGGAAATTAGGCAGATAATAACTGAGAAATTAAAGATAAAGAACTTCTCTCTAAGGAAGGAGGATGATGAATATCTATTGTTAATTCCAGATGTAAAAACCTATATCCAAGCATCTGGAAGAACTTCAAGGATGACAGAGTTTGGTTTGACTAAAGGGGCAAGTATTGTATTGGTGGATGAGAAAGAGATTTTTGAAGCCCTCAAAAAGTATATGCTCTTTATGTATGAGAGTGAATTTAAAAGAATAGATGAGGTAAACTTAGAGGAGCTAATTAAAAAGATTGATGAAGATAGGGAGAAAATAAAAGTTGGAAGAGCCAAAGGAAAAGTCCCAGATTTGCTAAAATCTGTCTTAATGGTTGTAGAAAGCCCTAATAAGGCAAGAACTATAGCAAACTTCTTTGGAAAGCCCTCTGTTAGAAAGATAAACAACAGAAATGTCTATGAGGTTTGTATTGGAGATTTAAACTTGATTATAACTGCGAGTGGAGGGCATGTATTTGATTTGGTTACAAAAGAGGGTTTCTATGGGGTTAAAATAGAAAATAACTTGTATATTCCAATATATACATCAATTAAAAAAGTGAATGGAGAGCAATTTACCGACCAAAAGGATTTGGAGGAGTTGATAAAGCAGTTAATGGAGAAAGGAGAGAGAGTAAATGCAATGGATGCTAAGGAGAACATAGAGATTATTAGGGAGATAGCCGATGAGGTTGATGCAATATTCATAGCAACCGATATCGATACAGAGGGAGAGAAGATAGGATATGACATAGCCATAAATGCCCTCCCATTCAATAGAAATATCTACAGAGTAGGATTTAATGAGATTACAAAGAGGGCAATATTAAAGGCAGTTGAATCATTTAAAAAAGGAGAAGAACTTAGCTTAGATGAAAATAAAGTTAAAGGACAGGTAGTTAGAAGGATAGAAGATAGATGGATTGGATTTAGGTTGAGTCAAAAGCTTTGGGAGGTATTTAATAAAAACTACCTCTCAGCTGGTAGAGTTCAAACACCAGTGTTAGGATGGATTATTGAGAGATACAATGAACATAAAATAAAAGTCCCTTATCTATCTCTAAAATTGGAAAATGACATATATATTGGAAAGATTTGGGAAGATGAGTTTGATAAGGATGAGGTTGAAGTTGAAGTTAAAGTTTATGAGAAGGAGATTCCTCCATTACCTCCATTCACAACAGACACATTGTTAGAGGAAGCTACAAAGAGATTTGGATTAAGCACCGATGAAATAATGTCTATAGCTCAAGAGCTTTTTGAGTTAGGGTTATGTTTAACTCCAGATACCTATGTTGTGTTAGGGGATGGAAGAATTGAAACAATTGAAGACATTGTTAATGCTAAGGAAAGAAATGTTTTATCATTAGATTTAGATAATTTATCAATAAAAATAGATACAGCCATTAAATTCTGGAAATTGAGATATAATGGAAACCTAAGTAAAATTACTCTTTCGAACAATTATGAGCTAAAGGCAACTCCAGACCATTGCTTATTGGTTTTAAGAGACAATCAACTAAAATGGATTCCTGCAAAAGATATTAAGGAAAATGATTACATTGCAATGCCATTTAACTATAAAGTTGAAAGAAAGCCAATCTCCCTATTAAATCTTCTGAAATATTTGGATATTACTGATGTATTAATAGAGTTTGATGAAAACTCCACAATATTTGAAAAAATAGCTGAATATATTAGAAACAATATTAAAACAAGCACAAAATACAAATATCTAAGAAATAGAAGAGTCCCGTTAAAATATCTAATTGAGTGGAATTTTGATTTGGATGAGATTGAGAAAGAGGCAAAATACATATATAAAAGCGTTGCAGGAACTAAAAAAATTCCATTGTTTAAGTTAGATGAGAGGTTTTGGTATTTTGCAGGTTTGGTATTGGGAGATGGAAGCATTCAAGATAGCAAAATTAGAATTGCACAAACACCATTAAAGGATGTTAAAAGCATATTGGATGAGACATTCCCATTCTTACACAATTGGATTTCTGGTAACCAAGTGATTATTTCAAATCCAATTATTGCTGAAATTTTGGAAAAATTAGGAATGAGAAATGGAAAATTAAACGGAATTATCTTCTCTCTCCCAGAAAGTTATATAAATGCATTAATTGCTGGATATTTTGATACAGATGGATGCTTCTCCCTACTTTATGATAAAAAGGCAAAAAAACATAATTTAAGAATGGTTTTAACATCAAAAAGAAGAGATGTTTTAGAAAAGATAGGCATTTATCTAAACTCAATTGGTATTCTAAATACTTTACACAAAAGTAGAGAAGTTTATTCCTTAATAATAAGCAATAAGTCCTTAGAAACCTTTAAGGAAAAGATTGCGAAATATTTAAAGATTAGAAAAGAGGCATTTATAAATGGTTATAAAACATATAAGAAGGAGCATGAAGAAAGATTTGAATGTGATTTATTGCCAGTAAAAGAGGTATTTAAGAAATTAACATTTGAAAAGGGAAGAAAGGAAATTCTAAAAGATAGCAAAATACACATTGAAAATTGGTATAAAGAGAAAACAAATAACATCCCAAGAGAAAAATTAAAGACAGTGCTAAGATATGCAAATAATTCAGAACATAAAGAGTTTTTAGAAAAGATTGTTAATGGAGATATATCCTTTGTTAGAGTTAAAAAAGTAGAAAATATTCCTTATGATGGATATGTCTATGATTTAAGCATTAAACATAACCAAAACTTTATATCAAATGGAGTTATCTCACACAATTGCACATATCACAGAACCTCTTCAACAAGAGTTTCATTGGATGGGATGAGAGTAGCAAGAGAGTATCTAAAACTAAACAATTTAGAGGATTATTTAAAAAATAGAGAATACTTTATGGAAGGAGCTCATGAATGTATAAGACCAACAAAACCAATGAATACCGATGAGTTAATAGAGTTTTTAAAGGAAAATAACATAAAGCTAACTAAAAATCATATAAAAGTTTATGATTTGATATTTAGAAGATTTATAGCCTCTCAGATGAAAGAGGCTGTTGTTGAATATGAAGAGATTTATATAAAAGATTTAGATGAGAAGGTTGAGGGATATGTTGATATAAAGTTTGATGGTTGGAGTAGAATTTATAATCTAAAATTAAAAAAGCTTCCAAGGATTGAAAAGAGCAGTTTAAAAGTTTTAGACAAAAAACTTAGAAAGATTCCAAAAGTTCCATTGTATGATGAGGGAGAGGTTGTTAAGTTGATGAAAGAGAGGGGTATTGGAAGACCTTCAACCTATGCCCAAATTATTAAAAAGCTGTTAGATAGGGGATACGTAGTTAAAAGTAAAGATAAGAATAAGTTAATCCCAACAAAGCTGGGAATTGAAGTCTATAATTATTTGATAAACAATTATCCTCACTTAATATCTGAAGAGAGAACAAGGGAGTTGGAGGAGATTATGGATAAGATTGAAAATGGAGAAGTTGATTACATAGAAGTGCTAAAAGCTTTACATGAGGAGATTTTGAGTATAAGATAGTGAATTATCCAACGTAGTTCAGTAGCATTTTCCCTTTTTCACTTATTCTTATATATTTTGACTTACCTATTTTTTCTGGTTTTTCTATCAATTCCAATTCTAAGAGTTTTTCAACAACATTTTTATTAACCCAAACCAAATCACTCTGCCCAGTAGAACTAACTGAACTCCTACACTTTTTCCTCCAAGTAATAATCTTCTTCAAATCATCAACATCACTCCCAACGACCTCCTTTAACTCTCTAACTAAATTCTTCATTTTTTTAACAGATGAGTTGCTAACAGATTCCTTTCTCTCCACTGCTTTAATTAACTCTTTTATACTCTCATTATCATTTAAATCCACGTTTAAAAACTCTTCTTTTGTTAAAATACTAAGTTCTTTTATAGTTAATCCTCTATTTCCAGCCCTGCCAATGAACTTCAAAAATATTAGCAACTCTTCCCTTGGCAAAGTTACTTCAAATGGATAGATTAGCTTAACACCTCTAACGCCAAAACTTCTTGGCAAATAAGGGCAGTTATATTTACTTTCATATTCTTTTTTTAATTCTTCCTTTTCTTTTTCAGAGAGGCCATCTAAAGATTTCTCTGGCATTACATAATATGGAATAATCCTTGAATTTTCCTTATTTAATATCATTGCACAGGTTATGCCAGCAATACACCCAATTGTAGAGCCAGAAGATACGTTAATATAGAATTTAACATCTCCAAATTCTTTTCTCTCATGAGCTATAATTAACTTCATCTTTTTAACAATATCATCTAAATCAAACAAATCTGCCTCTACAATCTCATAATTAACCCGCTTTTCTTCAAACTTTTTAATAATAACATTTTTAAATGCTTTTCCTCGTTTTGAATCATTATTTCCAGGTTTGCAAATTAAATAAACTTTTTCAGCCCTCCTCATTATTGGAACTTCTGTAATTCTATCTACTTCATAACCTTGAACTGCTATATGAACTCCACCTCTTATTTTCTCTAAATCATTTGTCATTTTACTCACCTTTAGTAAGGACAGTAACTACATTAAGGTTACTAAGATAGTAAGTATTATTTATACTCTCTCATATTAAATTATTCATGAGCATTACAAAACCAAAGTTGTGATACTATGGAGTATGTGTTTGTTTATGGGAGTTTAAGAAAGGGCTTCTGGAATCATGAACCATATTTAAAAAACTCTAAATTCATTGGAAAAGGAAAAACTAAGGAAAAATACGCTATGTATGTCAATATCATCCCCTATGTTGTTGAAAATGAAAAAATCTCTCATATCGTTGGGGAAGTTTATGAGGTTGATGAAAAAACGTTAAAAAGAATTGACTGCCTTGAAGGACATCCTGATTATTATAGAAGAAAGAAAGTTTCGATAATTTTAGATTCTGGAAAGGAGATAGAGGCTTGGCTTTATTTTTATCCAGAATCTTGTGGAATTCTGGTAGAATCTGGAGATTATAAGGATTATAGGGGATAAGCATGTGTGAGTTGCTTGGAATTTGCTTTAATAAGAAAGTTAATGTTGAGTTATCATTAAATAGCTTTAAGCATAGGAGTGAAGATCATCCAAATGGTTGGGGGATTGCATTTTATCCAGATGGGTTTGTTAGGGTAATAAAAGAGCCGATTAAAATGAATGAAGCTTTATTAGCTGAATGTGTCAGATGGACTAAGATAAAATCAAATATATTCATTGCCCACATAAGAAAGGCAAGTGCTGGAAGTGAATCTTACGTAAATACCCATCCATTTGTTAGAAAATTAGAAGATAAAGAAATAGCATTTGCTCACAATGGAACTCTACTTGGATATGAGGATTTAGAGCTTGATGGCTATTATCCAATTGGAGAGACGGATTCGGAGTATGTATTCTGCTATTTATTATCTCAAATTGAAAAGAGGGAGATTGAGTGGAATAAAGAGGGTTTTGATGAGATGTTGGATATACTGCTTGATATTAATTACTATGGAGCTTTTAATTGCTTATTCTCCGATGGAGAGTATTTATTTGCCTATAAAGATTATAGAGGGAGGAGAGAGTTGCATTTCCTAAAGAGAAAGCCACCTTATGGAAGAATTAGATTGGAGGATGAGGATTATATTATAAACTTAGGAGATGTTAAAAGTGTGAGAGAAGAAGGGTTTATTATAGCTACAAATCCTCTAACTAATGAAGATTGGAAGTCTTTTGAAAATGGAGAACTTATGGTGTTTAAAAATGGGGAAATGATTTACTCTAATAAGAGATTGACAGATTTGGAATTGAAAATCTTAAAAATCCTTAGAGAAAGTCCCCATAGAGTCAGTTTAAAGAAAATAATTGAAAATCTTGAGTATTTATCCAGAAATATAAGACATGATGCTTCCGTTGTGAGAATTGGGATTAGAAGTTTGTTGGATAAGGGATATATCAAGCAAGATAGTAGAGACACTGTCAATTGGGATGATTTAGAGGCAACATTTTATACTAAACCAGAAAAGAGGGTAGAGATTGATAAAAGGCTTAAAGGATTTAGATGGAGAAGAAATAGGATAATTATGAGTTAATTTAATAATAGAATTGAGGTGATGGCGATGAATGAAATAGAACTAATGCAAATTAAAGATTTTGTAAAAGACATGGATAAAAATCAACGAATTGTGTATTATGAGCAGAAGAAAAAGAGTGTCGGTATTGCAGTATTGCTTAGCTTCATAATTCCAGGAGCAGGGCAAATGTATCTTGGAAGGGTTGGAAAGGGAATAATATTGTTATTAACATGCTGGCTTATTATACCATGGATTTATAGCATTTATGATGCCTACAAGTCAGCAAAGGATTACAATGCCCAACTTTATTCAATAATCTTCAGCAAAGATGATTAATTTTTAATTTTTTGGAGGAGATTTGATGATATTGGATTTAATTGAACTCATAATAAGTGTAATGGTTATAATATTCCTGATAGCGTGTATTTTCTTTATTATAGGAGGGATAATGTTTTCAGTCTTGTGTATTGGGATGATAATTGATGGATTAATCTCCTCTAACTTTGGAGAGGTAGGAATGGGAGTATTTGCACTTGTGGTAACGGTATTTGCATTATTGATGGTTTTTACTATGTTGGGTATGCTGTTCGATTTCTTAAAGGACTGAATATTCGGTGGCAGTATGGGATTTCTAAAAATAATGTTAAGAATTTTTTGCTGGTTTTTTGCGACGTTGGTGTTGTATTCTATAGCTCCATTATGGCCGTTATATGGAATCATTGGAGTGCCAGTAATTCTACCACGCCTTATATTTAAAGACAAAAAGAAGTGTCTAACAACAACATCCACACTACTACTCCTTGTCATATTTCTTCCTGAATTGCTGATTCTTATTGGATTTCTGATATTTCCTATTGTTATGGGCTATTACATCTCTAAGGAATTGGTGAAGTAAAATGGTGAAGCTTATGAATTTGTGGAGTGAGAGGATTAAAGATAGGGAAGTTGTTGAAGTTATTGGCTGTGAGAGAGTGCCATTGAATGAAACGTTGAATGAGATTGTAGTATTATTTGACGAATATACAAAAAGAGGGGATTATAAGGTAGAGATATTTGATGATGTCTTTAATTATTATCATAATAGAATTTTAACTAATGATGAGTTTATTGATGGTGTTGCAAGAATAAAATTGGGATTGGACACAAGAAATCATGCTAAAGAGTGGTTATTGGAAGTAGTAAATTGGTTTGCTGGTAATAGATATAATTTAAGAGATGAGGAGATAAAGTTAGGGAATAGATTGAGAGATTGGATGAATATTGGAGTTTCTTTAGTAATTCCTAAAGAGTTAAAGCCAAAGTTTGATGAGTTTTATAAAATGGCTAAAAAATTTGATTGGCAAGTAGAAATTAGGAATGAGATGATATTTAAGACAACTTTAAATGGTAAGGAAGTTTATACTTTTATATTGATGGGGGATGTGGTTAATGAGAGGTTAGATAACATCTTAGATGGTGGAGGAGTTTTTGATTTAGGGAAGAGGGTTGTTTGTGATGATGAGTGGTTTAGTGGGTGGTTAGTTAGGGATATTGATGTTAATAAAAATATAATGGAAGTGTTGGGCATGTTGAGTTTGAAAAGCCAGGAAATTCTGGATATTTCAGTGGAGAGTGCTTTAATAAGAAGGAAAAATATAAAGACAAAAAGTATGGTAGTAAAATTGGTAAAAGTAAAAAATCTAATCCAACTATTGAAAAGAAAAAAGAAAAGTGGGCTGAATTGCTTAGTATAATCTTTGGTTCAAAACCTCGTGAAGACGAAATCGACAGTGTAGATAGATACATGACAAAACTATTCCTTCGCATAATTTTCATTCCAGATTACACTAACAAAATACATGATTTGAGTGAAAATGTTTCTAAAAATATTAAAAATCTTATCATGGAATTAAAAAGTGGAAATATATTTGAAATTAACAAAATTCTGGATGATTTAGAATATAATATTTACACAATTGATGATGAGTCTTTAACAATCAAAGAGAGAGTTTATAATGCAGTTGAGATAATATTTAAGGTAGTATCTAACGAAATACTAAGAACGGAAAGCATAGATGACAAAGAATTAGAAATTATTAAAAAACTGCATGAATTAGTGGTGTTAACTGATAAAGTCCTTAGAATTACTTACAATTCACTTAATAGAAGTTTAGAAGATATTAATAGCTATAGAAGGATTATAGCTAATAACAATCTTCCAGATGACATTATTCGTAGGTTAAACATAATAAACGCCTACATTGAGAAAATTAAGAGTGATATATTAAGTATGAGAGAAAATGAGCAAAGAGTATTGATTATTTGCCTATCAAAGTTTTATAATTTATATTTATCAAAAGATAAAAAAGAAAGAGAAAAATTGGCAGATGAAATTAAAAATTTAATAGAATATCTATATTTTGATTGGTATTATGACTTTATTGATAACATTGGAGAATATGAGTTTAAGTTTATAAAAAATATAGCCGCTATGTGTTTGCTATATGATTATACAAAAGAATTGGAGAAAGATGGTAGTAAAGAGATGTTTAACCATGTAATTTTCAAAATTTTGAGAAATGGAGGTTTTAAAGTTAAAGAGTATGATATTATTGAGACATTGTTGAATATTAGGGAAAATTTACCTAAATCATCTAAGATAGATGTTAGATACTTTGATAAGGAGTTAATAAAGATTATTAGAGGAATTGTTAGAGAATCAAAAAAGGATGTGTTTTATAATAATATGAAGAGGTTGAAGGAGTTTGTTGAAGAGCTAAGAGAGATGGAAAAGAAATTAAGTGAGGCTAATAATATAACTCTACATGATTTGAGGAAATTGGGGTTTAATGATATGTTTCTTTGATAATTATTAGGTTTGTTTATATAGATAATAAGATTGTAAAATACTTTAATAAATAAAAGTTAAAAAATATAAATATTACTTCTACTTAATATTAAAATAAAGCTGAGGTGGTATCATGAGAAATTTAATATCTTTGATAGCGTGGCATGATTCTGGATGGAATGGTAGAGTTTGTAGAAATCCAAAAGAAAATAAATATTGTGAGAGCTTTGGATATGTGATAAGAAAGAGAAAGTATGAATTTTGTGTAAATAATCCAGATGCTAATTTAGGAAATTCAAGAGAAAGAGCATGTAGTGAAGCAATAGTATTTTGTAAAGGGAAAGTACAGGAGCATAACATAAGATTTCCAGCAATATTTTATGTTGATAGAAAAAACAGAAATGAACATGAAATAAAAATGATAAAAAAAGAAATTGAAGAACAATTAAGAATGATTAACGGAAAATACGCAATACTTTATGTTAGAGAAAATCCTTTATCTGAAAATAGAGTAATAGTCGGATGTGTTAAAATAAAGGAAATAATAGATGGTAGCAAGGATTACATTAGAAAAAAACAGAGTCCTAATAGAGTAGGAAGAGGCATTGTTTTTGATGTAGAGAATGATGTAATATTTGCTTTACCTTATCAAGAACTCTTAGAATACTGCAAAAATAAAAATAAAGAAATTGAAGAAATTCTAAAAGAATTTAATTTAATTTTTGAAGTTGGGGACTTTGAAAGATACTTTAAAGGCATGTCTAACTTTATATCCGATGAGGTGGCAGTCCAAATTCTTAAAAAAGGGCTTGAAATTGTTGAGGAATTCAATAAATTTAGAGAAGAAAATCAGGACTTTGATAAATACTTAACTGATGAGAATATAGCATTTAGACCTCATGTTATGAAAAAGTTTGATGAATTCGCTGAAAATATAAAAAAGGTTATTGCAGAACTTGAAGGTAGTAAATATAAATATCCTGGACTTCCTGGAGTTCTTTATTTCTTAGGAATGGAAGATGCTTACTCAAGATATATTGAACTTTGGAAAAATGAAGGAGAAAAAGGAGAAGAGAAACTTTATAATGCATTAATTGAAAGTTTAGAAAATAGAAAAGAAAATTTAGAGTTTGGAATTACAAAAAAGGTTATAGACAAATTTATAGCACAGAAGGAAGAGTTTAGAGAGTTTTTAAAAAATTATGCTGTTTATTATGAGTTATCTGCATTTAAACTTGAAAAAATTAAGGAACAATATGAAAAAGAATTTATTAATTTAGATAACATAATAAAAAATCCATACATTTTGGTTGAGGATTTAAAAGAAAATGATAGTTTTGAAAGGATAATATTTGAAGAGCTTGACTCATGGGAAAGAAGAAGATTGGGGGATAAATTTAATCCTTACAGTCCATATAGAGTTAGAGCTTTATTGGTTGAAATTCTAAAAAGGCATTTAAGTTCAGGAAACACTACAATTTCAACAAAAGACCTTAAAGATTTCTTTGAAAAAATGGATAAAGACATTGTAAAGATAACTTTTGATGAATTTTTAAGGATAATTGAGGAATATAAAGACATAATATCTGAAAAAGTTGAAATAGTCAAAAAAGAAGTTAAAAATAATGAAAATAAAGAAATTATTGAATTATTTACCCTAAAAGAAATTAGAGAATATGAGGAGATAATTGAAAATACCATAAATTATCTCTTAAAGTCGAAAGCTCCAAATATTGATTTGAATCCATTAGAAATTAGAGAAAAATTAAGAATAAAAAACGAAAATAAAAAACCAGCGGGAGTTGATAATGAAGAATATGAAAAAGCTTTAGATATGCAAACTGAGGCAGTTGTAAATCTACTTAAAAATAGAGTTGGAATATTAACAGGACCAGCAGGCACTGGAAAAACAACGGTCATAAAAACAATTATGGAATTAATGAAGGAAGTGCTTGGATTAAATAAAATCTACATATTAACACCAACTGGAAAGTCAGCAATGGTCGTTAATGAAAAATTAAATAATTTAGCAACTGCAAAAACAATACATAGATATATTGCAGAGGAATTTAAAGATTATTTTGAGGGAGATAATTATTTCATCCTTAGATTGGATAAAATAACTGGTAATGACAAGAAAGAAATTGATGCTTTAATTATAGATGAATCATCAATGGTAGATATTGAAACAATGGGAAGATTATTGGGAACAATAAAATTGGATAATTTGAAGTATTTAATATTTGTTGGAGACATTAACCAATTGCCACCAGTTGGTGCTGGAAAACCTTTCTATGACATTTATAACTATTTAGAAAAAGTTAATCCACAATCAATATGTAAATTGGAAATTGTCTTAAGGGCTGACTCTAAGAAGATTGTTGAACTTTCAAAATTGTTTTTAGATATTGATAAAGAAGAAAGAATAAAAATTTTGAATGAAATGTTTAAAAATAAAGAAACTTTAGGAGATAATGAAATCTATAGGATTAAAGAGAATATTGGTGGCATAGAAAAGGAAATAATAACAATAGAAGTTGTTAAAGATGGAAACATTAAAAAATCGTTAGAGAATGCTATAGAAACCATACTAAAAGAAAATAATACAGAAGATTTCTTTGACTTTGCAGTTTTTAATGATAAATTACAAATTTTAGTTCCAACAAAAACTAAGGGAGAATTTGGTTCATATATGATTAATTTATTCATAAAACAGGAATCAAAGTTTATTCCAGACAAATATAAAAATAAAATGTTGGAGAATTGGTTTTTTGGAGATGGTAAAGTTGCAGATAAAGTTATACAAATTAGAAACAATTACAAAAAATGGGTTTATGATACTGAAAGAAGGAAATGGGTAAAAGAACATGGCGTATTTAATGGAATGATGGGTTTCGCCTACACTTTCAAAAAATGGAACAAATACCAGAAAAAATATGAAAATAAAACCATTATAAGGTTCTACTATCCAAAAATAGAAGCATATACAGATGAAAAAGAAATGGAACATGCCTATGCAATAACAATTCATAAAAGTCAAGGTAGTGGATTTGAAAATGTCATCTTAATAATTCCAAAAGGATTGAACAAATTTGTCTCAAAAGAAATGCTATATACTGCAATAACAAGAGCTAAAAAAAGATTGTATGTTATTGTTGAAGAAGAGCTTAAAAACTTCTTAGAAACAAATATTTCTGACTTAGCAAGGAGAAAAACTAATCTCCTTGAAAATTTTAACATTTCATATTTAGTTCCTTATATTGAAAATAGACAAATTATAACAATAAATGGGGAAAAAGTTAGAAGTTGGCAAGAATGTGTATTGGCAAATCTCTTCCATGAGGTAGGAATAGAATATATTTATGAACTACTATCAGAATATTTAAAAATTGGAGTTCTTCCTGACTTCAAATTAAATATAAAAAATAGAACAATTCTTTGGGAACATTATGGTATGTTAGAAAATGAAAAGTATAGAAAAAGACAGAAAGAAGAAAAAGAACCCATATATAAACAAAATGGATTTGAGATAATTAAACTCTCAGAAATTAATGAAAATACTAAGTTGGGGGACAAGGTTTTAATTATTTCAACATCTGAGGATTTAAAAAATAATAGTCAAGTATTGGAAAAACTAAAAACTCTGCAACAAATTTCTTAAACTTCTAAAAATGACATTATGATTTATTCTTTTATAACAAATCCCTTAAAATTCTAAATCCTAATCCAATATCTAATGATTTTAAAACCTTTATAGATAAAGATGCCTGCCTATCCATATCTCCATGCTTATTTATATAATCAATCAAATCACTTTTTGATAATTTCTCAATGATTTTATCTAAAGTATCGTTTCCCAGCTTTAAAAACAATTTTCTAACTCTCAAACCATTTTTTATCTCACTTCCAAATGTTTCTTTCCATCTTTTATCATAAAGCTCTAAATTCTCTATATCCTCATTTAAATATTTACTAATAACCTCACCTGCTATCTTTCCACCCATTGCTCCAAAATACAACCCTCCCCCACTTAGAGGCTTTACATGACAGGCAGCATCTCCAACTAATAAAACATTATCTTTAAAGGTTTTATCTAAATAACCAATTGGTAAAGAGCCAGTAGAAAATTCTGTTATTGTAGCATTTTTTAATATCTCCTTAGCTATTTTATTTTCATTTATAAATCTTATAAGCTTGTTGTAGCAGTTTCCTCTATCTATCAAACCAACCCTAACCCTATCCTTCCCCATTGGAATAATCCATGTAAAAAATCTCTCTGAATATTTTCTATCCAAGAAAATATAAACAAAATCATCATCTACCTCAGCATTGACCATTTCAAATTGACAGCTTGATAAAATCTCTCTATTTTTGTTATTTACTAAGCCCAATTTTTTGCCAGTTATTGTTTTAGCTCCATCAGCACCAACAATAATTTTTGGATTTAGGGTTATTTTTTCTCCTAAGTGGGTTATTTCCACTTTATAACCATTTTTATCTTTCTCAATTTTTCCATAAGCTTTTAATAAAAAATCGCATTTTTTTGCCGCTCTAATGGCTATATCTTTATCCATAACCTTTCTCTCAAAAATGTAAGCTCTAATTCCCTCATTGCCTATTTTTACCATGCTATTTTTGGAATATATATAAGCTCCTCTAACTTTATTAACTACTCCTTTAGGATTACCAAGCTCCTTAACCCCATTTTTGCTAATTAAGCCAGCACACTGCAAAGGAACACCTATAGATTGATGCTCTTCAACAATCAAAACCCTACCATTTTTTATATACTCTCCAGTTATACAGCCAACCGGCCCTCCACCGATAATCACAACATCGTAATCGTTTCTATTCACATTACCACCAAAAAATTTATATGCTTTCTAAATGTAAAGTTTAGTGTCTGTATATCCAGATATTAAAAACTAAAAGATTGGTGGGATTGTGAATATTGTATTATTTCTCGGCTATTTATCTATTCTTTTTGCTGGAGGTGCCATAATAGCAAAAATTGCTAAAAAGATTGGCATACCTGATATTCCTCTATTACTAATATTTGGTCTCATACTTTCTATACTAAATGTAATCCCAAAAAATATTGTTGAAAGCTCCTTTGATTTTATTGGAAACTTTGGATTAATTATATTGTTGTTTATTGGTTCATTTGAAATGGAATGGAACATTATGAAGAGAGTATTGGATGTTATAATAAAACTCGATATACTGGCTTTATTAATTGTTTGGATTATATCTGGAATAGTATTTAACTTTGTCTTTCATCTTCCAATCTTATCATTGATTGGATTGCTATTTGGGGCTATCGTTTCGGCTACTGACCCTGCTACATTAATACCAATATTCTCAAGCATGGATATTGATCCAGAAGTAGCAATAACCTTAGAAGCAGAGAGTGTTTTTAACGACCCATTAGGGATTGTTGTAACACTTATATGTTTATCAGCCCTTGGTTTAGCTAAAGCTGAGAATCCAATTCTTGAATTTTTCTCATTAGCTGTTGGTGGGATAATATTGGGGGTTATAGCAGGCAAGTTCTATGAAATTATTATCTCAAAAATTAAGTTTGAGGACTATATTGCTCCATTTACTTTAGGATTGGCTATTGCCTTTTGGTATTTTGCTGAGGGAATTTTCCCATCAATAACTGGCTATGAAATTAGTGGATTTATGGCAGTGGCTATAATGGGATTATATATTGGAAACGTCATAGTGCATAAAAAAGAACATAAAAAAGATATGGAAAAGGTTGCAGTGTTTATGGATGAACTCTCCATATTTATCAGAATATTAATCTTCGTATTATTAGGGGCAAGTATCTCAATCCCATTATTAGAAAAATATGCACTCCCTGCATTTTTATGTGCATTGGGTTCTATACTTTTAGCAAGACCTGTTGGTGTTTTGATAGCTACAGCTATTCCACCAATTAGACCACTTACTGAAAGGATATATTTAGCTTTAGAAGGGCCGAGAGGGGTAGTTCCAGCAACGTTAGCAGCAATGGTTTATACAGAGATTATGAAACATCCAAACATAGTTCCAAAAAATATAGCAAGCTTAATGCCTCCAACAGAACTCGCTGGAACTATATTAGTAGCAACCTTTATGACAATAATAGTCAGTGTTGTCTTGGAAGCCTCATGGGCAAAACCATTAGCAAATATATTATTGAAAAGAAAGACCTCAACCTCCTAATTTCAATTTTTAAATTTTTAATTCAAAATTTAACTTATATTTTTATATTCTTATTTTATATTCTTATTCTGATATCTTTACCTTATCTTTTTAATTTTATTGATATTTAAAAACATAATAGTAATAAATTATTTGAATGTGAAACTATGATTTATATAGTTGGAATTGGACCAGGAGATAGAGAATATTTAACTTTAAAAGCAATAAAAATTGTTGAAAATGCTGATTTGGTTGTTGGTAGTAAAAGGGCTTTAGAATTATTTAATATAGATGAAGATAAAAAAATAACTCTAACAAAAAACTTAATTGGAGAGTTAAAAGAGCTAATAAAAAATGAAAATATAAAAAATAAAAAGATTGCCATATTATCAACTGGAGACCCATGTTTTAGTGGATTATTAAAAACATTATTAAAGATTGGAGCTAAAAAAGAAGATATTGAAGCTATCTCTGGAATTTCATCTATACAAATAGCAGCTGCAAAATTAAAAATCTCCTGGGAAGATTATTATATAATAACACTCCACGGAAAAGAAGAAAATAGGAAAAAGCTTTTAAATTTGATAAAAAATCATGAGAAAGTTATCTTCTTACCAAACAATTTGAAAGAGGATGCGAAGTTTTTAATAAATAATGGTATAAATCCAGACACAAAAATTTGGGTTTTAGAAAATCTAACTTATGAAAATGAAAAAATTAGCTTAAAATCTTTAAAAGAAATAGCTAATGGAGATTTCTCTTATTTAACAGTTTGTGTTTATGAGGGAGACGAAGAGATTTGAGTGAGGACAGTTAATGATACTTTAAGTTTTGATCAACCTTTTACTAAAAGGTTGGAGAGGAGAGGATGATTAGGGAACTATTATTAATAGGTGTTGGAGGATTTTTTGGAGCTATTTTTAGATATTTAATCAGCGGGATTGTTCCAGTAAAGTTTGGATTACCAACAGGGACATTAGCAGTTAATTTAATAGGTAGTTTTATCTTAGGATTTTTGTTATACTGCTCTTTATTCGCTCCAATACCAACTGAATATAAATTATTCATTGGAACTGGATTTTGTGGAGCTTTAACAACCTTTTCAACATTTTCTTATGAAACCTTTGTCTTAGTTGATGAAGGATTATTATTTAAAGCTCTACTAAATATATTAATCAATGTAGTTGGCTGTTTGATTATGGTTTATTTTGGTAGGGTTTTAGCTTTAGCTATCTTTAGGTAGGTGAAATAATGATAAAGGCAAAAATCTTAAAAATTTATTTAAGGGAAGGAGATAAATTTGAAGGAGAGTTGATGTATAAACATATTATGAAAATACTAAAAAGGGAGGGGATAAGTGGGGCTACTGTCTATAAAGGAATATGTGGTTATGGAGTTAGAGGAGTAGCTGAGTTTGACATATTTAGGCTATCTGTAAATCTCCCAGTGATTATTGAATGTGTTGATATTGAAGAAAATATAAATAGGGTTTTACCTAAGTTATATGAAGTTATAAAAAATAACGGATTGATAATAATAACTGACTGTCATGTATATAAAGGTGAAACTTATGAGTAATGCATTAGAAAAAATAAACAATTTTTTCAAAGAGAAAAGCTGGATAAAGGTATTTTTAATTATTTTGATGTTGATGTTTGTAAGTTTTCAGTTGAGGGCTCAAACAGCGGATATGAAATTTGCCCAAGATAACGAATTTTTAAAAGATATGTTTTCAGATGAACATGGAAGGATGTATCTTTTAGCGTTAGACCCTTACTACTACTTAAGATTAAGTGAAAATCTCTACAATAACGGACACTGTGGGGATACAATAAAAGTTGTTGATGGAAAAGAAACACCTTATGATTTATATCAATACGCTCCTCCAGGACATCCACTGCCTTGGGAACCACCAGTTATCTGTTTAGCAACATTAGCTATCTACTATATATGGCATTCTATTGATTTGACTGTAACCATTATGAATGCTGCCTTCTGGGTTCCAGCAGTGTTGGGGATGTTGTTGGGAATACCAATTTATTTCGTGGTTAGGAGAGTTACAAATAGTAACATTGGAGGGATAGCTGGGGCTATAGCCCTAATATCGGCTCCTGGTTTATTATACAAAACATGTGCTGGATTTGCAGACACACCAATATTTGAAGTTCTACCAATACTCTTTATAGTTTGGTTTATTCTTGAGTCAATACACAGCCAGGAAAAAACTGCATTATTTAAAAAGGATTTAAAGAATCCTATTTCTTTATTCGTAATCGCTGCATTAATAATCGAGTTAATAATTGGAGCTTACTTAAATATCGCTTCAGGAGAAAGTGTAGTTATCGCTTCAATATTATTTTATACAGTATCTTTAGCATTTATTTTAGCAGGTTTAATAATAGCAGGAATTAAAAAATTGAAAGGTAATGAATTAGAGTTTGAATTATTTGCTTTATTGGCTGTAATATTAACAGCTGTGTCTCCAAAAATGTGGGGAGCTTGGTGGTATGGATTCGATGTAATAACCGCTTTCTTAGTAATATATATCATCGCCTTAGCATTATTAAAATCACAGGTAAAAATAAAAGAGTTTATTAATATTGGAAACCTTAAAAACATTGTCTATCTATCCATATTTTACATATTTGGGTCATTTGTATTATTGGTAGCAATATATGGTATGGGGATAGCAATTTCACCAATTACTTCACCTCTGGGTTATAACCAAATACTTTCAACTTACACTCAAACAACTGGTTGGCCTAACGTTTATACAACCGTTGCAGAGCTTGCAAAACCAAGCTCATGGAGTGAGATATTTACAAATGCCATTGGTTCAGATACAATAGCAATTGTTGGAATACTTGGGATACTTTTATCATTCTTATCTTTAAGATATGAAAAAGTTAAGTTGGATATAAAATATTCTATATTATTGGCTATTTGGTTAGCAGTAACTTTATATGCAGCAACAAAAGGAATTAGGTTTGCAGCTTTAGCAACTCCTCCATTGGCAATTGGTTTAGGGATATTTGTTGGGCAGTTAGAGAGATTCTTAAAAATGAAAAGCGATATTGCAATATTTGGTATTGGCATCCCTGCTGGAATATTTGGATTATTAATACTTTCAAAATACTCTGCAAAAATCTCTCAAATACTATTACCAACGACTTATGTTCCTATAATTGCCTATGGATTTTTAATTGTCTTAGCCCTATTAGCTATCTACAAAATATCTGATATAATCTCAACATTAAATGACAAAAAAGAAACAATAATAAAAGTTTCTACATTACTACTTTGCATTGGAGTCGTTATACCTCCATTATCTGCCGTAGTTCCATTTTCTGTTGCCCCAACCTTCAACAACGGATGGAAAGAAGGTTTAGATTGGATAAAGGCAAATACTCCAAACAACTCAGTTATAACCTGCTGGTGGGATAACGGGCACATCTACACTTATGAGGCAAGAAGAATGGTAACATTTGATGGAGGTAGTCAAAACTCTCCAAGAGCTTACTGGGTAGGAAGAGCTTTTGCGACATCAAACGAAAATCTATCTATCGGAATAATTAGGATGTTAGCAACAAGTGGAGATGAAGCATTTAAAAAAGGCAGTGTTCTAATGAACTTCACTCACAACAATGTCTCAAAGACAGTTAAGATATTGAATGAAATATTGCCAGTAGATAGAAGTAAAGCTTATGATATATTAACTAAAAAATACGGGTTGAGTGATAAAAAAGCAAAATTAGTTCTAAATGCAACCCATCCAGAACATCCAAATCCAGATTATTTAATAACATACAACAGAATGACAGATATTGCCCCAGTTTGGAGTATGTTTGGATTCTGGAATTTCTCTCTACCACCAAACACTCCAAATGACAAGAGGGAAAAAGGAGCGTTCTTTAAAGGAACTGCCTACTATTTAGGAAATGGAACAATCTTAGCAAATGTAAATGTCTATACATATAGTTATGTCACATTAATAAATAGTACTAACATTTCAACAGCAATTGTTCAAAAAATAAATGGACAAGCAAAAATCATTGGAACATTTAAGATACACAAGTTGTATATTAAAACACCTTTGGGAGTTAAGGAACTTGTATTAAATAAAGATGGACAGTTATCAGAGTTTATTAGAATAGAAGCAGATGGAAGAGGGTATGCCTGGTTAGCAACAAGAAACTTAGAAGATAGTATCTACGCTAAATTACACTTCTTAGATGGTTATGGATTAAAGCATATAAAGCTGGTTAAAGCTACAATAGACCCAACAGACTTTGGCATTCAGCCAGGATTTAAGATTTATAAGGTAGATTATGGAACTGATTATCTAAAATAAACTTTTTAAACTTTGATGAGTTAATAAATATCGAACAGCTCTCCCAAGGTTATTCTTTTATCTGTCTTGACTAACTCTGGAATTTTTCCTTTAATTCCTACCTTATCTTTTACAACAACAAAAATTCCATCTATTTTTTTTATTTCATCCGCTTTTTCTAATGCATTGTTTATCATCTCTTCTTCATCTCTTCCTCTTGAAGCATTACATATAGCTGTTGCTGCAGCGTCCGCTATAGCAGAGCTCTTAGCAAAGACAGTAACAGCATCAGCCTCTCCAAAGCTTACTGAATGACCTACAGTTGCTGAAGAAGTGCAAACACCATAGATATTTTTAATCTTCTCTTTTTTTAATCTAAATCCAACTTCTCCAGTAATCTTTGAATTTCCAGCATATAGGCCAATAATAACGTCTTTTTTAGCCCTTAAGCAGATATCTCCACCATTTTCAGCAATGATGTTTTTGGCATTGAGATTTTTAATTAACATCTCAGCTATTGCACCAGCAACACTTGCCATGGGTCCTACATTGGCAATTTCTCCAGCTATAGCCATTAATCTTACGATTTCTGGGGCATCATCTTCTACATCAACTGGAAAATATGATGTTAAAAAATAGGGATTTTTTAATATATACCTCTCTAACTCTAATCTATTTTTTAAAATAATCTCCTCCGCCTTTTTAAAATACCCTTTATCATCAACCTTTAAGAGTATATTTGTCTCTTTTATTATAATCCTTTTTTTGAACCACATAATAATCCTTAAAATTATTTTATTTCAAAAATTCTCTGTAATATCTCTCTGCTATATCTCCAAACACTGGAAATTTATATCTTTCCCCATTGTAGGCTTTAATCATCCCAACAATCCATAGGATAATTATGGCTATGTTTATTAAAGTGGAAGCTACCCATCCAATTATTGGAATTGCAGATACAATTATGGCAATTAAATTTAAACTTAAAAAGGTTATAAATGACTGCATAGCGTGAAATCTAATAAAATCATCTTCCCTCTCTAACAACAAAAATATCAATCCACTAATCCAAAATAACAAATAGCATAAAACTCCCTCCATATTCCTATCCAATCCCAAAGCCATCAATCTCACCAAAAAATTTAAGAGATAGCTTTTCAAAATATTTTGGAATAAATGATACTTAATGAACACCTTACTTATAAGATAAATGTTCAAAGTTTCCTTAGAATCTTATTAAGTTTTGAAAAATAAATTATAACTTAGATGAACTTTATTAATTCTCTTATAGCCTCTTCTACATTCTTTGCTTTAACTACTCCAGAAGCTAATAAAACACCCTCAGCTCCCAAATCAAGGGCTGCTTTAACATCTTCTCCTTTAGAAATTCCAGCTCCACATAAAACTTTGACATCCTTGTTTATCTCTTTAACTGCCCTAACAGTTCCCTCAACAACCTCTGGATTTGCCTTTGATACTGGAATTCCAGTTCCTATAAGCTCTGGTGGTTCAACAGCAATATAATCAGGGCTTAGGGCTGCAACTGCCTTAGAAGTGTTTATATTATTTGTGCAGACAATTGTTTCTAATCCTAAATTTTTGCATTTATTTATAACTGCTTCAATATCAGCCAACAGCATTCTCTTCTCCGAATGGTTTATTAGAGTTCCTTTACAACCACAATCTTTAATAGCTTCAGCCAATATATGTCCAGTATGACTTCCAGGGTTTATATTATCTATATGTTGAGCATAAACTGGAATATTGACATTTTCAACAATCATCCTTAAATCTACAAATTGAGGAGCTACTCCTATTGTAATTCCACTTTCTTCACTAACTTTCTCAGCAATTTTAGCTATCTCTAAACCTCTATTTCCTATACTTTCATTGTATGTTTTATAGTTAATTACTATCAACATAGGCTTTCACCGTGAGAGCATGATTATTCAGATAGAAGAGTATTTTATAGGGATGATATTTAAAGGTAATCAATTGGTTAGAAATACAATCCCTTTAAGAAGGGAAGAGATATTTAATTTCATGGATGGGGAGGTTGTTAGCAATCCAGAAGATGAACATTTAAAAGTAGCTGAAATTATATTAAAATTATATTTTGCAGAAATTGATGATAAAAAAGTGAGGGAATTAATAAGTTATAAATTGGAAGTTCCAGAATTTACAAAAAAGGTTTTAGATATTGTTAAAGACATAGAATTTGGGAAAACCTTAACTTATGGAGATATTGCTAAAAAACTAAACACTTCACCAAGAGCTGTTGGAATGGCTTTAAAAAGAAATCCCTTACCTTTAATAATTCCATGTCACAGAGTTGTTGCTAAAAATTCATTGGGAGGGTATTCCTATGGATTAGACAAGAAAAAATTTATCTTAGAGAGAGAAAGATTAAATATGGTGTCTTTCAAATTTAATAAAGTCTATTAATGAATTTTGAACGCTTTCATAAAGGGGGTGTTTATTGGTCCTTAGTATTTCAAAATGTTTTAAAAGACTCTATAAAAAGAATTTAAAATAATACTAAAATTAAAATAGAATTTAATAAATTACACAACATTCATTGATTAAAATTATTCAAAGGCTTTACTAAAGGTTAAGTGAGAACATGATAATAAGAAAATTCTCATCTAAAGATTTAGATGCTGTTGAAGAAATTGAGAGAGAGGCATTTAAAACCCCTTATCCAACCAGCTTAATTTTAGGATTTTGGTCAATGTATCCAAACTGTTTTTATGTGGCAGAGATTGATGGGAGGGTTGTTGGGTATATTTTGGGAAGTATGGATTGGGGGAATGGACACATTATCTCATTGGCTGTAAAAAAAGAATGTAGAGGGCTTGGAATTGGAACAGCTTTACTAAAAACACTTGAAAACTATTATTTCAATATAGCTAACTGTAACTACATAGTTTTGGAGGTTAGGGTTTCAAATGTCCTGGCGAGAAGATTTTATTATAGGATGGGTTATAGAGATAGAAAGCTTCTTCCAAAATACTATGAAGATGGGGAAGACGCCATATTGATGATAAAAAAGAAACCAAATGCTAAAGGGCCATTAATAATAACGTTGTGGTGATTCTATTGCAATTTTATAAAGAGGAGAATTTTAAAAAAACAGAGATTGGAGAGATTCCAGAGGATTGGGAGGTTAGGGAATTAAAAGACATTTTAGAGGTTATCAGAAATGGACTAACTGCTAAGCAAAATAAAGATAAAATAGGTTATCCAATAACAAGAATTGAAACGATTTCTGATAGTAAAATAGACATAACAAAATTAGGGTATGTTGAAGATATTAAACAAGAGGATATTGCTAAATATAGATTAATTATCGGGGATATTTTATTCAGTCATATAAATAGTGAGGAACATATTGGAAAAGTAGCAATTTATGAAGGGAAACCCGAATTTTTACTTCATGGAATGAATTTACTACTTCTTAGACCTAACAAAAACAAAATTGAGCCTTATTATTTATTATATTTATTGAGGCATTTTAAACAAAAAAATATATTTAAATATATAGCAAAAAGAGCAGTTAATCAATCATCAATAAATCAAACACAACTAAAACATTTAAAAATCCCCCTCCCTCCCTTAGAAGAACAGAAACAAATAGCAAAAATATTAAGTGACTTTGATAACCTAATAGGAACAATAAATAAGCAGATTGAAGTATTAAATAAGGCAAAAAAGGGGATGATGAAAAAATTATTTACTAAAGGAGTTTTTGAGCATAAAAGTTTTAAAAAATCTGAAATTGGGGAGATTCCAGAGGATTGGGAGGTTGTTGAGTTAGGAAATGAAAAATATTTCAAAATTATAATGGGACAATCACCACCATCATCATCCTATAATAAAGAAGGTGAAGGAGTTCCATTTTTACAAGGAAAAGCAGAATTTGGAAATATTTATCCTAATCCAGTATTATACACAAATAAACCTTTAAAAGTCGTTGATGATGAAGATATTTTAATTTCAGTTAGGGCTCCAGTTGGAGATGTAAATATAGCACCGTTTAAACTTTGTATCGGTAGAGGATTAGCAGGAATAAAATCAAATAAAGAAAAAGTAGATAATTTCTTTGTATTTTATTATTTGAGTTATATAAAGCCAAAAATAGAATATTTAGGAGGAGGTGCAGTATTCAAAGCAATAACTAAAAAAGATTTAGAAAGTATAAAAATCCCCCTCCCACCATTAGAAGAACAAAAAGCAATAGCTAAAAGATTAAAAGCCATTGATGATTTAATAGAAATAAAAAGAAAAGAAAAAGAACAAATAGAAAAAGCAAAAAAGAAAATAATGAATCTACTACTAACTGGAAAAATAAGAGTAAAAACCTAAACAATATCATTACTTATTCATATAGGTGATTTAAATGATAATAATCCCTGCAGTTGATTTAAAAGATAAAAAGTGCGTTCAGCTAATTCAAGGAGACCCAAATAAAAAGCATTTGGAACTAAACAATCCAGTAGAAGTTGCTAAAAAATTTGTAGATGAAGGGGCTGAGTATCTACATATAATCGATTTAGATGCCGCATTTGGAACAGGAAATAATAGAGACGTTATTAAGAACATTATAAAAGAGGTTAATGTTCCAGTTGAGGTTGGAGGAGGAATTAGAAATTTAGAGATAGCAAAGGAATTAATTAGCTTGGGAGTTGATAGAGTTATAGTGGGAACTAAGGCAATTTTAGAACCAAAATTCATAGATGATTTAAATAAAGAGATTGGAAAAGATAAGATAGTTTTAGCTGTAGAATGTAAAGAGGGAAAGGTTGTTATTAAAGGATGGAAGGAAAAAGTAGATAAAACTCCAATAGAAGTTATTAAGGAATTTGAAGATAAGGTTGGCTATATATTATTTACAAATGTAGATGTTGAGGGCTTATTAAAAGGAATAAATGTTGATATAATTAAAGAGTTAATTGAAAAGACTGATATTCCTATCATCTACTCTGGTGGAATTACAACCTTAGAAGACATAAAAGCTTTAAAAGAACTTGGTATTTATGGAGTTGTTATTGGTTCAGCACTATATAAAGGTTTAATTGATTTAAAAAAGGCGTTAGAGATAGTTAAAAATTAAGATAGGATTTTTTATTGCAAATCAACATATATGTCTCTTCCTTCATCAATTGCTTCTAAAATCTCTTTTCCTACCTTTGTTTTTTTGTTTATCCTCACTGTCCCGTCATTTCTAACAGTTACTGTTGTTAATAACTTCCCATCTATGTATATCCTTATGTTTTCTCCTGCAAAGTCCTCTCCAACATCCACGACCACATATTTATCTGTCTCATAAATTCTTGTTGATTCAAGCTCATTTACATATTCATACTTTCTATATATCCTTTCCATGTCTTTTTCTTCTTCTTTCTCCTTTTCTTTAACTGAAATTTTTAATCCAAGCATATCTTCCAATTTTGATATCTCTTTTCCACCCTTTCCTATAATAGCTCCTATATACTTCTCTGGAACAATTAAATCAATTGAGTTGTCTCCAGTAACCTTTACCATAGGCTTAGCTTTCCTTGGTAGAAGTTTTTTCAATATCTCCTCCAACTTCTCTTCAGCATATCCATATATTGGGGCTTTTTTTCCACCTTCTTCTTTAATTGGCATAACCACAACTTGTTCTCCATAGGTGTAGATTTCATACTCAACTCTTCCAGTCTCAAAGTCCTTAACTTCAATAACAGGCCTTGCTAAATCTTCTTCAACCATTCCATAAGGCACTTTAACTGTGAAGTCAATCTCATAAACCTTCTGTATCTTTCCATCTTTTATAAAGATTACAGTATCTACAACTTGTGGAATAACTCCAAGCTCAACCCTTCCAATCAACCTTTGGATAGCATCTATTGGTTTTGAAGCATGAACAACCCCAACCATTCCAACTCCAGCCATTCTCATGTCTGCAAATATCTCAAAGTCTCTTGTCTTTCTAACTTCGTCATAGATTGTGTAATCAGGTCTAACCAATAATAGGATATCACATGTCTTCTCCATATCTCCCTCTAATGGTGCATATTGAGTTATCTCCTTGCTAACTTGCAAATCTCTTGGACTTTCCATTGTCTTAACTATTTTTCCTTGGCTTCTATAGAACTCTGCCAAAGCCGCTACAAACGTTGATTTTCCACTTCCTGGAGGACCAGAAACAAAGATACCCTCTGCCCTCTCCTTTAATCTCTCCATCAACTTATCTGACAATTCATAATCCTCTAATGAAGCTTTAACTACTGGTCTAACTGCTGTAACCTCTAAAGCCTCAGAAAATGGCGGTCTTGCAATTGAAATTCTAATATTTCCTAATTGGATAACTGTAGCTCCTTTTCTTTGAATTTCAAAGAATCCATTATTCTGTTCTGCATACTTTATAATATTATCAATTATATCTTCCATCTCTTCTTTAGTCAGTTCTTTATCCCCTATTGGAACAAGCTTAACTTCTCCAGGCTTACCTTTTTTAGCATAAGGCAAACATCCCTCTTTTAAATGCACAGACATTGTTTCTTCATCGAAGTATTTATCCAATACAAGTTCAACTTCCTCTTCTGCAGCCTCTAAGAAGTATGCTTCAATACCTTGTGCCTTAGCTAAGTTGTATTGAATCCAATCACTTGTTAATAATATAGAGTTTGTTTCTTTAGCTACTTTTCTAATCATTGCATCAATTTCTCCACTTTTTGCTAAAAATATCTCCTCTCTTGTAGGTCTTTCTCCATAGTATTCAACTTTAATGTTATGCTCACTTGCTTTTTCTATTAGTTTTCTAAGCTCTTCTATCCCTTTATATCCTATCTCTCTACCCATGTTTGCCTGATACTCTAATTCAGAAACCACAGCTTCAGGAATTATTATTGTAGCATCTTTAAGCTTACCTCTCTCAATTAGCTCTGTTATTCTACCATCTATAACGACACAGGTATCGACACAAACTTTTTTTCCAATTAAATCTAATTCATCAATAGATTTTGTTTCTAACTTTTTCCTCTCTTCAAGATTCATAAATGTCACCTTCAAATTAAACTTATAATATGTTTAGAATTTAAGATAATGATTTGAAGAATTACAATATTTGTGATAAACTTCCTAATTATTATTTATATTATTTAAATGATTTGGCATTTAAACGTTTTTTCTTGAAATTAAATATTTTTTTAGATAAATTAATACCCCCATCAAAAATCTTTACTCCTATAAATATTTTTCGATTTGCGGTAAATAGAAAACTTAATTACTACCATAAATTGATAATATAATAATTGTTGTTAAATAACAAAATTGAGGGTGAGATTGTGAAATTTGGTATCGAATTTGTTCCAAACGAGCCAATACAAAAGCTCTGTTACTATGTTAAGTTAGCTGAAGACAACGGATTTGAATACTGTTGGATTACAGACCACTACAACAACAGAAATGTCTATATGGCTTTAACAGCTATCGCAATGAACACAAACAAAATTAAGTTAGGACCAGGAGTTACAAACCCATACGTTAGAAGCCCAGCAATAACAGCTTCAGCTATTGCAACATTGGACGAGTTATCAGGAGGAAGAGCTGTTTTAGGTATCGGTCCAGGAGATAAGGCTACTTTTGATGCATTAGGAATTGAGTGGGTTAAGCCAGTTACAACATTAAAAGAATCAATTGAAGTTATAAGAAAGTTGTTAGCTGGAGAGAGAGTTTCTTATGAAGGAAAGGTTGTCAAGATTGCAGGAGCTGCTTTAGCAGTTAAACCAATCCAAAAGGCAGTTCCTGTTTATATGGGAGCTCAAGGACCAAAGATGTTAGAAACAGCTGGTATGATTGCTGATGGAGTTTTAATTAATGCATCAAACCCAAAAGACTTCGAAGCAGCAATCCCATTAATTAAGAAAGGTGCCGAAGCTGCTGGAAGAAGCATGGACGAGATTGATGTCGCTGCCTACGCATGTATGTCAGTTGATAAGAATGCAGATAAAGCTAAGCAGGCAGCAGTTCCAGTTGTTGCATTCATCGCAGCAGGTTCTCCACCAGTTGTCTTAGAGAGACATGGAATTGACATGGAGAAAGTTGAGGCAATAAGAAACGCTTTAAAATCAGGAAACTTCCCAGAAGCATTCAAGAATGTTGATGACACAATGTTAGAGGCATTCTCAATCTACGGAACACCAGAAGATGTTGTTGAGAAGTGTAAAAAATTAGCTGAGATGGGAGTTACTCAAATCGTTGCTGGTTCCCCAATTGGACCAAACAAAGAAACAGCAATTAAATTAATTGGTAAGAAGGTTATTCCAGCATTAAAAGAGTAAATTAACTTAACTTTTCTTTTTTTATTTTAATTTTTTATATTTTTTGTTTTATTTGGTGATAGTATGAAAAGGCTGTTCTTTATTTTTGTTATGCTTATTGTATTGCTGTGTGGATGCACAAGCAATAAAACAACAAATGTAAATAATGAAATAAATATAAATAAGATTGAAACGAACAAAACCTTAGAAAATGAAAGTTTAATTCAAAAAACTGAAAAAAATCAATTAGCTAAAATAAAAGAAATAAAATATATGTATATTGTCAAAGAAGGAAACAAAACAAAAATTCAGTTTGCTTTAGCTTATGAGAACGGTAGTTTAGCAAGGGTAAGTAATGGAAAGGTTGTATTGAAGATATTTGACGATAGTGGATTATTGTTTAATAAAACATACTACATTAATGAACTTCCCTTAAAAGCTGGATATTACTATGAGATTGAATTGCCAAAAATTAAAGGCTTTTATAAAAATGCAAAATTTGTATTGACATTTAAAAATGATAATGTGAATTTATCAAAAACAACCTATGGAACAATTGAAAGATATTCTGAAGAAGAAATGAAAGAAATATTTGAAAAAGAATATCATGAAAACTCAATAAAAACTAATATAGAAGAATTTAGGGATGTTGTGGGGATAAAATTCACTGTAAAAGAATATGGATATTATAAAATTTATAACAATCAAACTGACAGAATTGAAAAAGTATTTAGAGTTGATTTTGTAGCTAAAAACTTAAATCCTGACACATATGAATTTGCTCCTATAGGAGTGTGTTTAATTTCTGGAGATAAAAAATATTGGAAAATTGGAGGACTTGATGAAATAGAAATTGGAATTAATCAAGAGATTGCGGGATATTGGATATTCAACAAACCAGATAGTATAGAAAATCTAAGATTAGATTTTAAAATGGGAAATATCGTTTATGACATCCCATTAACACAAAATAATTTAAAATAATTTAGTAATTCTTCTAAAAATATTTTAATTTTTATAATTTTTGCAAGTATTTAATAATATTTGCCATAGCCACACACCCATCTCCTACAGCTTTAGCTACTTGCATAACCCCTCCCCTAACATCCCCTACAGCATAAATTCCATCTATATTTGTTCTACAGTTTTCATCTGTTTTGATAAATCCCTTTTTATCTAACTCTATACCACTATCCTTTAAAAATTCAGTGTTTGGAACATGTCCCAAGCTTATAAATATCCCATCTGCTTTTATTATCTCTTCCTTTCCATTAACTGATATTTTAACTCCTTCAGCTCTTTCTTCTCCAACAATTTCCAATGGTTTGGCATTGTATATTATTTCAACATTGTTGGCTTCTTTAAGCTTATCTAACATTATTGACTCAGCAGCCTTTAACTCTGACTTATCAGTAATTACAATAACTTTTTTAGCAATGTCTTTTAAATTTATAGCACTCATGATTGCTGGTGTATCCCTCCCAATCACTATAACCTCTTTATTCAAATAGAAGAAGGCATCACACATTGTACAGTAACTAATTCCTCTTCCGATAAATTTATCTTCGTTTAAACCTAATTTTTTAGGTTTTGTCCCAGTTGCTATAACTATAGTTTTAGTTAAATACTCAGAATTTTTTGTTATAACTTTAAATGGTCTCTCTTTAGTTTCTATTTTAATGACTTCATCGTAGATTATAGGTAATTTAAACTTTTCAGCATGATTCTTAAATTTTTCAGCTAATTCATATCCTCTAATCTCTTCAAATCCAGGGTAGTTTTCTACAATACCAGCTTCAGCTATCCTACCTCCAGCATTTTCTTTTTCTATACATAGAGCATTTAACTTTCCCCTCATTGCATATATGCCAGCTGTTAATCCTCCAGGTCCAGCACCAATAATTATTGTGTCGTGAATCATTTTTTCACCCCATTTTTAATATTTTAATTTTATTTATAAAGATTTCTAAACACTCTTCGCAATTTTTGTTGCAACATATCGGAGAATTTAGGAATAAAAGGTTGTGATACAATGAGCATCCCCACTTTGTTCTTGTTCTATAGGTTAGTTTTTTTATTTCCTTCTCTATATCATTGTTTAAGTAAAATATCTCGTTCTCATTTCCTTCATTCATAATTGGTTTTAAGTTTAAAGTTGGAGGACTTCTAACAACAATTCCACTAACTTCTGAAATTTTGTTAGCTAATAACATCCCCTCAATACTTGAAACTGGCTCAACTATTGTAGAGTCATCTTTATTTATTGCTTCTGGAAGGAATGAAACTTTAATCCTCAACCAAGTTGATTCTTCAGGATTGTTTTTTATTATTTCTTTTCCTTTCTTTGAAATATTTGCATTTTCTAAGTAATATTTATAATGCTCATTACAAAGTTCTCTCAACCTTCTATCAAATGATTTTTTATGCGTTAGATAATATTTTGCCTTAACTTTCTTTTTGTAGTATTTTTTAAAGTTCTTTGCACTGAGTTTAGTTAATTTTAATGCCTCTTCAAAAGGTATGTTTGTCTTATATTCAACAAGTTTTGCATATTCGTAAGTTTCAATTATTATGTGGTTTTTATATCCCTTATTTGTCTCAATAGCCACTGATACATAATCTTCAAATGTTGGATGTCTTAAAAACATCTTCTTAACTTCTTCAAAATCTATATTAGGGTTGAGCTTTCTAATTTCCTTTGGTGTTAATAGGCAAGGTCCTGTTGTGATATTTTTTGAAATAAAATCTCCAACCATTCCCACAAATCTATAATAAGGCAAGGAAGTGAAGTCATAAGAAATTATTTTATTGAGCTTATACTTCTCAATAATCCTATTCCAAAATTGAGGGTAAGTGTGGTTATAATACTCCTCTCCAATATTGCAATTACAGTTGTGATAATTACATAATTTTAAATTCATTGATAAGCTCATAGCATCACCTTGATTGTGCCACATCTATACACTATTATTGACCTCCTCATATTTATATTTTACCCTAAATAGGACTTTCGCAGTTCATATATTTCATAATGCAGTTGGATGCCTTTAGGCATCAGTTCCTTAAAAAATTTTTATCTCTGCGAAAGTCCTATTAAAAATAAGTTTGGGGGATATCATGTTAATCATTTTAACAGGGCTGCCAGGGGTTGGGAAATCAACGTTTTCAAAGAATTTAGCAAAAATTTTGAGTAAAAACAACATTGATGTCATAGTTTTAGGAAGTGATTTGATTAGGGAGAGTTTTCCAGTATGGAAGGAGAAATATGAGGAGTTTATTAAAAAATCAACATACCGCTTAATAGACTCTGCTTTAAAAAACTATTGGGTTATTGTTGATGACACCAACTATTATAACTCAATGAGGAGAGATTTAATAAATATAGCCAAAAAATACAACAAAAACTATGCCATAATATATTTAAAAGCTTCTTTAGATGTTTTAATTAGAAGAAATATTGAGAGAGGGGAAAAAATACCAAACGAAGTGATTAAAAAGATGTATGAGAAATTTGATGAGCCAGGGAAGAAATATAAATGGGATGAGCCATTTTTAATAATAGATACAACAAAAGACATTGATTTTAATGAAATAGCTAAAAAATTAATTGAAAAAAGTAAGGAAATTCCTAAATTTTATGTTTTAGAGGAAAATAAAAATAAAAACAACAATATTTCTGATAAAATTGATAAGGAGACAAGAAAAATTGTAAGTGAATATATAAAATCTAAAAAATTAGATAAAGATAAAATTAAAGAGGTTGTAGAATTAAGAAAAGAATTTTTAAAGAAAATAAAAAAGATGGAAGAGGTTGATGCTGATAGGGTATTAAAAGAATTTAAAGATTTACTCAATAGCTATTGAACAGATGGATACCTTTAAATATCTCCAAAGATATAAGATATAAACGCAGAATACTACAACAAAATTGTGGGGATAGATATGTCAGAAGAAAAAGAAGTTAAAGAAATAAAAGTTGAGATTCCTAAAGAAATTGCTGATAAAATAGAGAAGATAACAAGTTTTTTAAATAGTTTAAAAGATAAAAAAGAAATGGTGTCAAAAGAAAAAATAGAAGAAATGTTAAAACTTATCGATGAGGTTAAAGATAAATTACCTAAATTAAATGTAGATATTGAAAAATTAGCAAAAATCTTAGAAGGTAGTGGAAGCGAGGTTAAAATTGTATTTAACAAATTGACCATTGATGGAGAAGTAGGCTTAAAAATTATCCCATTAAAGAAAGAGAAAAAGGAATAAAATAAGTGGGACTTTGCTTAAAGAACTCAACTATTTATTTTTGTTTCAGAGATTGATAAAAAATGGTAGTTTAGAAATAGCATTAACGAATATTTTTTCTTTAGGGATTAGTAGAGATTATATCACAATTAATATTGAGAATATAAAAACATTAAAAGAAATTATGGAAGCTGTTTCTTCAAAATCAGCGAATAAGAAGTTAAAAAGTTTCTTAGAAAAAATTGAGGATTTAAAGATTTTTTTATCAGAGGCTTCAAAAATAGCTGAAATTTTAGTTAATAATAGGAAAACTTTTATTTTGAAATATAAAGGTAAGGAGGTTTTAATTGTTGGTTATGATGCAAGAGGAGGAATATTTCTAAAAAATATAAAAATTACTGACAAATTAGCTTTGATAAAAATGTTAAATGAATTCAAAAATTAGCTTCTCAAAATCTCATACATTTCTTCAGCTTTTTCATAGACTTTCTCTTCATCAACAGTTAAAATCTCTCCATCCCTCATAACTATATTTCCATCTATGATGACATCATCTACAAAGCCATTAAACGCATAAACTAAATGGGACATTATATTCTCTTTTGGATACAAGTAAGGTTTATCCAAGTTTATTAAAACAATATCTGCTAAATATCCTTCTCTTATTTCTCCAGCTTTTATATTCAATGCTTTAGCCCCATTTTTAGTGGCAAAGTTAAACGCCTCTTCAGCTTTAACAACAGTTGGATTTAAATTAACTCCCTTATGTAAGATTGCAGAGACCTTTATCTCCTCAAATAAGTTTAAGTTGTTGTTACTTCCACATCCATCAGTTCCTAAGGTAACGTTTATTCCCTCAGCCAAGAGTTTTGGAATTGGAGCTACTCCAGAAGCTAATTTTAAGTTGCTAATTGGGTTATGAGAGACGTTTATGTTTTTTTGTTTCATTATTTTGATTTCTTCATCTGTTAAATGCACGCAGTGAGCGGCTATAGCTCTAACATCATCAAAGAAACCAAAGGAGTTTAAATAAATAAACGGCTCCATACCCGTTTTCTCTTTAACCATTTTAATCTCATCTAAGGTTTCATTTAGATGTATATGTATAGGGACGTTGTATTTTTTAGCTAAGTTATTAACTTCCATTAAAAGCTCTTTGGAGCAAGTGTATGGAGCATGAGGGCCAAGAGCTGGCATTATTCTACTATTATTTAAGCTGTTTATGTAGTTTATATACTTCTCAGCATTTTTAAGCTCTCTCTCCCTTCTCTCCTCATCAAATAAATCAATCATTCCGTAGGCTAAAACTGCCCTCATTCCACTTTCATCAACTGCCTTAGCAATCCCTTCCAAAAAGAAATACATATCGTTAAAAGTAGTAGTTCCACTTCTAATCATCTCAATACATCCTAATAGTGTTCCCCAATAAACAATTTCTTCATTTAACTTTGCCTCCATAGGCCAGATGTAGTTGTTTAACCACTCCATTAAAGGTAAATCATCAGCAACTCCTCTGAATAATGTCATTGGTATGTGGGTGTGAGTATTTATCAACCCAGGGATTGCTATCTTGTTCTTTCCATCTATAATTTCAGCATTCTCTATTTCTTCTTTTTTAACCTCTCCAATCTTTTTTATTTTATTTCCTTCAATTAGTATATCCTGTCTCTTCCCATTTACAAATACATTTTTTATCAATATCACTGTTTCACCTTGTATTACTGTAAATTGTGGAATTTAACAAAGTAATCAAAGAATTCTTTGAATTCCTTTAATACATCTTTTCTGTAACCAATATAGTTATGAACGATATATTTATCTTTCTCAATCTGAATGTTTTTCAAGTCTTGTGGTTCGATTATGAAATCTGTAGGGACGGTAAATATAAACAACTTCTTTCTTAAGATATCCTCTAACTGCTTTCTTAATGGTTCTATACAGTATTTAACTACTTCTTCTTTAGATGAGAGATATATGTATCCTAACTCAATAAGTTTTTCCCTATGAGCTTCCAAAGTTTTAATATAAATATTTATAACTTTATCGAACTCTTCTTTAGAAATCCAAAATGGATGTCTATTTTTAAAGAAATTAAGGCGTTCCTCTACTATTTTATGATACTTTCCTTTTTCTAATAGTTTGTATCTAACTTTTCCTTCACCATCTTTTATTTCTTCATATAAGTTATAAAGTATCCAACTTCTAAGCATAAGAATATATGGGATGGAAGTATATTGAAGTAGAGCATAATATTTTCCAAAACTTAAAGTGTTTTGCGGGCGAATAACTTCGATATTATATTCGTCTATTGGTATATCTTCGTATTCAGCTAAGTCGAATAATGGAATGTCCCTTAAAGCAGAGCTTAAAAGAATTACAGCGTCAGATAGTAATATCTTTCTGGTAGTTCTATCTAAAATTACTGTCCCAAACGTTTTTTCCAAGTCTTTGATTATACTCCCAATACATATGTATTTGGTGGATTTTTTAGGTTTATAAAATCTAAATGTATTGAATATATTTTCATTGTTTATGAAATATGGAGAATGTAAGATTATAAATACCTGTGAGTCAATATTCTCAGTATCTTTAAGAATCTTTGAAAATCTCTTTTGATATTTTGGGTAAAGTTGATTAAATGGAGTATCAAGTAAAATAACCTTTGACTCATACCCAAATACTAAAGTTAGAATTTCTAAGATTTTTTTCACACCAAGTCCTACCATGTTCAGAGGTATCTCAATGTCTTCTGAATATACTACAATATCTGGTTTATTATTAGCTAAAATTACATCAAAACTAAGACTTCCACTATTAAATATATATTCAAACATCTCTTTAATTTTCATATATCTTTTTCTTAGCTTTAGATTTGCATTATTCTTTAAGTAAAACAAATAACTGGGTATCCATTTTTCAGATGGCATGCTTAATATACCTAAATATAAATCGTCTTTTGTTGTGGATGTTTTGAATAATTCCAATATTTTAGATTTCACATTTTTTTCTAAACTGTTATTCTTTAAACCAGCAAGTAATTCAACTATCATATAATCTGGAATCATTACTTTGCCTTCATTTGGTAAATAATCCTCATAAAATATTAGACTGTTTTCATATATTTTTAATAAAATATCATTTAGTGAGATATCACTAATTTCATATATGTCCCTATAATCAAATCCACAAAATCTTACAATATATTTTAAATCTTCAATAATTTCTTTGTCCCATGGATTTTCTTTTGAATATTCTAAAACCTTCTTAACATATATTGACATTTTATTGGCTAAGAGTTTATCCAAAGCCAATAATACAACAAATGCTCTCAATATGTTTTTATCCATTGTTAATCTTTTAAAACAATCTTCATATTTCTCAATGTCTTTTGTAAAATCTTTCATTGAGATTTCAACAATATTTTCTATATTTCCATCTCCAATTCTTGTTGTGATATTCTCCTTACCATCAATTAATGTGCTAAAGAATAATTTCTCATTTTTTTCATAAATTGTAATTAATGCATTTACAGATGATGTTATAATGTTTTTTAAATCATTTGTAACTTCTATAATCTCAACATTTCTGTCCAACTCATGTATAACCTTACTATGGTCAATTAAATCTGGTGTAATCTCTGATAATTCACGTTCTTTCAAGTATATTTTTATTTTTTCAATATCTTCTTCTAAACTTCTCAATCTAAGCATAAAATATGGTCTATAGCACCTTAATTCAGAGCACTCCCAAATATATGACCCTGCTGAAAAATAATCAATAATACTATTGATAATGTTCAGCTTTAAGTTGTTACATAGTCTTATCAAATCTGGAGCATTTATTTTGAAGAAAATTTTAAGAAATTTGGCAATAACCTCTTTATCACTCTTGTCAAATATCACATCTACCTCTATCTTTGCCGCTTTTAAATTTTTATTGTGTAAATATATTTCCAAATCTACTGCTGATATTTTCTCATTTATAATGTTTCTTAGTAATTTTAAAACCCTAAATAAGTTTGTTTTTCCTACATTATTGGGGCCGAAGATTGTAACAACATCCCCATCCTCAAATGTTATTTTAAAATCATCAAATGATAGTAAATTCTTAGCGGCTATTGACTTTATTTTCATAAATTTCACCATACTATTTAATTTTAGGATAATGCTCTCCGTGTAATTGCTAAATATCGTTTATAACCAACATTTATGTTTTAAATTTATTTCACTATAATTTAGTTGTGTTCTAATGGTATTTAAATTCTATGTTATTATTATATGGTTTTTATAGTATCGATTTCTGAATATCAAATTAAACCGAAAACCTTAAAATAGTATTATGGCTAATAAAGGTAGCGAGTATTTAATAAAAAGAGTCTTTATGGTGATAGAAATGGTTAAAATATTCTACGATAAGGATGTAACCTTTGACGCAGTTAAAGACAAAACAATAGCAGTTATTGGTTATGGAAGTCAAGGAAGAGCTCAAGCTTTAAATATGAAGGATAGTGGTTTAAATGTTATAGTTGGTTTGAGACCAAATGGAGCATCATGGAACAAGGCAATTAAAGATGGACACAAAGTTATGACAATTGAGGAAGCAGCAGAGAAAGCAGATATCATCCACATATTAATCCCAGATGAAGTCCAGCCAGCAGTTTATAAAAAGCAGATTGAGCCTTACTTAACAGAAGGAAAAACAATAAGCTTCTCACATGGATACAACATCCACTATGGATTTATAAGACCTCCAGAGAATGTTAATATAACAATGGTAGCTCCAAAATCACCAGGGGCAATGGTTAGAAAAACATATGAAGAAGGATTTGGAGTTCCAGGATTGGTTGCTGTTGAGAGAGATTATACAGGAGATGCTTTACAAATTGCTTTGGGAATGGCTAAAGGTATTGGATTAACAAAAGTTGGAGTAATACAAACAACTTTTAGAGAAGAAACAGAAACAGATTTATTTGGAGAGCAAGTAGTTTTGTGTGGAGGAGTTACCGAGTTAATTAAAGCTGCGTTTGAAACATTAGTTGAAGCTGGTTACGCTCCAGAGATGGCATACTTTGAAACATGCCATGAGTTAAAGCTAATAGTTGATTTAATCTATCAAAAGGGATTACAGGGAATGTGGGAGAACGTCTCAAACACTGCTGAATATGGAGGTTTAACAAGAAGGGCAAGAGTTATAAATGAGGAGTCAAGAAAGGCAATGAAAGAGATTTTAAAAGAGATACAAGATGGAAGATTTGCAAAAGAATGGAGCTTAGAAAGAGAAGCTGGCTTCCCACACTTGAATGCTTTAAGAAGATTAGAGAAAGAGCATTTAATTGAGAAGGTTGGAAAAGAGTTAAGAAAGATGTGTGGCTTGGAGAAGGAATAATTTTTAATCTCTTTTTTATTTTATTAATTTAAAAATGTCTTTTACATTATTAAAATATCAATAGGTTAAACTCCACTTCCAGAATGGAACAATCTCTATCAGATGTTCTTTATCATCAACTGTTATTTTTTCGAATCCTTCATCGTTGTAAGTGATAATTTTTAAATTGACATTATCAAGTTTTAAATCTTTTATTGCCTTTTCATAAGCTTTGATTTCTCTTTCTTTATTGGTCTCATTTAATTCATAGCATACTTGAATTAACTCCTTATTTTCTCCAAATATTAAAAAATCAACCTCATAGTTTTTCCTTTTGACATAAAACAGATTCTCATTCTCAACAAAACCTCTCCTTCTCAACTCCAAAAATACAAGGTTTTCCAAAATTCTTCCTTTATTTTTGCTAAAACTTAAGGAGAAGTTCCACATTCCGTCAATAACATAGAGTTTTGAGTAGGATATTGTCTTAGTCTTATAAGAGAAATTATTTAATAAAAATATTAGATAGGCATCACTAAAATACTCTAAATAGTTGTAAATGCACTCTCTACTTATTTTTGTATTAAATTCTTTGAGTAAATTGGCAATCTTTTTAATAGAAATCTCATTAGCAAATAAATTTATTAAAATGTTCCTTAAAACTTTAATTTCCTTTATATTTCTAATGCTATGCCTCTCAACAACATCCCTATAAAATATGCCGTCCAAATATTCTTTAAGAATTTCTTTTTTAATGTTTTCATCATCTATTAAAGTTATTTCTGGAAAACCACCAAATTTAATGAATTCGTTTAGATACTTCAGCAACTCTGCCTTTTCAATTGTGGAATACCTCTTCTTAACATTAAAATTCTTAAATTTCAAAAATTCCTTAAAGTTTAATGGTAATATTTCAGTTTTTAAATTTCTTCCTCTCAAAGAAGTGGCAATTTCTTTTGATAATAATTTAGAAGATGAACCAGTTATAAAAATGTTGAAACCACTATCATTTAGCCTTCTAACAAATTTATCCCAATTATCAACACTCTGAATCTCATCAAAAAATAGGTTTTTTGTGTTTTTTATAGACAATGCAATCTTTAAGAGTTCATTTAACTCATCTAAAGCTATATTTATTAATCTTTCATCCTCAAAATTTATATAGATGAAATCATCCTTAAAATGCTTGTTTATAATTTGAAATAAGAAATATGTCTTTCCTCCTCTCCTCACACCATAGATAACCTTTATTTTGTTAGGGATGAGTTTTATTTCAATATCTCTATTAATTACCTTTGCTTTCTTTGCAATCTCTAAGTTGTCTAATATAACTTCTTCAAATAGTATCTTTTTGTCTATCATACTTGACACTCTTAATATTTTTATGTCTAATATATTAGACAAAGTATTTAAATCTTCTCTTTACAATATCCGACAATAAACATAATGCATTTCAACAAAATCAAAAACTTTATATAATATTGACATTTTATTTTTATTTTGTGATTAATATGGAGAAAGTAGCAATATACATTATAGGAGATATTGTTTTAGCTGAAAATACTGGAAAAGCTCTAAAAAAATGGAGGAATTTATTCAACATCCAGCAGATTGAGTTAGCTAAATACTTAAACGTTTCTCCATCCGTTATAAGTGATTATGAAGTTGGAAGAAGAAAAAACCCAGGAGTGAATATTATAAAAAAGTATGTTTTGGCATTAATAGAAATAGATAAGGAGAAGGGAGGACAAACAATAAAAGCATTAAAAAGAATTTTAGATAAAAGCCCTTCAATGAAGGCAATTTTATCAATAAAAGAGTATGAAAACCCAATAACCCTTAATGAATTTGTAAATATTATTGATGGAGAAATTGCCGTTGGAGATAACTCAGACACTCCAATATATGGGCATACAGTTGTTGATAGTATAAAGGCAATATTAGAGATGACAGGAGATGATTTCTATCATTTATACGGATGGACTACTGAAAGAGCTTTAATATTCACAAACGTCTCTACTGGAAGAAGCCCAATGGTTGCTGTTAGAGTCAGCATAATGAAGCCAAGAGTTGTTGTTTTGCAGGGAATAAATAAAGACAAGATAGACAGCTTAGCTTTAAAATTAGCTGAGATTGATAACATCCCACTAATAACAACCCATTTAGATACTAAAGAACTTATAAAAAGACTAAATGAGATAAAATAAGGGGGAAATTATGGCGGGTATTGTTGGTTATGGAGCATACATCCCAAAATATAGGATAAAAGTTGAAGAAATAGCAAGAGTATGGAACAAAGACCCGGAATCAATAAAAAAAGGACTTTTGGTATATGAGAAAGCAGTTCCAAGCTTGGATGAAGACACTGCAACTATTGCAGTTGAAGCAGCAAGAAATGCATTAAAAAGAGCTGAAATAGACCCAAAAGACATTGGAGCTGTTTATGTTGGGAGTGAAAGCCACCCTTATGCAGTTAAACCAACTGCTACAATAGTTGCTGAGGCTATAGATGCAACTCCAGACTTAACTGCAGCGGATTTAGAGTTTGCTTGCAAAGCTGGAACAGCAGGAATTCAGATGTGTATGGGATTGGTTGAGAGCGGCTTAATCAAATACGGATTAGCTATTGGGGCAGATACTGCCCAAGGAGCTCCAGGAGATGCTTTGGAATACACGGCAGCAGCTGGAGGAGCTGCCTATATAATAGGAAAATCAAACGTTATAGCTGAATTCAACGGCACTTATTCATACACAACAGACACCCCAGACTTCTGGAGGAGAGAAGGAAAGCCATATCCAAGACATGGAGGAAGATTTACAGGAGAGCCAGCATACTTTAGACATGTAATTAATGCTGCTAAAGGATTGATGGAAAAAATGGGAACAAAGCCAGAAGATTATGATTACTGCGTATTCCACCAACCAAACGGAAAATTCTATATTAGGGTAGCTAAGATTTTGGGCTTTAAGGAAGAGCAATATAAAATAGGGCTATTAACCCCTTATATTGGAAACACTTACTCAGGAGCTGTTCCTTTAGGGTTATCAAATGTCTTAGATAATTGTGAAGGTGGAGAGAGAATTTTAGCAGTCTCCTATGGAAGTGGGGCTGGAAGTGATGCCTTCGACATAACAGTAACTGATAGAATAAATAAAGTCAAAGACAAAGCTCCAAAAACAGCCTATTACTTAGAGAGGAAAGAATATATCGACTATGCAATATATGCCAAATTTAGAAAGAAAATTAAGATGTGAGCAAAGTTTTTGGAATTCTGCTATATGGTTCTTATGCAAAGAATGAATACACAAAAAGGAGTGATATTGATATATGCTTAGTAGGGGTTGATAGAAATACATACTTAGAAATCTTAGGAAAATTGGGAAATAAATATGACATAAAAATCTTTGAAGAACTTCCTTTGTATATAAAAATGGAGATTATAAAAAATCATAAAGTAATTTTTGGAGATGAATTAGAACTTTCAGAGCATTTCTACAAATTTAGAAAGATTTGGAGGGATATGGAAAAGAGGATTAGAGAAAATCAGTTCAACAGTGTTAGAGAAAAGGTTATGTTGAGGAGGAGATTTAATGCAAAGAAAGAAGAGATACTTGGATAAGCTTGAAAAGTTTGGGGAAGAATATTACTTCATAAAAGAACATGAAATAAGGGATGAGATTACAAAAAGGGCTTTATTAT
Source organism: Methanocaldococcus jannaschii DSM 2661 (assembly GCF_000091665.1). Classification (NCBI taxonomy): domain Archaea; kingdom Methanobacteriati; phylum Methanobacteriota; class Methanococci; order Methanococcales; family Methanocaldococcaceae; genus Methanocaldococcus; species Methanocaldococcus jannaschii. The sequence continues at coordinate 1,526,084 of NC_000909.1, forward strand.
ATTTCTCTTCAAGTATGTGTTGATATTACTATGGACGTTGTAGCAATGCTCGTTAAAGACATTGGGTTGAATGTTGAAGATGATTATACAAACATTAAGAAACTTTTGAAGCATGATGTTATTACAAAAGATGAAGCTACTCTACTAAAACAATATAACAGGCTTAGAAACGCTATTGTCCATAAATACGATAAATTAAACTTAGAAGTTGTAAAAGAAGGTTTAAAAAGAATTGATGAACTCTATGAAATCGCATACGAAAGTATGCGAGTAATGAAATGCGAAGCATTTCATCTGATAATAATTAAACTCATTGAATTCTATGAAAAGGTGGAAGAATGAGAGATGTTGCCATTATCGGCTATGGACAGACAAAGTTTGGCGAGCTATGGGAAAGAAGTTTTAGAAGCTTGATTGTTGAGGCTGGTGTTAAGGCAGTTGAAGCTGCAGGTATAGATGGGAAGGATATAGATGAGATGTATGTTGGAAACATGAGTGCTGGTTTGTTTGTTGGACAGGAGCATATAGCCTCTTTAATAGCTGAGCATGCTGGTTTAAACCCAATTCCTTCAACAAGGGTTGAAGCTGCTTGTGCATCTGGTAGCTTAGCTTTAAGACAAGCTGTTTTAAATGTAGCGAGCGGGGCAAGTGATGTTGTTTTAGTTGGTGGAGTAGAAAAGATGACTGATGTTGTTGATGCAACCTCTGCAATATCATCAGCTTCAGACCAAGAATGGGAGGCTTTGTTTGGAGCTACTTTTCCTTCACTGTATGCTATGATGGCTCAGAGGTATATGTATGAGTATGGCTTAACTTTAGAGGAGTTATCAATGTGGAGCGTTATCATGCATGAAAACGCCTCAAAAAATAGATATGCACAATTCCCATTTAAGGTTACATTGGAGCAGGTTCTCAACTCCTCACCAGTTGCTGAGCCTTTAAGATTACTACATTGCTCACCAGTTTCAGATGGTGCTGCTGCCCTTATAGTATGTGAAGCAGAAAAGGCTAAAGAATTTGTAAATAAAGATGATATCATCTACATCAAAGCAAGTGTTCAAGCATCAGATACAATTGCATTACACAGCAGAGAGAGCATAACAAGCTTAAAAGCTGCTAAAGTTGCAAGTGAAAAAGCATATAAAATGGCAAATATAGAACCAAAGGATGTGGATGTCGCTGAAGTTCATGACTGCTTTGCTATAAATGGTTTAATATTGATGGAGGAACTTGGTTTCTGTAAAAAGGGAGAGGCTGGAAAGATAGTTTATGATAAAAAGATAGCTATTGATTATGATGGCTTCCCAGCAGTAAATCCAAGTGGAGGGCTGAAAGCTGCTGGACATGCATTAGGGGCTACCGGTATAAGGCAGGTTGGAGAGATTTACTGGCAGTTAAAGCAGGATAAGGAGGTTAAAGATAGGCAGGTAGAGATTAAAAATGGCTATGGAATTACTGTAAATGTCGGAGGGACTGGAGGGACTGTATGCATCCATATATTGTCTGATAAGAGATAATTAGAGGATATTTATGGATAAAATTAAAAAGGAAGTGCTTACTATAGTAATTGGAAGCATTGGATTTGTGGTATTGGATTTTATTATTTGGTATTATCTATTTGATGGATTAACTGTATTTTTGTTGATTTCTGCAATAATATTTGCTTGTTTGTTTGTAATAGGGTTTATAATATATGACAAAACTAAACTAAATATCCCTTATCTACCTACCATTTAATAAAAATAGGAAGGATGAGCTAAATGGATAAGTTCTGCCCATTTATTAAAGATATTTGCAAAAAAGATAAGTGTGTAATGTGGGTTGGGGGAGAGTGTAGGCTAATTATGCTCATTGACCTCTACATATCATCAAAAATTTATGAGCTTTATGGGTATGAAAATGGAACCTTGGAAGTTGAAGATGTAGATGAGGATGAAGCGAGTTAAATGGTGAAAATATGTGTAGTTGCAATCTCTACTTTAATGGAGAGTTGGTTATGGAAGATGTTATGATTGTTGAGAAAAAAGGAGATAAAGTTATAGCCATTGATTTATTTGGTGATAAAAAAGAATTTGTTGGAGAGATTAAAAAGATTGATTTGAATGAGAATAAGATATTTATAGAGGGATAAATTCGGAAATGCCTTCCTATATTAATAGTAGCTAAGCTAAGAGGCATCACCGAGCGTAGCGAGGTGATGCATCCATTTTGATCAACCTTTTTAGAAAAGGTTGATGGGAATAAAATATTTATTGAGGGATAAAATGGTTGTCAGAAGTTGGAGACATATTAAAGAAAGATACTGTCTAATTGGAGTTAGATGTAAAAATTGCGGAACTGTTTATTTCCCTTCAAGAGAGATATGTCCAAAGTGTAGAAGAAAAACAGAGTTTGAAGAGATAAAATTAAGTGGAAAAGGAAAGGTTTATACATACTCAGTTGTCCATGTAGCTCCAAAGGATTTTGAAAAACAAGCTCCTTATGTGATAGCAATCATTGAGTTAGAGGAAGGAGCGAGAATTACAGGACAAATTGTAGATTGCAAGCCAGAAGATGTTTATATAGGCATGCAAGTTGAGGCAGTATTTAGAAGAATTAAAGAAGATGGAGATGATGGAGTTATAACTTATGGTTATAAATTTAAGCCAATTGAGAATTAATTTATTTTATTTTGTGGGATTATGAAATTTCTATTTTCAAAGACAAAGATTGAAATTTTAAAAAAATTGAATGAAAGGAATTATACTATCTCTGAATTATCAAAAATTTTAGGAAAATCAAAATCAACGATAAGTGAGCATTTAAACGCTTTATATGAAATGGGTTTGGTTGATAAAGAAAACTATAGCAAGTGGGTTTATTATAAAATAACAAACAAAGGAAAGAAGGTTTTAGAGAACTTAGAAGCATTGATTTTAATGGTCAGCAGTATTTTTGCACTAATTGGTTTGTGGATCTACTATATATTCAAACAAATAAAATACCAAGCAAGAGAAGTTGTTTTATCAAAAACAGTTGTTGAAAGGGGTATTTATACAACTTACAAAGGTTCAACAACTTTTCAGAAAGAGCCGCTATTTTTAATTTTTTTAATTATCTCTACTTTTTTAATAATCTTTATAGTTTATTTAGTTTATAAAATTATTCGGAGATAACCGAACGATTTAGAAATCATTATATAGTATCTTTTTTAGATATATAAATGAATTAGCTTTTTAAATATTCTTAGGTGATATAATGAAAATTAAGGCAGTTGCAATATTTTTATCATTATTAATGATTATATCATTATTTTCTGGATGCGTTGAAAATGAAAAGCCTATAAAAGAAGGAAGTAATGATTTCAAATTAATTCCTGTTAATTCCAAATCAAATTTTGAAGAATTTAAAAATACCGTTGAAAATTCAATAGGAAACTACATCTACGTTGGACATAGTTATGCAAGTAGAGAAGTGCAGATAACCTCAACTGTTAAATCTTCTAATGTAGAAACCTCAACTGAGCCAGAAAGATTTTCAAAAACCAATGTTCAAGTTAAAGGAGTTGATGAAGCAGATATATTAAAAACAAATGGGAACATTATTGCCTTCTCTCAAAATAAGATTTATTTAATTAAGCCCCTTCCTCCAAAATATGCTAAAATAATAAAAAACATATCTGAATGTGGTTATCTTTACTTAACAAACAATACACTAATAGTTATAAGTTGGAATAAAATAACCTCCTATAATGTCTCAAATCCAGAAATGCCAAAAATAATTTGGCAAATGGATTTAAATGGAAGTTATGTTGATTCAAGGTTGTATAATGGAACGTTATATTTAGTAGTTAGAAAAAACTCTATAGATTGCCCAATTGTATGGAACAATTATAAAATTGGCTATGATAAATACTACATTCCAGAACTTCCCCCAATATACAGTATGGACTTTGATACAACATATATTATTAGCAGAATAAATATAAAAAGTGGAAAAGTTGAAAACTCAATTGCAATTGTTGGAAATTATAAAACAACCCTATACATGTCAAAGAACAACTTATACTTTGCCTATAATCTAAAAATTAATGAGAAGAAATTAATGCTTAACTTTTTAAATGAAAGTGCAGATAAATACTTCCCAACAGAAGTGGCAGATAAAATAAAGAGAGTTATTGAAAATGAAGACTTTGGAGACAATGCCAAGTTCGTTGAGATAACTGAAACTATTGAAAGATATTTAAGCTCCCTTCCTTCTGAGAAGAGACACAACCTAATGAAAAAGTTGCAGAATGACTTTGAGAACTATTTAGAAGAACACTGGGAAGAGTTTGAATACACTGGAATAGCTAAAATTAACTTAGACAGCTTTGAAGTTAAAAGTGGAAAGGTTAGTGGTCATCTCTTAAACAACTTTGCTATGGATGAATACAACGGCTATTTAAGAGTGGCAACAACAATAGGGGACTGGAGATTCAGAGATAAAATGACCAATAACATCTACATCTTAGATAGTGATTTAAATGTTGTTGGTAAGCTAACTGGATTAGAAAAAGGAGAGAGAATTTATGCAGTAAGATTCATGGGAGATAAAGCCTATATAGTAACTTACAAAGAGACAGACCCGTTATTGGTTATTGATTTAAAAAATCCAAAAAATCCAAAGGTCTTAGGAGAGTTAAAGATTCCAGGATATTCCACTTACTTACATCCAATAGGTAATAATTTATTTATTGGTATTGGTAAAGATGACGATGGAAAATTAAAAATCTCACTATTTAATATTTCTGATTTGAATAATCCGAAAGAAGTTGATAAATATAAATTAAATGTTTGGTGGAGTCCAGCGTTTAGGGACTATCACGCATTCTTATGGGATGAAAAGTATAAAATCTTCTTTCTACCTGCTTATAATCATGCTTATGTGTTTAAAGTTGAGGACAATAAGATAGAAATGGTTAAGGACGATGAGCATAAAACAAATGTTTTGAGGGCTTTATTTATAAACAATTATCTATACACGTTCTCACTTTCAGAGATGCACATTTTAGATGAAAATAACTGGCAATTAGTTAAAAAAATTGAGTTTGAAAACTATCTGCCTTATGGCTATGGGTTTAAATAAATTTAATTTTTTAATTATTTTTTATTTTTGACAATTTTAACCTATAAAATTAAATATATAGATACACAAAAGCTTAGGAAACTATAAAAACCATTTACACAATTATTAACCTTAAAAAGTTTTTAGTGATTTGGGAAACACATGATGTAGATGGTGAATAAAATGAAGTGGAGAAGAACACACTACTCAGCAGATATTAAACCAGAAATGGATGGACAAGAAGTTATTATAATGGGATGGGTTCATTCAATTAGAGCTTTAGGGAAAATTATATTTGTTATTTTAAGAGATAGAGAAGGGACAGTGCAAATTGTAGCACCAAAACAAAAAGTTGGAGATGAGTTGTTTAGCCAAATAAAAAAACTTGGAGCAGAGGATGTTATAGCAGTTAAAGGAAAAGTTATAGCAAATGAAAAAGCACCAAATGGTTTTGAAATATTACCATTAGAGTTGGAGGTTATAAACACCGCTAAAAGACCTCTTCCTTTAGACCCAGCTGAAAAAGTCCCAGCAGAGTTAGATACAAGATTAGAAAATAGATTCTTAGATTTAAGAAGACCAAAAGTTCAGGCAATATTTAAAATTAGAAGTGAAATGCTAAAATCTGTAAGAAACACACTCTATAATGAGGGCTTTATTGAGGTAAATACACCAAAATTGGTAGCAAGTTGCACTGAGGGAGGAACTGAACTCTTCCCAATCTCATACTTTGAGAGAGAGGCATTTTTAGGGCAGAGTCCTCAGTTGTATAAGCAGATGTTAATGGCAACTGGGTTGGATAGAGTTTTTGAAATAGCTCCAATATTTAGGGCTGAGGAGCATAATACAAGGAGACATTTAAATGAAGCTACATCAATAGACATTGAAATGGCATTTGCTGATGATAAGGATGCTATGGATATATTGGAGAAAGTTGTTTATAACGCATTTGTAGATGTTTATGAGAATAGAAAGAAGGAGATTGAAACTTTAGGAATAGAGTTTGAGTTGCCACCAGAGAAGTTTGATAGAATCACTTACGATGAAGCTATTGACATTGCAAATGCAAAAGGTGTTGAAATTAGCTGGGGAGAAGATTTGAGTAGAGAGGCAGAGAAGGCTATTGGAGAGGAGATGGAAGGACTCTACTTTATAACTGACTGGCCTTCTGAAATTAGGCCGTTCTATACAATGCCAGATGAGAAAAATCCAAATATTTGTAAGGCATTTGATTTAATGTATAAAGATTTAGAGATTTCTTCAGGAGCTCAAAGGATTCACTTATATGATTTATTAGTTGAGAATATTAAAAAGAAGGGCTTAAACCCTGATGGATTTACATATTACTTAGAGGCATTTAAGTATGGAATGCCTCCACATGCAGGATGGGGATTAGGAGCGGATAGATTTACCATGGTATTAACTCAGCAAGAGAACATTAGAGAGTGTGTTTTATTCCCAAGAGATAGGCAGAGATTAACTCCATAATTTTTAAATACTTTTTAATGAGAAATTAATAAGATTATTATGATGGATAAGATAATTCAAACACTTACATTGACATTTACTTTTTTGTATTACAGCATTCCAATGCTTATTGTTGGTTTATTTATCTCTCAAATTCTCATAGAGAGTAATATCATCAAAAAAATCTATTTTATTGGAAAGATATTTACAAGATTGGCAAATCTTCCAGAGGAGTGTGGGATAGCTATAACAACATCTTTTATTGAACCAAGAATGGCAAACATAATGCTTGTAGATTTTTATAAAAAAGGGATTATAAACAAAAAAGAACTCTATATCTCATCTTTAATAGATGCATTTCCGGCAATGCTTAGGCACTGGGATTCTTTATTGCCAATTTTGCTTGCCACCTTAGGATTCTTTGGAATAATCTATTTTATAATCTTAGTTTTGATTGGATTTATTCAAACACTCATTTTTATGGCTATTGGAAAGATAACATTAAAAAATAGGGAGTATAAAGAAGATAACACAGACAAAAAGATAAAACTAAATAAAGATGTTGTTTATACAGCTTTTAAAAACACTATAAAGTATGGAATTCCAATAATAAGGGATATAACAATAGCCTCCATTATAACCTCATTTTTGATTGAATTTGGATTTTTTGACTATATAACTGAGATTATAAAAAATAAAGCTTATTATCTACCACTTTCAGTTGAAGAAATTACTGTGGCAGTTACCCAACCAATAAACTACATAGGAGCTTTTGTCTTAGCTGGAGAGTTTTTAAATAGGGGAATTTTAGATGAGATTGAAGTTGTAAGAGCTTTACTTCTTGGCTCTATATTATCAAGCATTCCAGCGTTGAGATTTTTAGCTCCATATTATATAGGCATATATGGATTTAAAGATGGTTTTAATTTGATGATGATATCTACATTAGTTAGAATTTTGATAACTGCGTTGTTTGTGATAATAACTTTAATATTGTGAGATTATGGGTATAAAATATCAAAAGATTGGAGATGTTGTTATCGTTAAAAAAGAATTAAGTGAGGATGAAATTAGAGAGATTGTAAAAAGAACTAAATGTAAAGCTATCTTGCTATACACAACCCAAATAACCGGTGAATTTAGAACTCCACATGTAAAAATCCTATATGGGAAAGAAACAGAAACAATCCATAAAGAATATGGCTGTTTGTTTAAGTTAGATGTTGCTAAGATTATGTGGAGTCAGGGAAATATTGAGGAAAGGAAAAGAATGGCATTTATAAGCAATGAGAATGAGGTAGTTGTTGATATGTTTGCTGGTATTGGTTATTTCACAATTCCATTAGCTAAATACTCAAAACCAAAGTTGGTCTATGCAATCGAAAAAAATCCTACAGCTTATCATTATCTATGTGAAAACATCAAATTAAATAAACTAAATAATGTCATCCCAATTTTAGCAGATAATAGAGACGTTGAGTTAAAAGATGTCGCAGATAGAGTTATCATGGGCTATGTACATAAAACACACAAATTTTTAGATAAGACTTTTGAATTTTTAAAAGATAGGGGAGTTATACATTATCATGAAACAGTAGCTGAAAAGATTATGTATGAAAGACCAATAGAGAGATTAAAATTCTATGCTGAAAAAAATGGCTATAAATTGATAGATTATGAAGTGAGAAAGATTAAAAAATACGCTCCAGGCGTTTGGCATGTTGTTGTAGATGCTAAATTTGAAAGGATTTGATTAAATTCTATGCATGTATTTAAATATATCTTCATGCTGGACAATGACTTGAACACCCAATTCTTCTCCAGCTTTTTCAAGTTCTTTTTTTAGTGTTGCAAAATCTACTTTAGCGTTTGATATATCAACGAGCATAATCATGGCAAATAGATTATCCATAATAGTTTGGCTTATATCTAAGATGTTTGCATTATTCTCAGCCAATACTTTTGAGATTCCCGCAACTATTCCTGTTCTATCCTGCCCAATAACTGAAACTACAACTCTACTCATCTTCTCTCCTCTTTAAATTTGATTAGTGAGTTATGATTTATAACTTTAAACATTACATACATCAATTTAAGGGTTGTGGTGAAACTATGAGGATATTTATAACGGGAATGCCCGGAGTTGGAAAAACTACATTAGCTTTAAAGATAGCTGAGAAGTTGAAGGAGTTAGGCTATAAAGTTGGAGGTTTTATAACTAAGGAGATTAGAGATGGAGGAAAAAGAGTGGGATTTAAAATAATAACCTTAGATACCAATGAAGAAACAATATTAGCCTATGTTGGAGATGGAAAAATAAAAGTTGGTAAATATGCTGTTTTTATAGAAAATTTAGATAACGTTGGAGTTGAGGCAATAAAAAGGGCTTTGAAAGATGCTGATATTATAATTATAGATGAACTTGGAGCTATGGAATTTAAGAGTAGAAAGTTTTCTGAAGTTGTTGATGAGGTTATTAAAAGTGATAAACCGTTATTAGCCACACTACACAGAAATTGGGTAAATAAATTTAAAGATAAAGGAGAGCTATATACTTTAACTATTGAAAATAGGGAGAAATTGTTTGAAGAAATATTAAATAAAATATTGGCAGGATTAAAATAATTATCTTTATCTTTCTATTCTTAAATAGCTGATAATCCCTACAACAATTGAAAATATTGCTGAAAATTTATACATATTTGCTATTCCTAAAATATCAGCTAAGAATCCAAACGACACTGCACCAATAAACATCCCAATATTTATGCTTGTTGTAAAAAGCCCCATAGCTTCGCCTTTTCTATGTGTTGGGATGTCTTTAACTGCGAGAGATGTTGTGGCGGTGGAAGATATTGAACTACCAACTGCTATAATTGTTAAAGAAGCCAATATAGTCAAAAAAGTTGTAGAGGTTGAGAGCAAATACATTCCAAAGGATATTATAAAAATTCCAATGATTATCATTATATTTCCCAATTTATCGTAGAGTTTTCCAAAACTTCTTTGAAGTAAAGCCATTAAGATATTTGTTAAAGCAATCATAAAACCTACTTGACTTATAGTTATATTGTAGTTAATTGCATACAATGCCAAATACGCATATATCCCAGCATTTATCATAACATTAGATACATTGATAATAAAAGAGGATGAAAAATTCCTATTTTTCAAAAATTCAAATGAGAATAAAGTAGATATTTTTTTAACATCTATTTTTTCTTTATTTTTATTAAAAACAATATCCTCCAATTTCATATAGCTTATAATTGCCGCCAAAATTCCTAAAAATCCACAAAAGTAGAATGGCATTTTAATTCCATACATATCAGCAAGAATTCCCCCTATAAAAGGTCCTATGCCAAAGCCCAATGTAATTGCTGAATTAAAAATTCCCATATATTCTCCTAATCTTGTTTTTGGGGCTATAGCCGCGATATAAGACCCAGCTACTGGTGTTACAAAAGCTGAAAAGATTCCAGTAAAAATTCTCACAATTAAAAAACCTAAAACTGTGCTAACAAAATTATACATTAAGGTAGAGACTCCATAAAAAAATGTTCCACAGACAATAAAAAACTTCTTTCCATATATATCAGATAAAACTCCAACAGGAATTTGAGCTACTGTTCTCGCTAATGCAAATGAACCAAATATTAAACCAATTTCTAAATTTGTAGCTCCCAGTGTTTGGGCGTATATTGCCATAATTGGTGCTATAAAACCAACACCAAGCATAGTTGTAAAGGTAGTAATCCAAATAACAAAAACATTTTTCTCTAATTTTCCCATAAAACCACCTAAAAACGTTAAAATAAAAAAATGAAATAGGAAAAATTCAAAAAACAAAAATAAATAGAGTGTTTTATTCTTTATCTTTGCTATTTTTTCTTTTAAATACATATCCTACAACCAATACAATGGCAATAACCACTATTATTCCCAATATCCAATAACTTTTTGAATTTGAATTATTCACTACCACTTTTAACGGTTCTTGATAGACATACACGTTATTATCTCCCTCATCACTATCTCCTGCACATCTTATTTCAATAGTTATTATATAAGGCTTTGATTCAGCATTTTTATCAACATCTATAACTATAACTCCAGTTCCTGTTTGGTTAGGGTAGAGAGTTCCAATAGTGTCACTTTTAATTGGGTAATCAAATGGTTGTCCAGAGTTTCTAATTGCTGAAATCTTAACTCTCTCTGCCTTTTCACTACCAACGTTCTTTATTGTTATATAGACGGTGTTTTCTTTTCCAGCAGTTACATTAACTTCTTTTGTTATAATCTCAAATAATGGCTTTGGTTTAACATAGATGTCTATGAATTTTTCAGTTTTGTATTTGTTATTGGCAGTATCTAAATAACTAATTTCAATTGGAAGCTTATAATGCTTAGCAGAGGCATATTTATCTACATCCACATAGAAAGATACTGTCTTTGAAACTCCGGGCAATAAGTTGCCAACATCTTTTATATTGCAGTTACTCCAGCTATCTTTAAATGGTTTATTTGTTATTAATTTTAATTTAACATCCTTCGCCTCTGCATGTCCATTGTTGGTTATTGTTACATCAATTCTCACATAAGTTGTTCCTGGCTTTATCTCCTTAGGGTCAGTTACCACATTAGATATTCCCAATAAAATATCTCCTTTTACATAAGCTCCAATGGTTATCTGCTCTGCCCTTTTAGTTCCGTCTTCATCTATCCATGTAATTACTGCAGGGATTTGATAACAGCCCTCAACTAAATTGCTTGCAGTGTATAACTTTAAATTAATTACTCTGCTATTATCTGGCTTTAAAGCTCCTAAGTAGAATTTTGTTTCTCCAACTGGTGAAATTGGTAGATTAGATATAGGAACAGCTGTTGGGTAGTAAATAGTTTTTTCTTGGGTTTTGGTTGTCCCATAGGCAGATACTTCAACTGACTCAGAACCAGCATTTACAGAGTTTAAAGAATATCCAATATACAGATTAACTTCCTTAGCTGTTCCTGTTCCTGTGTTTATAATTTCAATTGGAACTGTTTGAGTTTTTGATGGAATTAGGCTAAAATTCCCATTAATTTCAAAGCTTGCTATTCCATAAACATGTAGGTAATAGATTTTAGTTATTTCATAGTGGTGGATTGTTTCTTTCCCATCTTCTTTATTAATTTCATCATAACTTACCTTTACATCTATTTCATAGTCTCTTGATGGGGCATTTTCATCAACATGTAGTTTGAAATATACAGTGTCTGATTCTCCAGGATTTAAATGGCTGATTGTTGCTTTCCCCTTAATTGGATTAACCTGCCTTAACTCAAATGGATAGTGTGGAGAAACCTCAACAACTATGTTTTTAACTTCATTATCATAATTATCATTAGTTATTTTAATCCACAAATCAACATCATCCCCAGGATGAATAACATTCGGCTGATACTGAGGAGCATCTACCTGCAAAGCATAAACTCCTGAAATAAAGATTAATGATATTAGGAATATTTTTATTTTATTGGTTATCATTGAGTATCACCTTTCAATCTCTTAATAAGTGGCATTATATGCCTCTCTTCAATAACAATTAAAGCTGGTAGTAAGGTTAAAACCACCACCATACAGAAGGAAATCCCTAAAGCACAGACCTTTCCTAAGTTTGCCATCATTGGTAATGGAGCTAAAACCAAAGCTAAGAAACCAACTACTGTTGTTGCTGTTGTAGCCATAACTGCAGTTCCTGTTTCAACTACAGCTGTTTCTATTGCCTTATCTATTGGCATCCCTTTCCTTCTTTCTTCATCATACCTATGCATCAAATGTATTCCGTAATCAATACCCAACCCCAGTATCAGAGAGCCTATTCCAGCGGTTGCCATATCCAAGGGAATGTCTAAAAGCCCCATAGCTCCTCCAGTCCATATAACTGCTATAAGCACTGGTAAGAGAGGCATTATAGAGGATAACGGCTTTCTGAAGTAGATAATCAATATTATTAAAATCCCAATTAGACCTACTGTTGTTGTAAAGCTTTGGCTCTCTTTCATTAACTCATCCATCAACTTCCTCATTGGTGGAGTCCCTGTTGCTATAACTTCAACTCCTGGAGGAAATGGAGTTTCTTCAATTCTTTCATTTACATCATCCATTACTCTCATTAGCTTTTTCTGGTCTCCACCAGCGTCAGTATATGCATTAACAACTGTCATTGAATAGTCTGAGTTGAATATTCTCTTTCTCTTATCTTCTGGGAGTTTATTTAGGATATCTTTAACCGTATCAATGTCATTTGGCACAATACCGTTATTTTTTTGAATGATTATATCTACTGGAGAGCTTACGCTTGTTATCCCATCTACATATCTTAAATTATCCTCCAATTCTTTAATTGCTTTTAAAACTCTCGGGTCTCTTATATCAACAACTTTATCACTGCTATCTGAGGGTTTTAGCTTTATACAGATAGTTATGACATCAGTTCCTCCAAATTCATCCCTGACTTCATATAGGGTTTTTATAATTGGATTGTCTTGAGGAAGCATCTTTTCAAAGGCAGTTTGAGATTTAACATTGGTTGCTGATATTCCAGCAAATACAGTTATAATTAAGATAATTAGAAGCATTAGGAATGGTTTTTGTTCGGAGAAATGAGCAACTTTTTTTAATATTTCTCTAAGCATCAATACCACCATTATAAGGAAATTAATTATCTAAGTCATTGAGAGCTTCCAAAATCTTCTCTGAAATTTTTTTCATTCTCTCAATTCCTTTAATTTTTTGTTTTATGAACTCTTTCTCTTCTTCATTGCATTTTTCTTCTAATTTTTTTAAATCTTCATAAGTTTTTGCAATTAAATCATGTTTTCTCTTAGCAATATCTTTAATTGATGAAAAGCCATCAACAGCTTCATAATAGTTTTTTCTCTCTCCTTTAATCCATACTTTCCTTACAAATCCTAACTCTTCAAGCTTTTTTAGAGACATGCTAACGTTTCCTTTACTAATCTTTAACTCTTCCATAATGTCTGAGATTGTTAATGGCTTATCAGATAAGTAAAGGATGGCATACACTGCCCCTACTGATTTATTCAACCCATGAATCTTTGCAAGTTCTGAAAACAACTCAATAATTAATTTTTTTGCTTCTTCCATTATTATCACTTTGTAATCTTTTTAACTGTTTTTAGATAGAATTTTAGCGTGCCATCTTTTATTTATTTTTTAGTTTTATTTTTGTAATATAGCAATCTGCCATAGTCTCACCCGTTCATATTGTTCAAAATTTTTTGAACTAACTGAATAAAATGTAATTAATGGGAAGGTATATAAAATTTACTAAAATTAATTAGAATAAATATTTAAATTTATAACTAAAATAGCTAAAAATGAAAACTTGAAAATAAATAAAGGAAAATACTTAATATCAGAATGTTTTTATAGAACATAATGAATTTCATGTGTAATCATAAAAACATACTCTCAAGAAGTTTTATAATCCTTTTATACCTTATATAAACTATAACAAAAAATTTTAAATGGTGATATTATGGAAGTGATTATTAAAGCTAAGGTGAAGCCAACTGAAGATAAATATAAAGTTAAAAAAGCTATCTTAAACATATTTCCAAAGGCAAAATTAACATTTATTGAGAAAGATAATGAGTTTGGAGAATGGGAAGGAAAAACTAAGAGTGTAGAGAAGTTAAAGGAACTTTTAAGGAGTCAGTCAATATTAGATGCTGCAAGGATGGTTTTAGAGAAAGGAATGACAGAGAACGCAACAAAATTTTATTTAAATAAACAGGCAGCTTATGTAGGGGCCGTGAATTTTGATATAGACACACATGGTGGGATATTTGTTAAAATCTTGGCTGATGAAAATGAGGATATTATGAAGATAATTAAAGACATCGCCCCAAGAACTAAAGGAGGAGTTATAATTAACGAAGATGAATTAGAAGAGGAAGAAGAAAAAGAAGATAGTGAAGAGATTAAAGAAGGACATAAAGAAGAAAATAATTTAAAAATAAAGGTAATTGATAATTCATCCGGTGATTAGATGGACAATAATGAGATTATTGGCTACACAATAGGAGAAACAAGGATTGATGAATTAACATTTTTGGCTAAAGAAGCCCCAAAAGTTGGGGATTATGTTAAAATAAATTATGACGACTCTGAATTATTGGGAATGGTTGAAAGCACAATCCAAGGAAACATGGCTTTAGAGGATATTTTAAACATTGAGCATTTAGAGAAAATTAGGGAGTTTGAAGATAACTCATCCTACTACATTTTAGGAAAGATAAAGGTATTAGGAGATATTAGAGATTTAAATAAAGATGGAGCTTTAAAGTTGCCGAGAGTTCCACCAAAGCCAGGAATACCAATTTACAGAGCAGATGATGAGTTATTAAAAAAAGTTTTTGGTAATGGGCATTTAAAAATAGGGCATTTAGTTACAAGGGAAGATGTGGAGGTTAAATTAGACGCAAATAAATTATGTTCAAGACATTTGGCTATATTGGCAATGACTGGGATGGGAAAGTCAAATACTGTAGCTGTTTTGTTAAGAGAGTTGAATAAGCTTAAAGCAACCGTTTTAGTTTTTGATATGCATGGAGAATATAAAGATATTTACTGCGAAAGTGAAAAGCTAAGAGTTCATATAATTGAGCCGAAAATAAATATCTATAGGATAAATGATGATGATTTGTGTGATTTGGCTGGCGTAGATGCCCAAGCAACAAAGCAAAGACCATATATAAGAAAGGCGATAAAAGAAATTAAAGAAGAACGTAAAGAACATGATTTCAGCACAGTTGATGATTATATAAATGCAATAATTGGGAAATTGGAAGAATACAAATCAAATGATAATTATAAAAAAGATGAAAGTAGTATTCAAACAGCCATATTTAGATTGGAAGATATGTTGCAGTTTAGAAAGAATATTATAACTCTTCACTATAATCCAATAAATGATATTAGGGAACATTATATCAACATAATTCCAATGGAAGAATTGGATGAGAATGCTGTGGATATTGTTGTTTCTTATATAGCTAAAGCAGTTTTGGATGATAGGAAGAGGATTATTATTGATAAGGGAAGAGACTTTGCAAAACCAATATTTATGATTTTTGAAGAGGCACATTTAATAGCTCCACAACATAGAAAAACAAGGGCTAAGCATTATCTAAGCAGGATAGCAAGAGAGGGAAGAAAGTTTGGTGTTGGTTTATGCTTAGTTTCACAGAGACCTAAAACATTAGATGCTGAAACTTTATCTCAATGCTCTAATCTAATAATATCTAAGCTTATTGAACCAACAGACCAAAAACATGTCCAAATGGCTTCTGAAAATTTGAGTGAAGATTTAGTTAAACAATTAACAAGCTTAAACATTGGTGAGGCGATAATTTTAGGACCGTGTATAAAAGTGCCAGCAATTGTTAAGGTAGATAAATTTGACGGAAGATATGGAGGAGAGGATTTAAATCTTGTTGAATTATGGGAAAAGGACTTTATAAATACTGAACGTTTAAAAACAGATGATATTGAAGAAAATGCCTTTGGAGATGATGATTTATTCTCCTAAAACTTTCTTTTTTCTATACTCAATGACAATTTTCCCAACATAAACTCCAAGGATTGTAACGACTAATATTATCCAGAACTCCAATGGAAATCCAAGTATTTTAATGTGATGAAGTATTTCGTCTTTTCCAGAAGTTAATAACAAAATATGAGCTGCTTCTAAGGCATAGACACCAAAAATCCCAATTTCTAAAACTTCCATCGCCTCTCCAATAGCTACTTGGTATTTGGTATTTTCAGCCAATTGATTAGCTATCTTTCTCTCTAAATCTTCGGATATTGTAGTTAATAACCTTGTTAAACTTGTTGCTAAGCTATCATTACTTTTTAAAATGTTTTCTATCTCTGCAATCCTATAAATTAATCTTCTTAGTTTTCTTTCTGCCTCAACTTTCTCTAAAATCATTAAATCAAAGTCCCCAAAGTTTGGAGGATAAGAGGAGTTTAAAAACTCAACTATTTCTTTTAGATAACCGCAGACAATTTCTATTACTGCCAACTCTCTGTCTATTCTACTTAACTCTCCCCTAATTTCAGTTATATCCTCTAAATCAACTCCTGATGCAAGTGTGTTACTTATAACTTCCAATTTAGAGGCAATATTATTTAATTTAAAAAACAAATCCCTTGAAACGCCAGTAATACTCCTTATAAAAGGATAGTAGTAGATAAATTTTTCAAACTTCTCTGGATTTTTATGTGAGATAAATATTCCAAAGTCTCCAAAGATTATTAACCCATCATCTATCTCAATTATATTCTTAACTGCTCCAATAACTTGACTAATCTCCAATATTGTATTTTCATCTATATTAACAACTGTTTCTGTTAAAACAGTAACGTGCTTATATACCTTTATCTCTCCATAGAGAGTTTCAAGTAAATATCTTTGTGGTGGAGATATTAAATGGCTCATAATTCTTGAAGAGTCCAAGATTAAGTCAGGAATCACGAAAGAAAGATTATCTAAGCTTACAATCTCCTCTTCATCTCCAGCTTTTGTTATTTCAGAGGAGTAGATACATCTTCCAAGATAATCAACATATATAAAAACGTCTTTTTTCCTTTCCCCTATAATTTCAGCTGTAAATTTTACAGATGTTTCTGGAATAAATTCAATAATATTTACTGTTGTTTGATATTCAGATGTTTCAAAAACTGCTTTATACCTTATATCTCTCCTTTCTGATGCGGTAAAGTATTTAATTCTTTTTCTTTGATACTCTTTTAATGTAATCCTATCTATAAACTCAGTCATATAATTCTTTCCAAAAGGAATCCATTCAGTTAAGATTACCTTTGGATTTTTTATTTTTAAATATTTGAATCCCATAATGATACCTTCATTATGTAGCTTTTTGATTTATAGCTAATTTTATCAATCTTTGTAATCTCTATTTCTAATTTTTCATTTTTAGATTTTATTATTATTCCATTCTTTGTTATTTGGATTTCTTTTAGTCTCCCATTTTCCAATAATGTTTTATCAATTGTCTCTTTATCTTTCTGGTTGAAGTTGTAATCTATCTTTTTTCCAATACTATATCCAACAATAAACTCATTTAACCCTCTGACTGATAGTAAAATCTCATTTAAATAATTGTTATCCAAGAGATAATTTAAATCATTTATTGCTTCATAAGAGATATTTATGAATTTTATTTCATCTTCCCACATAAACGGAGTTGGGGCATAGTCATAACCTTTAAAGACATCTAATTTTATAAAATAATATATAAGAGCAAATAAAACTGTCTGTTTAACCCATCTCTTTTTATTTCCATTTGTCAATAGGTTTATTATATAATGTAACTTCTGCTGATTCTCATTCATTGCTACCACTCTTTTATAACCTCATATATAGGACCGTTTGGAGTTAAAGTTGATTTATAAAGCTTTATGTGTTTTGCTTCAAACTCTCCAAAATCTACATCTTTATATTTTTCAATTCTATCTTTTAATTTTTTCTTGTTATCAATGAATTTAACTCTACCAATTGTTAAGTGAGGAACATACTCTCTTTCTTTTTTAAATCCTAAGTTTGATAGTTTTTCATCAATTTCTTTAAAGATTTCTACAAGATTATTATTGTAAGCTCCAATCCATATAACCCTTATATAGTTAGAGTTTGGGAATGTTCCAATATATTTTAGCTTTATTTTTATTGGCTGAATTGATAAATCTAAATTCAATATTTCTTTTAATTTTTCTTCATCAACTTCTCCTAAGAATTTAACGGTTATATGTAAGTTCTCTTTCTCAACTAACTTTATCCCTTTCATTTTAAACTGTTCTTGAAATTTGGCTATCTCTTCCTTTATATTTTCTGGGATGTCTATAGCCAAAAACAGCCTCATCCTATCCCTCAGTATCTTAGCAGTATAGGGATACCTTCAACTATATCATAAACCCTATTACATTTTTTACATATCAACTTATTTTTATTTTTGTTTAAGTATAAATCTCCTCTACAGTATGGACATTGTAATATTTTCAGATATTTTTCAATCCAGTGCATGATATCACTGAATCTTATATTTTTCAAATACTATATTAAAAATTCCATTAAAATAATATTTAGTATCTCAATTTTGTCAATTTTAATTTTATGTAACATTTTTTTATATTAGCTCAAGACATTTTTAATAAACTTTAAACAAAAAAGTTTAAATAGTATTATCAACATTAGATATGATGATAACACAATTAAATAATACCAAAAGGGTGAAACTATGCACATACCAGATGGCTACCTTGGCCCAATAACATGTGCTTTCTTCTATTTGATAATGATACCAATTTGGTATAAGAGTATTAAAGAGCTTAAAAAGTTAGACCCAAGAAAGTTGCCATTGTTGGGAGTTTTAACAGCTTTCTCTTTCTTAGTTATGATGTTCAACCTTCCAGTTCCAGATGGAACAACAGCTCACATGGTTGGAGGGACATTGATAGCAATATTGATGGATAATCCATGGGTTGCGACGATAGCAATATCTATTGTTTTAATTATACAGGCAATATTCTTTGGAGATGGGGGAATAACTTGTATTGGAGCAAACTGCTTCAATATGGGTGTTGTGTTACCGTTTGTTGGTTATTATGTTTATAAATTCTTAAGAGATAAGGTTGGAGAAGTAATTGCAAGTGGTATTGGGGCTTATGTTGGAATTGTTGCAGCAGCAATTGTTGCAGGCTTTGAGTTTGGATTACAGCCATTTATAGAGCCAGGTTATTGTCCATACCCTTTCACCGTCTCAGTTCCAGCAATGGCATTTGCTCACTTGATAACAGCAGGACCTGCAGCAGCGGTAGTAACTGCAATAGTTGTTTGGTATGTAAAGAAAGTAAGACCTGATTTATTCACATCAAAAGAACAGCAAGTTAGTGGGGTGAATGCATGAATTGGCAAGACCCCTTAGTTAAAAAGTTTCTCTATTTAATTGTAGCTATGGTAATTCTCTGTCCTCTTGGAATATTGTTAGTTTGGAATTATGGAGATGCGTGGGGAGAATGGGGACCAGAAGATGTTGCTGAAAAAGTTGGGGAAGATAAAGTTAGCGGATTACTACATTTAGCGGATATTTGGAGCTATGCTCCTCTTCCAGACTATGATATTCCAGGATGGGATGACCCATTTCATGCATCTATAGGATACATAATATCTGCAATAGTTGGAGTAATACTATGCGTTGGGGCATACTACGCACTTATAAAGATTGTAAATCCAAAAGCAGCGGCAGGATAATTTTTTTACTTTTTTAATTTCTATATTCATCTTCTATTATTTTTGGAGTGATTTTAATATAATAATTTTAAAGATTTTGATAATTTTTATTGAATAATTATAAAAATTGTAATGTAATTATTTTGATTGTTTAAAATATATAATATAAAAAGCAGAATTATTCGTGAAAATATGAACAATAAGTTATTTGATAAAACAATAGAGCATGTAATAAAGTATTTAAATGAGAACATATTTTTTGAAAAATACACAAGAATATCAGGGCTTTTACAGAATATAGAAAGTAGGATAAAGATAATATCCTTAGTTATATTTCTTGTTGGAAGTGTTCTATCCAAGCATATTTTAACTTTAATCATATTTAACTCAATTGCATTAATTCTTGCATATTTATCTAATATACCCCTATTACAATATTTAAAAAGAGTTTATGTATTTATTCCAATTTTTGCTGGAATAATTGCCATTCCAGTAATGTTTAACTTTATGACTCCTGGAAAAGATGTTTTTGTTATTTTAAATAACCCCCACATCTCTATAACTTATGAGGGGCTTATATATGCTATAACATTTACTTTGAGAGTAGCAACATGTGTATCATTTGCAGTCCTCATCCCTATAACAACACAATGGAATAAAGTTACCTCTGCCATACATAAATTAGGAGTTCCTGAGGTTGTTATCACTATAACAAACCTTGCCTATAGGTATATATTTTTACTTTTAAATTTTGTATTGGACATGATGTATTCAAGAAAATCAAGAGTCGTTAATAAATTGGGAATGGTGGAGAGTTGGAAAGAGGCAGGAAAAGCCATTGGAGCATTATTTATAAAAACTTATCAAATGGGGGAAGACMCATATTATGCAATGCTTTCAAGAGGATATAATGGAGAAATAAAGCACATCTACAGAGAAGAAATTAAAATTAAAGATATCGCATTTTTATTATTTTCAATAATCATAACAGCTTTACTTGTATTATTTGATAGAGGGATACTATGAAAGAAATATATAGACTTGTTGATGTTTCATATAAATATCCTAATGGTTCTATTGCTTTGGATAATGTAAATCTAAATATATACAAAAATGAGGTAGTAGCTATTTTAGGACCAAATGGAGCAGGAAAAACCACATTATTAAAAATTTTAGATGGATTAGTATTTCCAGATAAAGGAGAAGTTTATTTTGAAGGTAAAAAATTAACTGACGAAATATTAAGAGACAAAGAACTGATGAAAGAATTCAGAAGAAAAGTTGGATTCGTTTTTCAAAATCCTGATGTCATGCTATTCAATCCAACTGTTTGGGATGAAGTGGCTTTTTCTCCTCTCCACCTTTACTCAAAAGAAAAGGCTATTGAAGTTACCGACAAAACATTAAAAGACATGAAAATTTATCATTTAAAGGATAGGCATCCTTATAATCTAAGTGGTGGAGAGAAGAAAAAGGTTTCAATATCGTGTATATTGTCTGTTGAACCAGAGGTTATTTTAATGGATGAACCTACATCTGCATTAGACCCAAAAAGTAGGGCTGAAATTATGAATTTAATAAAATCATTTAAAGAGTGTGGAAAAACTGTGGTTTTAGTTACTCATGATTTAAATTTGGCTTGCTTGGCAGATAGATGCTACGTATTAAACAAAAAGGTTATATTCGAAGGAAAAGTAAAGGATTTATTTTCACTAAATTTGGATGAGTTAAATTTAGATGTTCCTGAGATATCTAAGCTTTTTATTAAATTGAAGAATATGGGTTATAATATAAATGAAATACCAGTTACATTAGATGAAGCAGTCAATATTATTTCAAAATTATTTCAAAAATATTAGGAAAGTAGCTTCTCTAAAATTCTTATTGCTTGCCATTTATCTAAAAATTCGTTAAATGTTCCACACTTTGTTGAGTATATGCAGAGAGGACATCCGTCTGCGCAGTTACAGTTTTTCAAATGCTCTAAGCTTTTATTTAGCAGTTTTTCAGCATTTTCATATAGAATCTCCGCCAATCCAAAGCCTCCCTCATTTCCGTCATAGATGAAGATAACTGCTTTATCCTTAAACAGATTTCTGTTGAATCTCTCATAGCTGTAGCCACCAATCTCTCTGCTGTCTATATAGGTAAAGATTGGAGTTATCTTTATAATATTATGCTCTATAGCATGCAAACCCCCAGCAATGCCGTCTTTGCTATCAATAAGCTTTTTTATCTTATAGGTTAGCTCTTCAACCTTTTTAGTGTCTTTTTTAACGTTTAAGTGCTTTTTAACTCTATTTTTAATAACATTCTTTATGTAAGTGAGTTGTAGCTCCCAAGTAAATTGGAAATAGCTCTTTTCTGCTGAGTTTTCTATCTCTATAGATTGAGATAGCTAAATCATCCTCTTCTATCTTATCCAAGAAACTCAAAGAACTCTTCATTTGGTTAACATCCCTAATATAATCTGGAAATAACATAACCATATTCCATCTGTCTCAAAGTCTCTAATAATCTTTTTGTTAAACTTAACACTTATAAAGTTCAAGCCAAAGAAATCCTTAAATAAATCAATCTCTGCATCTAAGATGCCATTATCTTTTAGAGCTAAAAGCTCTTGATAGTATTTATCAACATCAACTCCTCTAACAATAAATCCCTCATAAATCTTCCTAACTCTCAATCTTCCATAATAGATGTCTATATCCTTATAGCTCTTTTTATCATAAATATCTAAGATGTCAATCTCTTCCTCTTTCTTCTGCAGTGCTTCAACATCCCAAAACATATCCAACTCATCGGCAAATATAAAATGAAATTTCCTAATACCTATCTTGTCCTTGGCTATAAACAGCTTCCCTCTTGAAAAATAGGGCATTCCAGTAATTAGAGAGCGGTAATACTCATCTTTATCAACCTCTTCAATAACATAGCCCTTAATCTTAAGCCAATTTATAAAACTCAAAATCTCACTTTGGGTTTTATTTAACAATTTAGATTTAATCCATGGTTTATCTAAGATTAAATAATAGCTCTCATCACTTGCAGTTCTTATTGATGAATAAATAGGCTGTTTTACATTCCTTATCTCTGTCTTGTTGGTTATTGGGTTTTTATAAATCTTTATCTTCCCTTCTCTCTCAAGTTCTTTAACTATCTCCTTCTCAAAGTCATTAAGTTCATCAAAATCCACTATTTTTAACTCAGAGATTAAATAATGCAAGTGCTTCTTAGTAACAAATCTATTTTTTATATTTACTGGCATGTATTCAATAATTCCTTTCCTAATCCTCTCATAAAGCTCATTTAGATGCTCTTTATAGTAATAATCTAAACCGTCCTTCCTTAGAACTATGATGTTTAAAGCTTCTTTATCTCTCCTCCCAGCCCTACCAAACCTCTGAATTAATGAAAATATGCCATCTGGTGGAATACCATAGTTTATAACTGCATCTAAATCTCCAATATCAATTCCAAGCTCTAAAGCATTGGTTGTTAATAAAGCTAATATCTCCCCATTTTTAAACTTCTCCTCTATCTCCTCCCTGACATACTTTGGCAGAGTGCCTTTATAGGTTGAGAGTTTATAAAAAACCTTAGAATTTAATAAAAATCTCATCAACTTCTCTGTCTCTTTCCTTGTATCAAAGAATACAAGAGTTTTTATATTGTTATCTACTAAATTCTCTATCAATCTTCTCAACAACTGTTTATTGTCCAAATTCTTTGGCTCTAAGATTGCTAAATACTTCCTTGATGAAGGATTGTAGCTTTTATCAACAACCTCAAAATCTCTATTAAACAACAATTTAACAAACTCTTTTGGGTTTTTTAAAGTTGCAGAGAGGCAGAGTATCTGCAAATTGTTATTTAATCTCTTCAAAAGCTTTAACAATCTCTTAAAAACATAAACCATGTTTGTTCCAAAGACTCCCCTATAAACGTGGAGTTCATCAACAACTAAGAGCTTTAAATTCTTTAAAAGCCATAAATAGTTGTTGTGGTTTTTTAATATTTGATAGTGAAGCATATCTGGAGTTGTAAATAATACATTTGGCTTATCCTTCAAAATCTCCCTTCTTTTCTCTAAGCCCACATCTCCAGTTAATATCTCTGCTTTAACTCTCTTGTTAGTTATTTTATAAAATAGCTCATTCTCCATAGAGAATTTTTCATATTGGTTGTTTATCAATGCCCTTGTTGGATAAATAAGCAGATACCTATCGTCAGGATTTGACAAGAAGTTGTCAAATATAGCCAATCTAAAAATCTCACTCTTTCCACTTGCTGTTGATGTTGTAACAACCACATCTTTTTTATTGTAGAGATACTTTAAAGCCTTAACTTGATGTAAATATAATTTAAATCCTAAGGCATCAATTAGCTCATTAATCTCTTTATTTTTAAATTTGAAGTTGGAGAATCTCCCTTTCCTCTCTGGGATTTTGTAAATCTTTATAATTTCTTTTTCAATGCCTTTAAATACATCTTCCATGACAATCATCTTCTATTGAATCTTTTCCATAAACGTTATTTATACTGGGAAATAAATTTTTAATGATTAATGCTAAATAGATTTGTAATCTTGGATATTTAATATTGGGTAAACTGGTGAAATCATTTAAAATTTAAATAACCATAAGCTACCGCTCTATAATATCCATAAAAGGAAATATGATTATAAAACTGACTTCAATAAATTTGGAGGATAATCATAATAAAAGAAATTTTAAAATATAGTGTCTTTCAAAGTTGTTAAAATTAATATTAATAATGGATATTTGAACGCTCTCCTATAGGGAGGTGTTCATTAATGCCTTAGTTATTCCAGAAACCATAGGGCTTCGCCTATTGGTATACCCAAATCCTTCTGAGTTGCACCTCCGAGCGTAAGCGAGGAGGTGTTAGATTTTTGATGAACCTTTTACTAAAAGGTTCTTTCAAAATGTTTTTGAAAGATACTAATAAAATATAAGGTGATAAAATGATTGTTATCTTAGACAACGGAGGGCAGTATGTTCATAGAATACACAGAAGTTTAAAGTATATTGGAGTTAGCTCAAAGATAGTTCCAAATACAACACCATTGGAAGAGATTGAAAGCAATAAAGAAGTTAAGGGTATTATACTAAGTGGAGGGCCTGATATTGAAAAAGCTAAAAATTGTATAGATATTGCTTTAAATGCTAAACTCCCTATTTTGGGGATTTGTTTAGGACATCAATTAATTGCCTTGGCTTATGGTGGAGAGGTTGGAAGGGCTGAGGCAGAAGAATACGCACTAACAAAGGTCTATGTAGATAAAGAAAACGATTTATTTAAAAACGTTCCAAGAGAGTTCAATGCATGGGCTTCACATAAGGATGAGGTTAAAAAAGTTCCAGAAGGTTTTGAGATTTTAGCTCATTCAGATATATGTCAGGTTGAAGCAATGAAACATAAAACAAAGCCGATTTATGGAGTTCAGTTCCACCCTGAAGTTGCTCATACAGAATATGGAAATGAGATTTTGAAAAACTTTTGTAAAGTTTGTGGTTACAAATTTGAATAACTAATAATAAAATTTATATAAGTTGATATCAAACATACTAAACTATCCAAATAATTCAAATTCTTTTTTGTGGTGAAATTATGTTAATGTTATTGTTAATTATTGTTGGATTAATACTTGCATTGATTGTTTTAGGTATTGTGATTTATATTGTCTCAATATATAACAGATTCCAAACATTAAAAAATGGAGCTGAGGCAACATTGGGGCAGATAAGGGTTGCTTTAAAAAAGAGATTGGACATGATTAACCAGCTTGTTGAGGCAGTTAAAAGCTATGCAAGCTTTGAAAAGGAAACATTAACAAAAATAACTGAGCTGAGGAGTAGCGTATTGAAAGCAAACACAGCTGAAGAAATTCAAAATATTGAAAGAGAGTCAAGGAACATCTTAGGAAATATTTTAGTAGCTGTTGAAAATTATCCAGAGTTAAAAACCTCCGAGACAGTTAAAGAGTTGATGGATGCAATAAAGGAGATAGAGGATGAGATTGCAAGGCATAGATACACCTATAATAATATAGTCCAAGAGTTCAACACAAAAATAGATACATTCCCTTCAAATATTGTAGCAAATTTATTTGGATTTAGGAAGATGGATTATCTGCAGTTTGAAGAGGAGATATATGAAAGACCTAAGATTAGCTTTTAATTATTAATTTTAATTTTTAGGGGATTTTTATGAGGGAGGAGAAGGAAATTATCATTGTCTGTCTTCTCATTTTTATTGTGGGAGTTGTTGGAATTTTTTTGACCACATCATTTAACGGAATGAAATACACTTCTATATATATTAAAGACTATGAGGCAAATTTGTATATTGGGAAGAATTTAACATTAGAAGAAATTTACAGTTATGAGGTCTTAGAAGGTAGGAAGTACAGGATGCTATATAGAGATTGGAAAGCTCCATTGGTCTATAATGGCAGTTTAAATACCCCTTATGTAAAAGTTTTAAACCTCTCTACCTCATCAAAAGACATGGTTGGATATGTTGTTGATTATAAAGGAGACATTTTTGTATTTAGTGATGAGGACTGGATAAAAAGAAATATTGAAGAGATTGTAGATAAATATTATATAAGAAACGAAGTTGGATTCTATAACCCTCTTTACATACGCAATCCCGGAATTTATACAACAAGTTATAAGTTTGTCATATATCCTCCAATTGAGACCGACAATGTATTTTATCATATAAATTTAAAGCTTGCAGATGAACACCTCCCTTACAAAAATGTTAAAATTAATGTTATAGACGAAAATAACAGTATATTAGATTTGTTCGTCTATCCTTCAACATTCAAGGTTTATAAAACATATTTTGGTTATACTATTGAAGGAAGTAGTCCAAAGAATGACCCAATTGAAGTTGAAATGTTGTTAAAACCAAATTCAGTTAATGGATTCACAAGATATGTTTATAATGTAGAGGGAAAAACAATATCTGCCTATAAAAAATATACTTTTGTAAGTAACATTGTAATGACTTTAAAATATCTCCTAATGGCAATAATTTTGTTATTTCCATTGATAGCTTATATCATATATTTAAAATTTGGAAAGGAGAAGTTTTATGTAGTTCCAGAATATTTAAGCTATGTTCCAAATAAAAATAGAAAACCATGGATTGTTAATCTCATATTTGCTGGAGATGCCGGATTTTTTGATAAAGAGGGATTTTATGCCACTTTATTGGACTTACATAACAGGGGCTATATAAAAATAATGAACGGTGGAAAAATAGAGATTTTAAAAACAGATTTAGAAAATTTGGATGTATATGAATCAGATGTTATGAAGTTTTTGATGAAGTATTCAAAAAACAATGTATTTGACCCTGAGTATATAAAATCCCTTGCTCAGAAATATAAATCTTCTAAGGATAAACTTAAGAAGTTAAAAGATGAGTTAGATAAAATTATGGAGTATCCAAGATATTCATCAAAAGTGGTAAATGCTTTCTTAGAAACAAGAGGAAAGAAGATAATTATAGCACTTTTAGTAATATCTATATTACTTGCAGTATTCCTATATTTCATACCCAAATATTCCCAAACATTTAATGAGGTATTTTACCTCTCAATAGTATTTGTTGTCCAAAATATTATTTTGGCATTAACCCCTACATCTCTGTTTGGAAGGTGGAAAGCCAATTATTATAAAGAAAAATTGGAGTGGGATGCGTTTAAAAACTTTTTATCCAACTTAGCGATGATTAAAAAATATTCTCCGGAGGATATATCAATTTGGAAGGATTGGCTTATTTATGGAACAGCTTTAGGAGTTGGAGATAAAGTCGTTGAGGCGATGAAATCGTTAAACCTCTCTGAATTGGTTGCTGACTATGTAATAATTCACTCAAACTATGATTCAATGAAAACTTCTGTAGATAGTGTATATTCATCAACAACAGGCTCTGGCGGAGGATTTGGAGCAGGAGGAGGCTTTGGTGGCGGGGGAGGAGGAGCGAGATAATTTTCATAAGTAAATTTTATTAATTTTGAAAGACCTACTATAAAAACAAAAACAAGAGGAGAAATAATGGATAATAATAGAAAAGTTATAATTGTTGGAGCAGGTCCTGGAGACCCTGAGCTAATAACAATCAAAGGTAAAAAAGCTATAGAAGAGGCGGATGTAATTATCTATGCTGGTTCATTAGTCAATGAAAAGCTCTTAGAGTATAACAAAAAAAATGCTGAAATTTACAACAGTGCAAACATGAACTTAGAGGAAATAATTGATGTGATGGTTAAAGCAGTTAATCAAGGAAAGAAAGTCGTTAGATTACACACAGGAGACCCTTCTATTTACGGAGCTATAAAGGAGCAGATTGATGAGCTATCTAAATATGGAATAGATGTAGAGATAATTCCAGGAGTTAGCTCCTTATTTGCAGCAACTGCTTCATTAAAAGTTGAGCTAACTCTCCCAGAGGTTTCTCAGACAGTTATTATCACAAGACCAGAGGGAAGGACTCCAATGCCAGAAAAAGAAAAGTTGAGGGATTTAGCTAAGCATCAATCAACAATGGCTATTTTTTTAGGCGTTTCAATGATTGACAAGGTTGTTAAAGAGCTAATTGAAGGTGGCTATAGAGAAGAAACTCCAGTGGCTGTTGTTTATCACGCTTCATGGGATGATGAAAAAATAGTTAGAGGGACTTTAAAGGATATAGCTGAAAAGGTAAAAAAAGAGGGAATTAAAAAAACTGCACTAATAATTGTTGGAGAGGTTTTAAATCCAAAGTATTATGCATACTCTAAACTCTACGATAAGAATTTTGAGCATGAATATAGAAAAAGCCATAAAAAATTTTGATGAAACTTTTTTGAAAAGTTTCATTCTGACTTTTGATAAAGATTTTGAACATGAATACAGGAAAAAGAAGTAAGAAAATTTTTATTTTTATTTTTTACTTATTTTTTCTCTCCTCTATTTTTTCAAGCAGTATCTTTAAATCAGTTTTTTTAGTAATGTCGGTTTCTTTCTCTAACAACTCTCTAACTTTCTGTTCAAGCTCTTCTAAGCTATTAACACTTTCTAAAAGCTCTTTAATAAACTCCATATTTGCCATATAAGGCAAAACATCAAACATCAACAATTCAATCTCTTTTCTTTGGTTCATATCTATCCCTTATAGCTATTTCTCTAACTATATGTGTTATCTGCCTTTCTAAGTTGTTTATTTTGGCATACAACCTATAAATTAAATAGAATAAGACAACTATCGATATATATATAAGTGCATCAACTCCCCTACCAACCCCCAAAACTTCTGCAACATATCCAAAAAACTCTGGGAATACTAAAAATATTACAACGAAACCCCAGACAAAAATCCAAAATAATCCCTCATTAAAGCTTATACTTCTTCTTTTTAACTGCAACACAACCCTTGACAAGGCAAACAATGCAAATATAACCCCAACTATTTGGATTAGTTCCATAAGTTTTTCCTCCAAAATTTTTATAAGCATGGGAAAACCCTATTGACAAAGGACTTTACAGCTTTTTATACCATATAAGGAATTTTGATGCCAAAGGCATCTTTATTCAATCATAAAATTTTATTTCTGTGAAAGTCCTGTGATACCCTAACACCTCCTCGCTATGCCCGGAGGTGTAAATTAGCAAATTATTATCTTGAAAGACACACAATATTTTCTCCAAAATTTTTATAAATCTTTTTTATAAATACTCTATCAAACCTCATATATATGCTTTAATAGGGATAATTATGAAGCATCTAATATCAATGAAGGATATTGGAAAAGAGGAGATTTTAGAGATTTTAGATGAAGCAAGAAAGATGGAAGAGCTTTTAAATACAAAAAGACCTTTAAAGTTATTGGAAGGGAAAATATTAGCAACTGTTTTTTATGAACCATCAACAAGGACAAGATTGAGTTTTGAAACGGCAATGAAGAGGTTAGGTGGAGAAGTAATAACAATGACTGATTTAAAAAGCTCTTCTGTTGCAAAGGGAGAGAGTTTAATAGATACAATTAGAGTAATTAGTGGATATGCTGATATAATTGTTTTAAGGCATCCAAGTGAAGGAGCTGCAAGATTGGCAAGTGAATATTCTCAAGTTCCAATTATAAATGCTGGGGATGGGAGTAATCAGCATCCTACTCAAACTCTTTTGGATTTATACACAATAATGAGAGAGATTGGCAGGATAGATGGGATAAAGATAGCGTTTGTTGGAGATTTGAAGTATGGAAGGACAGTTCATTCCTTGGTCTATGCCCTATCCTTATTTGAAAATGTTGAGATGTATTTTGTATCTCCAAAAGAATTGAGACTACCAAAAGATATTATTGAAGATTTAAAAGCTAAAAATATAAAATTTTATGAAAAAGAAAGTTTGGATGATTTAGATGATGATATAGATGTTCTATATGTAACAAGAATCCAGAAGGAGAGGTTTCCAGACCCTAACGAATATGAAAAGGTTAAAGGTAGCTATAAGATAAAGAGAGAGTATGTCGAAGGAAAGAAGTTTATAATTATGCATCCATTACCAAGAGTTGATGAAATTGATTATGATGTTGATGATTTACCTCAAGCAAAGTATTTTAAGCAGAGTTTTTATGGAATTCCAGTGAGAATGGCCATTTTAAAGAAGCTAATTGAGGATAATGAAGGTGAATAGTTTTGAGAGATGTGAAATATGTTGATGCTCACTGCCATATAGAAGATAAAGCATTCAACAAAAACAGAGATGAGGTCATTGAGAGGGCTAAGAAAGAAGACGTTATAATAGTAACAAGTGGAGCAAGCTTAGGAGGTTGTTTGAGAGCTTTAGAGCTTAGAAAGAAATATAATATTTATCTAACCCTTGGCTATCATCCTTCGAGAGTTAAAGCAGATGATAAAGTTATAGAGAAGGTTTATAACCTAATTAAAAATAATGAGTATGAGATTTTGGCTATTGGAGAGATTGGAATGGACATCAAAGATGAAAACTATAAGAGGCAAGAAGAAATATTTAAAAAATTTTTGTCCTTAGCTGAAGAGCTTAACAAACCAATAGTTGTTCATGCAAGAGGATTTGAGAGAAAGATATTTGATATAGCCAAAGATAAAGTTGATATTATGTTCCATTGCTATAGTGGCGATGTAGAGTTAGCTAAGGAGATTGGAAAAGAAGGGCATTTAATATCAATTTCAACATTGGTGTGCTTTTCAGAACATCATAAAAAACTTGTTGAAAGCTTAGATTTAGAGTATTTAACTACTGAGACTGACAGCCCTTATCTATCTCCAATCAAAGGAACTAAAAATGAACCAAAGAATGTTAAATTGGTTATTGAGGAGATAGCAAAGATTAAAGAGATGGAAGTTGAAGAGGTAAAAGATGTCATTTACAAAAACACATGTAAATTCTTTAAGAGGAGATTGTAATGTATTATTTAAAACCCATTGGAGTTGTAGAGCAAAATGAGAACTATACAGTCCTAAATATATTTGATGAGTTTGTAGAGGGGTTAGATGGTTTAAAGGAGGGAGATTACATTATTGTTTTGGTTTGGTTTCATAAAAACGACAGTGAAGAAAAACGAAAAATTTTAAAGGTTCATCCAAGAGGGGATATAAATAACCCATTAAAAGGAGTTTTTGCTACCCGTTCTCCCTACAGACCAAACCCTATTGGAAAATACACTGTAAAAATACATAAAATTTATAGAAATAAAATTTTCATTGACAAAATTGACGCTTACAATGAAACACCAATAATTGATATAAAAATATTTTCAGAAAAGTTGGATTGTCCAAAGATATAAATTAAATTTCTTTGAATTTTCCAATTATATAATCTCCTTGCTCACTTTCAATTTCAAATAAACCTAATTTACTTAATAACCTTAATCCACTTGCATATACCTTTTTTCCAAAACTTTCTCCAATATTATCATCTATATTCATAATACAACTTTGACGTAACACCCTATATAGCGTTTCTATTAACTCATCCTCATCTACTGCATTAAGATTTACAGCACTTGCTTTTAATTCCTTAAATTTTCCAGTTACTGACCTACAATATTCACTTTCAATCTTAAACAATCCAACTTTTGACAGCAACCTCAATCCATCAGCATAAGCAGATAAACCTCCACTCCAAGCGTAATTTTCATCATCATACCAACATTTAAGTTTTAAAACTTTGTATAATGTTTTTATGAGTTTCCATTTACTAATATCATTTTTCATCTCCATCACTTTATTTCCTATCTCCATAGTATATCTTTAAAGCCTCCTCCAAACTCTTCCCTTCAATGGTTATCGCATATATTGCATTACACATCCTTATAGCGGCATCTAAAGGCTTTTGGTGGATATTTCTTCCAGTTGCATTTCCTCTTGCCCCACTAATATTAATTTGCTCCCAAATCTGTTTTAAAAATTTTTCTGGCTCTATACTTTTACCTCCAGCACATAGAACTCCAGTTCTTCCAGCGGCTAAGACAGCCTCTTTAAACCTCTCTGCTGGATTATCACACTTTGGATAATTAACTTTAACAAAATCAGCCCCTAAGCATGCGGCAACTCCAGCAGCTCCAGCAATTAAGTGAGGGTCTTTCTCATCTTTAACATTCTTCCCTCTTGGATAGCTCCAGATTATTGCTATTAAGCCATGCTTGTGAGCTTCTAATATAACCCTTGATGCCTCTTCAAACATTATATGTTCATACTCACTTCCAGGATAGATTGTATAACCAACCCCCAATATTTTTAATCCAGAGTTTTCTTTTAAATCAACAACATCTTTAACATGCACTAAAGCCCTACTTATTGGGTCTCTTGTTTTAACAAGATGAGTTTTTGAGTTAATCTTCACAATATAGGGAATTTTTTTATAATCCATTCCATATCTTGCTATTAATCCGAGTTGTGTTGCAAATCCGCAGATTTTCCCTTTACTTGCTATATTAAACAGATGTTCTGGAGATGCGTCATCCTTAGCTATCCCCTCCCCAAAGAAGTCGTCATTTAAATGTTCAATCTTCTGGTCTCCAGCGAATAGCATTACATTTCCAGTTCTTTTTGTTAATTCTAAGTAGTTTTTTATGTATTCTTCTTTTCTGTCTTCTGGAACTGTTAGTGGCACTTTTACATCTCTCTTTTTTAACCTCTTTATCATAAAAATCCCCACAATAAATATATGAAACTAACTACAAAAATAGTTATGTGAGAAGGGATATTAATAATTTCCTATTTGGTGAGAGAATGGAGTTATTTGAAATATTAAAACAAAAAATTAAAGAAAAAGAGGTTATAACACCAAAGGAAATGGCAATTATTGATGATAATGCAGAGTTTTTGGGAATTCAAAAAATATTATTAATGGAGAATGCTGGAAAGGCAGTTTATGAAGAGATTAAGGATATTGATGCTGAGGAATTTATCATTTTCTGTGGAACTGGAAATAACGGAGGAGATGGGTTTGTTGTAGCAAGACATCTTGGAAAGGGAGATGTTATATTAATAGGAAAAGAGTCAGAGATAAAAACCTACGAGGCAAGAGAAAACTTTAAGATACTAAAAAATTTGGCAGAGTTTGGAAATATAAGGATTAGAGAAATTAAATGGGCTGAGGAAGTTAATGATATATTTGAAAGGCTAAAAAATAAAAAGGCAGTTATTATAGATGCAATGATTGGAACTGGTGTTAAAGGAGAGCTAAGAGAGCCATTTAAAACCATAGTTGATAAAATAAACGAGTTAAAGCAAATAAACAAAAATATCTTTGTTATAAGTGTAGATGTTGAGACAGGGCATTTAGAAAGCGATTTAACTATAACTTTCCACAAGAGAAAGACTATAAACAAAGACAACGCCATTGTAAAAAAGATTGGCATTCCTAAGGAGGCAGAATACATAGTTGGCTGGGGAGATTTAAAAGCTCTAAGGAAGAGAGATAGCAATAGCCACAAAGGGCAAAATGGAAAAGTTTTGATTATTGGAGGTAGTAAAGATTTTTATGGAGCTCCAATATTGGCTGGTTTGGCAGCATTAAAAATTGTTGATTTGGTGGGGATTTTGTCAGTCGGTAAGGTTATAGATAAAGTAAATCATCCAGAGTTTATTATGTATAGGGTTGAAGGGGATTATTTAAGCTCTCAACATGTTGATTATACTCTAGAAATTGCTAAAAAGTATGATGTTGTTGTTCTTGGTAATGGCTTAGGAGCCAACAATAGAACTAA
Organism: Methanocaldococcus jannaschii DSM 2661; assembly: GCF_000091665.1. Taxonomy (NCBI): domain Archaea; kingdom Methanobacteriati; phylum Methanobacteriota; class Methanococci; order Methanococcales; family Methanocaldococcaceae; genus Methanocaldococcus; species Methanocaldococcus jannaschii. The sequence continues at coordinate 1,560,233 of NC_000909.1, forward strand.
AGCATTTTTAAATGAGTTCTTAGCAAAATATGATGGAAAAGTGGTTATTGATGCTGATGCAATTAAAGTTATTGATTATAATAACTTTGAATTCTCTGAGAATTATATTTTCACTCCTCACAAAAGAGAGTTTGAATATATGGGGATTGATTTAGATAACATTGAAAATATAAAATCAACGATTGTGTTAAAAGGGAAATATGATATAATATTTAATGCCAACAATCTAAAAATAAACAAAACTGGAAATGCTGGTTTGACAAAGGGAGGAACTGGAGATGTTTTAGCTGGTTTAATTGGGGCTTTATTTGCTGTTAATGAGGCATTTTTATCAGCATGTTGTGGAGCTTTTATAAACGGCTATGCTGGAGATTTGCTGTTAAAAGAGAAAGGTTATTATTATACCCCATTAGATTTGATTGAAAAAATCCCTAATGTCTTAAAAATCTTTCAATGAAACTATTAAATTATTTATTCAAGGAAAAATATTTAAAGACAAATAATAGGAGGGATTATGAAGGCAGATTTGCACATACACACAAAATATTCTGGAATTGGTAAATTTTGGAAACTTAAATTCCCTGATTCTGTTGAAGAGCCAAGAAATATATTGAAAGTAGCTAAGAAAAAAGGCATTGAGGTTGTAGCAATAACTGACCATAATACAATTAGGGGAGGGGTTGAGACAAAAAAATTGGAGAAAGAGTTTGGAGTTGAAGTTGTTATAGGTAGCGAGATTATGACTACCGAAGGGGAAATAATTGGTTTATTTTTAAATGAAGATATACCTAAAGGTTTATCTCCAGAGGAAACTATAGAAAAAATTAAAGAACAAGGAGGATTAGCTATAGCTCCCCATCCCTACAGCCCCATCTGTAAAGCACTTGGAGACCGAATATTTGACTTAGATTTGGATGGAGTTGAGGTTTTTAATGCCTACCATAGGGATGGAATAGTTAATAATATAGCATTAAATAAGGTTATAAAGGAACTACCACAAAAAGCCTTTTGCATTTATTGGAGGGAGTGATGCTCACATAGCGAGGATGGTAGGGAATGCCTATACATTATTTGAGGGAAATTCAGCTGATGATTTGTATAAGGCAATAGTTAAAAAAAGAACGACTTATGAAGGAAAGCCAACACCTTTGTATCAAGCAATATTATGGAGTTATAAGGTTGTCTATACGTCAGAAAAGAAGTTAATAAAATCTTTAATTTTTAGGATAGGAGATAATACAATTGATTCAATAAAACTTTATAAAAAGATTTTAGGAGTTTTTGGAGGATTTATTTATATATTAACTCCCCTTCCAATAGTTTCCGGATTTTTAGGTAATTATTACCTTAAAAAGAAAGCAAAGGAAAAAATGAAAGAAGTTTAATAGTTTTTTGCAAAAAACTATTAGTTTGAGAACATGATGATGGCATTGCAGATATTTATAAAGATACTTCCAATAATGTTTTTTGGAATTCTTTTAGCAAATCTTATGTGTCATTTAAATATCTTATACAAACTTCAAAAATATATAAAAAATAAATACTTCCCAATAATTGCTGTCTTTTTTGTTAGTTCAACATCAGGTAGCTTTTTATTAAAAAATTTATTAAAAAAAGGTGAAATTTCAGAAGAAAATCTTTTGCCAATTTACTTTTTAGGGATGTTTGTATTTGGAATCCACATAATTTTATTTTATGCTATACCAATGGCTACAAGTTTGGGTTGGTATGTTGGAGGCATCTATGTGCTAATAAAATTTTTGGTAACATGCAATTATTTGATTATAAGTGTTTTAATGCTTAAAAAAAGGAAATACAATATTGATATTGAATTTAAATCTAAGTCAGAAGGTTTATATGGAGCTATAAGAGATACGTTTAAGCAGTATTTTAGAGTTTTAACATCATTTGTCCCATCTGTTTTGATAATAACTTATCTTATTGAGCATGGTTTATTGGATATTGTTGAGGATTTTGCTGGTTCTTTATTAAATGCTTTAAATTTATCTCCTACTATTTTAGTTATAGTGCTTACAGGGTTAGCTACAATTTCAGGGGCTATAGGTATTGCATCTGGACTTTTAGATGAAAATATACTGTCTCCAAATGAAGTTCTCTTTTCTTTATTTCTCGCAGGTTTTTAAATAGAGTTGTTCTTTATTTGAGAAAGTATTTACCAATACAGCTCTCAATATTTGGAAAAATCGGGGCAAAGTTAGCTACTTTACATTTAATTGTTTATGAGATATCTTTTTTAATTGTAATAGTTGTTTGGTATCTCTTTTTTATTGTTTAAAGTTTATTTAATAGGGCTTTCGCAGGAATAGACTTTTATAAGGAAAGTTGATTCCTAAATGCCTTATCAAATAATAAAAACTGTGAAAGTCCTATTTAAATCACCTAATTAATTTTTCTAATAGCTAAATAATTATTAGATTCTTTTGCAAAAAACTTTTTATAATTAGAAATTTTAAATAAATGTTAGCATCTATCAAAAACCATATTAAAAAAATCTAAAATGATGGAAAACGATGAGAATTTCTCCACTAATAGCAGGGTTGATAGGTGGTTTCACTGCTGCAATATTGCAAGCACTGTTTAAAGTGTTCCCTCCACCAGCTTATGGTATCTGTATAGCATGTCACACAAGGGATTTAGTAAATTGGATTATTAATCATTTATTTGGGACTACATTAGGAATGGCACTAGTTTCAAAAGCTTTTCCTGTTTTAACTGTTGTTGGTATATTTATTGGGGCTTTAATAACTACTTTTATATATAAAGAGACTGAGTTAAAGCAAACTCACAGTCCAGTTTATTGGTTTCATATTAGGAATTTTAGTTATTAATTTTTGGCCCTTTGGGCATCATTATTCAATAAATAAAAATATTATCTGTATAAGTCCTATTAAGCTATCAAATTTACTAATAATTGTAGTTGTTTGGTATGTTTATAAATTTATAACTTTTAGGTGAGAGTATGGAAAGAGGTAATGAAAAAATAAAACTAACTGAATTAGTTAAACTCCACGGATGAGCTTGCAAACTGCCCAGCACCGAGTTAGAGTTTTTAGTTAAAGGAATAGTTACTGATGATGACTTATTGGACAAAAATATCTTGGTTGGTTTAGGAGATGATGCATCAATAATTAAGAGGAATGGGTTAGTTATAGCAAAGACAGTTGATGTCTTTACACCAATAGTTGATGACCCATACATACAGGGAAAAATAGCAGCTTGCAACTCAACAAGCGACATCTATGCTATGGGACTATTGGATATAGTAGGAGTTTTAGCAATTGTTGGTATTCCAGAGAAGCTTCCAATACACGTAGTTAGAGAGATGTTAAAGGGCTTTCAAGACTTCTGCAGAGAGAACAAAACAACAATAGTTGGTGGTCATACAATACTAAATCCATGGCCCTTAATTGGAGGAGCAGTTACTGGTGTTGGAAGAGAGGAGGAGGTTTTAACAAAGGCTGGAGTTAAGGTAGGAGATGTTTTAATATTAACAAAACCATTAGGAACTCAAACAGCGATGGCGTTATCAAGAATCCCAGAGGAGTTTAAGGATTTAATTAGCATAACTGAAGAAGAAAGAGACTACATCATAAATAAGGCAATAGAGATAATGACTACATCAAACAGATATGCATTAAAAGCTCTAAGAAAGGCTGAAGAAAGAGTTGGAGATAAAATAGCAAATGCTTTAACTGACATAACTGGATTTGGAATATTGGGGCATTCAAATGAAATGGCTAAGAATAGCAATGTTTTAATAGAAATAAATTTACTGCCTTGTATAAAAAGGACTCCAGAGTTAAGCAGATTATTTGGACATGCTTTATTGGATGGTTATGGTGCAGAAACTGCTGGTGGCTTATTAATATCAGCAAAAGAAGAATATAAAGATAATTTAATTGATGAGTTGGAAAAAGCTAAATGCTATGCTTTTGAAGTTGGAAGAGTTGTGAAAAAAGGTGAAGGTAAAGCAGTTTTAAGTAAGGATGTTAAAGTTATTGAAATTTAATATCAAACATATATATGCTATTAACTCGGTGCTGGGCAGTTTTTATAACGTTCTTACGATGTGCCGAACCCTTTAAGGGAGGCACATCGAAATCTTTGATATATTTTTATTTTTTATTTCACTGTTTTGACTATAGTTCTTTTTAAAATATTTTGTAATAACTAAGGCACTGATGAACTCCTTCCATTAGGAAGGGAGTTCAAACTTAATTAATAAACTTTATTAACATTTGAAAAGAACTATAAATTTTTTATATTACATTGTAAGTATAAAGATTAAAAATTAAATGAGAGTTTTAATAATTAAAATTTAAAGTTATAGCTAAGGTGAAAGTATGGAGATAAAATTAGAAGAAATTCTAAAAAAACAGCCATTATACAGTGGAAAGGCAAAGTCAATCTATGAGATTGATGATGATAAAGTTTTGATAGAGTTTAGAGATGATATAACAGCTGGAAATGGAGCTAAGCATGATGTCAAACAAGGAAAAGGTTACTTAAATGCTCTAATCTCATCAAAGTTATTTGAGGCTTTAGAGGAAAATGGAGTCAAAACCCACTATATAAAGTATATAGAACCAAGATACATGATAGCTAAAAAAGTTGAGATAATTCCAATTGAGGTTATAGTTAGAAATATAGCTGCTGGAAGTTTGTGTAGAAGATATCCTTTTGAAGAAGGGAAAGAATTGCCATTTCCAATTGTTCAATTTGACTATAAAAATGATGAGTATGGAGACCCAATGCTAAATGAAGATATTGCTGTAGCTTTAGGTTTAGCTACAAGAGAGGAGCTAAATAAAATTAAAGAAATTGCTTTAAAGGTTAATGAAGTATTAAAGAAATTGTTTGATGAGAAGGGCATTATATTAGTTGATTTCAAAATTGAAATTGGTAAAGATAGGGAAGGCAATTTATTAGTTGCAGATGAGATAAGCCCAGATACTATGAGATTGTGGGATAAGGAGACACGAGATGTCTTAGATAAGGATGTATTTAGAAAGGATTTAGGGGATGTTATTGCAAAATACAGAATTGTCGCTGAGAGATTGGGATTATTATAAAGCAATAAGGTGAAATTATGTATAAGGCAACAGTTATAATAAAGTTAAAAAAAGGAGTTCTAAATCCAGAAGGAAGGACAATACAGAGAGCTTTAAACTTTTTAGGATTTAATAATGTTAAAGAAGTCCAAACATACAAGATGATTGATATAATAATGGAAGGAGAAAATGAAGAAAAAGTTAAAGAGGAAGTTGAAGAAATGTGTAAAAAGCTCTTAGCAAACCCTGTTATTCATGATTATGAGATAAAAGTCGAGAAAATTGAATAATTAATTTTATTAAACTTTTTTATTAAAATTTACTTAATTTTAAAATTTTTAAAGTTGGTGATTGAATGGAGAAGAAGAAAAAGCTTATTTTATTTGATTTTGATAGCACATTGGTTAATAATGAGACAATTGATGAGATTGCAAGAGAGGCGGGAGTTGAGGAAGAAGTTAAAAAAATTACTAAAGAAGCAATGGAAGGGAAATTAAATTTTGAGCAATCTTTAAGAAAAAGAGTTAGTTTATTAAAAGACCTTCCAATTGAAAAGGTTGAAAAAGCTATTAAAAGAATAACACCAACAGAGGGAGCTGAAGAGACTATTAAAGAGTTAAAAAATAGAGGTTATGTTGTTGCTGTTGTTAGTGGAGGTTTTGATATTGCTGTTAATAAAATTAAAGAAAAATTGGGATTAGATTATGCTTTTGCAAATAGATTGATTGTTAAAGATGGAAAACTAACTGGAGATGTTGAGGGAGAGGTTTTAAAAGAAAATGCTAAGGGAGAAATTTTGGAAAAGATAGCTAAAATTGAGGGAATAAATTTGGAGGATACTGTTGCTGTAGGAGATGGAGCTAATGACATAAGTATGTTTAAAAAAGCTGGTTTGAAGATAGCTTTTTGTGCTAAGCCAATTTTAAAAGAGAAGGCAGATATTTGTATAGAGAAAAGGGATTTGAGAGAGATTTTAAAGTATATTAAATAAAATATAATTAATAGATATTATATTAAATTATTTTCCTTTTTTCTTATCAATCTCTCTTTTTATAATTAACATAGCAATATAACCAAGGATTGTAGGGAGTATGTAAGAAACAAGTCTGTCTAATAAAGTAACTGCTGCAGCGACTGAAGGAGGAATATTAAAAGCAGAGAAAGAAAGTATCATAACTGTGTCTGCTGTTCCAAAGCCACTTGGAGTTATAGATAAAACACCAGAGAGGAGGGTTATTAAATATACTGCAGATACACAAATAACTGAGACAACATAAGAGAGAGACAAAAATAACAGCCATAATTTTAAAATATCGAAGATATACCGCATAACTGATAAAAATATGGCTACAACAACCTCCCATCCTCTCTTATTTTTAAAAAATTTCATACTGTTGTAAAACTCTTCAATAGATTGTAGGATTTTTGTCTCATCATAATTATATGAGCAATATTTACAGATAAACTTTGATATTTTGGTAACCGTCTTAATTAGAAGTCCTTTATTTGCAATTAAATAGATAATTATTGCAGTTAGAGAAAATAAAAAAATCCAAGATAGTATAAGATACTCAAGATACTTAAATCCAGTAACTACAAAGTATCCAATAACAAATAATGTGAAAAATAAAAATATCGCTGTATCTAAAACTCTTTCAACTACAACTGTAGAAAATGCCAAACCTTTTGGAATCTCTTCAAGTTTTGATAAATAATAAGCTCTAAATGCCTCTCCTCCCCCTCTCATAGATGGAGTTATATTGTTAATAAACAATCCCATTAAAACGAGTAAAAAGATATTTTTAAAATTTGCAGAATAACCTAAAATCTTAATTATAAATTTCCATCTTGCTGAGAGAATTACAGAAACCAGTATTTGAAGTATAAAAGCAAGAATTACATATTCTGGGTTTGTATTGATAAGAACTTTTATTATTTTATCTAAGCCAATATATGCCATTATTGCTAAAATAAATAAAAAGCTAATTATCAACAATATTGTGGATTTAGTTATCTTTATTTTCATCAATATCCCTTTAACTTCTTTCTAATGTAATTTAGAATTTCGTCTCCAACATCTTTTGTCTTTAAATCCCCTCCCAAGTCAGGAGTAACTTTTTTGTTTATTAAGCAGTATTTCACTGCCTCTCTAATCAAATCTCCCTTTTCTTTCTCTCCAATATAATCAAAAAGCATAGCAATACTTAATATAGATGCCATTGGATTTGCTATACCTTTCCCAGCTATATCTGGAGCTGAACCATGAACTGGCTCAAATAATGCTTTATCATCTCCTATATTTGCTGAAGGAGCTAAACCAAGTCCTCCAATTAATGCAGATGCCTCATCTGATAAAATATCCCCAAACATGTTTGTTGTAACAATAACATCAAATTTTTCAGGATGTTTTATTAAGTTCATAGCTGTTGAATCAACTAAATAATCATCTGCCTCTATATTATAATGTTTTTTTATTTCATTAAAAACCTCTAAGAATAAACCATCAGTTATTCTTAAAACATTAGCTTTATGGATGCAAGATACCTTTTTCCTATTATTTTTTATAGCATATTCAAATGCAAATCTTATTATTCTCTCGCTACCCTTTCTTGTTATAACCCTCTCAGCTATTGCTGTATCATTTTCTAATCTCTCTCTACCAACATATAAATCTTCCGTATTCTCTCTTATAATAACTATATCAATATTCTTAGCATTTAAGAATTCATAATCTGCAATTTTCCCAATTAATTGTCCAATTCCAAAGTTGTTTATTGGTCTTACATTTGCATATAAATGAAACATCTTCCTCAACGTTATTATAGGGCTTTTATAATTTTGAACTTCCCCTGGCTTTGGTGAGGTTATAGCCCCAAACAAAATAATATCTGCCTCTTTAGCTTTTTCTATTGTATCCTCTGGAAGTGCATTACCATATTTTTTTAAACATTCTAATCCTGCCTCTCCTTTTATTATTTCAAACTCTCCCAACTCATTTAATATTTTTATGGCCTCTGGAATCACTTCTTTTCCTATTCCATCCCCTTCTATAACACACACCTTCATCATAGACAGCACCAAAAACTTTTTTATATAGTGTCTTTCAAAAACATTTTGAAGTAACCAGTAGCTTATGAACACCTTCCAAAGGAAGGCATTTAAATATTTATTGTCAAATATTTATTAATAAACTTTAATTAATTTTGAAGACAGTATAGTTTAAAGATATTTTTAAGTATTAATACGGTATATTTATTGTTTCTATTTCTATTAAACGTTAATAAGAGGGATAAAAATGGAATATTCGGATGTTCCAAAGTTTATTAGGGACGTTTCAATAAAACAGCACGAGTGGATGAGAGAGAGCATAAAATTAATTGCAAGTGAGAATATAACAAGTTTAGCAGTTAGAGAGGCGTGTGCAACAGATTTTATGCATAGATATGCTGAGGGATTACCAGGAAAAAGATTATACCAAGGATGTAAATATATAGATGAAGTTGAAACACTCTGTATAGAGTTGTCTAAAGAATTATTTAAAGCTGAACACGCAAACGTTCAGCCAACAAGTGGTGTCGTTGCTAATTTAGCTGTTTTCTTTGCTGAAACAAAGCCAGGGGATAAATTAATGGCTTTAAGTGTTCCAGATGGTGGGCATATAAGCCATTGGAAAGTAAGTGCTGCTGGAATTAGAGGATTAAAAGTTATAAACCATCCATTCGACCCAGAAGAGATGAATATTGATGCTGATGCAATGGTTAAAAAAATCTTAGAAGAGAAGCCAAAGCTAATATTGTTTGGAGGTTCTTTATTCCCATTCCCTCATCCAGTAGCTGATGCCTATGAAGCTGCTCAAGAAGTTGGTGCTAAAATTGCCTATGATGGAGCTCATGTTTTGGGATTAATAGCTGGAAAGCAGTTCCAAGACCCATTGAGAGAAGGGGCGGAGTATTTAATGGGTAGCACTCATAAAACATTCTTTGGTCCTCAAGGAGGAGTTATATTAACAACAAAAGAAAACGCTGACAAGATAGACAGCCATGTATTCCCAGGGGTTGTTAGTAACCATCATTTACATCATAAGGCTGGTTTAGCCATTGCCTTAGCTGAGATGTTGGAGTTTGGAGAAGCTTATGCTAAGCAAGTTATTAAGAATGCAAAGGCATTAGCTCAGGCTCTGTATGAGAGAGGATTTAATGTTTTATGTGAGCACAAGGACTTTACAGAAAGCCATCAAGTAATTATTGATATAGAGAGTTCTCCAGACATAGAGTTTTCAGCAAGTGAGTTAGCTAAGATGTATGAAGAGGCAAATATCATTTTAAATAAAAACTTATTGCCATGGGATGATGTTAATAACTCAGACAATCCAAGTGGTATTAGGTTAGGAACACAAGAATGTACAAGATTAGGAATGAAAGAAAAAGAGATGGAAGAAATAGCTGAATTTATGAAAAGGATAGCTATTGATAAAGAAAAACCAGAGAAAGTTAGAGAGGATGTTAAAGAATTTGCTAAGGAGTACAGCACTATTCATTACAGTTTTGATGAGGGAGATGGATTTAAATATCTAAGATTCTATTAATATGCTAAAATAATTTATTTTTTGCGTCATTATATATTTATATGAGTTCGTAGATATTATATTTTAGAATTTTATTATTTGGGTTTTAGGATTTTTGATTTTGTTGTTTGGTTAATGGATTGTCTTGTTGAATATGTTTGAAATTTGAAAATAAGAGTATTTAGAAGTTATTAATTAGTTCAAAGGATTTTTATTTAATTTCTAAGGGTTTGCTGGTTTGATTATTTAGAATATTTGAGTTTATTGAATTATTCAGATTTTTAAAAATTAAGATTAATTAGGAAAGGAAATAAGATTTCTCTAACAGACAAGTTAAATTTTTGGATTTAAAAAGATAAAAATGCTTAGTTTTAGTAAAGAGATAAAATTTTAAATACTAAAAGGTTTATATTGTAAGATGGTTATTTATCCTTAGAAAAATATGGTATAGAAAAGCTTAAATATTAAGAGTGATGAAGTATATTATGTTGTGAATGATTGCCCTGTTAAAATCAGACCTCTTGGAGGATGGAAATGCTGTAAGCACATCTGGACTAGAAAAGTCAGAATTTTTAACCTAGTTAAAATCAGACCTCTTGGAGGATGGAAATGTTTTTATTATCTTAATTTTTTTTCTTAAAATCAGACCGTTAAAATCAGACCTCTTGGAGGATGGAAACATAAGCACTTTTTTAGCTCTTTTACTTCATTTTCTGTTAAAATCAGACCTCTTGGAGGATGGAAATTTTTTGGTGGGGAATATGGAAATTGACAATAACACAATAAGTTAAAATCAGACCTCTTGGAGGATGGAAACGAAATAAACCAATGTTTAACTTGTGGCTGTTTTAAGAAGTTAAAATCAGACCTCTTGGAGGATGGAAATGAAAATAAATAAACCCTCCAATGCCAAACCAAAATTTTTGCAATTAAAATAAGACCGATTCGGTATGGAAACTGGAACAATCCGTTTAAAACTTCATACTCTTCTTTTGTGGTTAAAATCAGACCGATTCGGAATGGAAACACGAAATACCATTTTCAGATACGATTTTTTAGTTAAACCGAAATCCTTGAAAAATAGAAATTATTGAAAATAGCATTACAATAATAATTATTTTATTTGAAAATTTTAAAAATAAATTGCTTTATTCTTTATACCACTCATAAAACTTATTTTCTATAAACTCCCTTATTTTCGTTGGTTCCAAATCATTAACTATACTATAAACTGCTATTCCTCCAGCCCCTACTCCTTCTTTTACTGAACCTTTGCAATAATTTTTTAATCCCTCAATCTTTGCTTTTTCAAAATAAAACTTAGATGCTAAAACTGGAACATTTCCTATCTGCTCAACTATTCCCTTTAAATCTCCTTTTTTATCATTTAAAACAAATTCAGTTGTTCCTATGGCTATTAAGTTTTTATCTAAAACCTTTTTGTTAATCTCTTTTATAACTGCTAAGACAGCACTCATCTGTGTTCCTCCAGCTAAAATAACTGGCTTATTTCTTTCAGCAAAACTTATAGCCAAACCAGCAACAACAGGCATCATCTTATCTCCAACGGCATTTAAAACATCAAAGACAGATGATTTTTCATTAATGCCAGCTTTCTTTAAACCCTCTCTAACAACCTTTATTTTTAACTCATGGGGGTTATTTATAGAGCCAGAGCTAACCTTTCCCTCGGCATCATATCCTAATCCTAATAAAACCCCTAATGCTGTTGTTGTCCCACCAGGAACACTCTCCCCAACAATTAATAATTCAGCATCTAAGTTTTTACCTAAGAGATAACCTTTCATATATAATTCCTTTGAGTTATTCATTGCTTTACCTTCTTCTATTCTCCCAGTTGGCTTTTCATCTATCTCTATAAAAGGAATCTTTGGCTTAACAAAAGCTCCCGCATCTATGTGGAGGTTTTTTATATTCTTTAGCTCAACACATGCCCTCGTTATGGTTGCAGGTGTTGGTGAGCCAGTGGCATCTATTGGAGGAGTTTTTAAAGTTAGAGATTTTCCATAAAAAACAAGCTCAACATCTGCAGAGGGTGTGTATTTAATAACATCCCTATGCACTCCAGATATTGGAATTGATAAGGTAGTTTCTATTGATGAAATTACACAAGTAAATAAAGGATTTCTTCCTTTAATTTTATCTAAGAAGCCATTTTCATTTATTGCTATTATGCTCATAAGTATCCCTCTTTTTTATATCTTCAATCCTCTTCTTCTCAACTCTTCATAAATCTCCTTAGGAACTTTAGGTTTTTCCAATTCCTTCTTAGCTTTTTCTTTAGATAACAAACCCAACCTAACAAGTGTAGCAATCCTATCAATCTCAAAGCTAAACCCATATTTATCATAAAATCTCTCTAATGCAACTCCTAAAACTAAGCAGTTTGTTGTATAACCACCCAAATCTGGTTTTTTCCAAGGTAAATCTTCTAACATTTTATATTTCTCCTCTTCTTTAAATTTATAGGGTGCTAATAACCTTATCATTTTTATGCCTTCCTTCATCTCCCTTATTGCAGAGTGTCCGAAAGGTAACTCATGCCCAGTAATTATATACTTCAATCCCAACAATTTAGTAACTCTCCAAACCTCTCTCAATATAAGCCTTGAGCATCTCCTACAAGGACTTTCTCCTCTTTTTATTGCATCTTCAAATAAATCTGTGTAATCTCTATTTAATATCATTAAATCTACTTGATAATGTTTTGTTACATTTAAAGCGTTTTCTATGGCTTCTTTAGCCATATACTTATTATCAACCATAACACATAATGGATTTAATTTAAATTTCTCTTTTAATAATTTTAATGCTAAAACACTATCTTTTCCACCAGAAAATGCTAAAATGCAATGATATTTTCCTCCCTCTTTTTTTAAATTATATAAAATTTCTTCAACCTCTTTTTTCATCTTCTCAAAGTTTGGAGGATATTTTAACATTGTTAAACAATCTACACATATTGGCTTCCCTTCATAGTTAATTATCTTTTTTGTTTTTGAGGTATGAACACAGATTGAACATTTCATGGTCTCACAGAATAATATTTTTATATATAAAGGATAATTTAACTACCATAGAGTTAAATTAATGTAAGGGGAGACAGATGTTTTATAGGTTGTTGTTTGCATCACTTTGGTATATATTGCCAGCTTATGTTGCAAATGCATCAGCATGTATATTTGGCGGAGGTACTCCAGTAGATTTGGGAAAAAATTTTATTGATGGAAGGAGATTAATAGGTAATGGAGTAACATATAGAGGTTGCATTTTCGGAATTTTATGTGGAACGTTAGTTGGATTAATTCAGGGAATTTTAGTAGATTTTAATATTTTTAATAGCTTAGATTTTTATGGCACTGTTTTAGACCATGTTATATTGGCTTTCTTTTTATCAGTCGGGGCTATTGTTGGTGATGCAGTAGGTAGCTTTATAAAAAGAAGGTTAAATATTGAAAGAGGAAAGCCAGCTCCGTTATTAGACCAACTTGACTTTGTTATAGGAGCTTTAGCATTTGGTTATATTGTTGCTCCAATACCCTATGAGATGATAATTATAATCTGTTTATTTACTGTCTTTGTTCATCTACTTGGAAACATAATTGCCTATAAATTAGGCATTAAAGATGTGTGGTGGTAAAATATGATTACAATAGATATTGAGTTAAAAGACAAACCTGGAGAATTGTTGAGAGTTTTAACTCCAATTTCAAAATACGGGGCTAATGTAATAAGCATTATTCACTCAAGAGAGGAAAAAAGAGGAGGGAAAGTTCCTGTAAGGATTGTTATTGATGTTGATGATAAAGATAAATTAAAAAAGATTTTAGAAGATTTAGAAAAAGAGGGAGCTATAATTAAAAAAATAGATGGAAAAGATAAGAAGGTTTATTTAGATGTTGTTGTTATAGGGCACGTTGTTGATACCAACGTGAGAGACACAATAGACAGAATAAATGAGATAGGACTTGTTGAAGATTTAGATTTGATTATGCCACATCCAGATAAAGAATCATCAGCAATGATGAGAATTATCGTTGATGAGGATAAGATAGAGGAGCTTTTTTACTTATTTGAAGAGTTAGAAAAAGAAAAAGGATTGTTATTCATAAAATCCATATTTTAAATAAAATTTTGGTGAGAGGATGGATATAATTATAGTAGGATTTGGAGCTATAGGAAAAGGAATTGCTAAGGTCTTGTATGATAAAAAAGATTATTTAAAAAAGAACTATGAGGAATTTAAGGTTGTTGCTATAACAGATAGCTCTGGAGCTGCAATAGATGAAGATGGCTTAGATTTACTAAAAGCAATAGAAGTTAAAGAAAAAACTGGAAAGATTAAAAATTATCCAGAGAAAGGAAGAGAGATGAGTTCAATAGATGTTATAAAAGAAGTTGATGCGGATGTTGTTGTTGAAGTAACACCATCAAACTTAGAAACAGGAGACCCAGCTAAAACTCATATATTAGAAAGCTTTAAAAATAAAAAACACGTTGTAACAGCTAATAAAGGACCGTTAGCTTTATGTTATAAGGAGTTGATTGAAGAGGCAAAAAAACATGGAGTTATTTTCAGACATGAGGCTTCAGTTGGAGGGGCAATGCCAATAATAAACTTGGCTAAAGAGACATTAGCAGGAAATGAAATTTTATCAATAAGGGGAATTTTAAATGGAACAACCAACTACATACTAACAAAAATGGAGAAAGAGGGTTTAGATTTTGAAACTGCATTAAAAGAGGCTAAAGAGCTTGGAATAGCTGAAACAGACCCAACTCAAGATATTGAGGGTTTAGACACTGCAGCAAAGATTGTTATCTTAGCAAACTCAATTATGGGCATGAATAAAACAATAAAAGATGTAAAAGTTAAGGGAATAAGTAGAATAACTCCAGAAGCTCTATTTTTAGCTAATAAAAGAGGATACACAATAAAATTAATTGGACAGATTAAAGATGGCTATTTAATTGTTGAGCCAATGCTTGTTCCAATAGACAGCCCATTAAATGTCAAGGGAACTTTAAACGTTGCAATGTTTGAAACTGATTTGGCAAAAGAGGTTGTAGTTGTTGGAAGAGGAGCTGGACCTATAGAAACAGCTTCAGCTATTTTAAGTGATTTAATCCATATCTACAATTCTACTAAAAAATAATTTAATTTTTTGTGTTACATATTTATATGGGTTCCGTAGATATTATATTTTAGAATTTTACTATTAAGGTTTTTATGGGATTTTCAATTTTGTTAATTGATTTATTGATTGTCTTGTTGTATAAGTTTGGAATTTAGAAATGAGAGTATTTAGGAATTATTTATTTATTTAGAGGTTTTAAATTTAATTTCTAAGGGTTAGCTGGTTTGATTATTTAGAATATTTGAGTTTATTGAATTATTCAGATTTTTAAAAATTAGGATTAATTAGGCAAGTAAATAAAATTTCTCTAACAAATAAGTTAAATTTTTGGATTTAAAAAGATAAAAATACTCTGTTTTATTATGGAAAGAAAGATTTAAATACTAAAGGGTTTATATTATGGAGTAGTTACTTACCCTTAGAAAAATATGGTATAGAAAAGCTTAAATATTGGGAGAGTTGAAGTATATTATGTTGTGAATGATTGCCCTATTAAAATAAGACCGTTTCGGAATGGAAATCGTAAATGGTTCGTCTTTATTGACTAAAAACACAGTTTATTAAAATAAGACCGTTTCGGAATGGAAATTGGGAAATATAAGTCAGAGATTGATGCTTTGGCAGATTAAAATAAGACCGTTTCGGAATGGAAATAAAAGATGTTGAGAGATGCATTTATTCATAAGAAATTTATTAGATTAAAATAAGACCGTTTCGGAATGGAAATTCCTTATGAAGTATTTAACTATGACGACATGAAGTTATTAAAATAAGACCGTTTCGGAATGGAAATAAACTACCGTCTGCACAAACAGCTACCATTAATCTTAATATTAAAATAAGACCGTTTCGGAATGGAAATGATATTTCAGCAGATGTTTATCTGCTTCATTTAATTGAACCTCATTAAAATAAGACCGTTTCGGAATGGAAATTGGAGGGATTTTCATTTTTTAAATTTGATAATGTATTTGAAGAATTAAAATAAGACCGTTTCGGAATGGAAATAGTTTTCACCCCAAAAAACACTATTGTCCTTTCTTATTAAAATAAGACCGTTTCGGAATGGAAATTTTAATTAAGCTTAGATAATCTTGAATATTTTTTCTTGTAAAATTAAAATCAGACCGTTTCGGAATGGAAATACACATATTGATAAGGTAGAAGTATCAGTAAATGGACATTTATTAAAATAAGACCGTTTCGGAATGGAAATCGCAATCATTAATAAATCCCAATACATCGATACAAAAAATTAAAATAAGACCGTTTCGGAATGGAAATAATTGTAATATAATCATCGAAACTCCAACCATAATCCCTATAATTAAAATCAGACCAATTCGGGATAAAACACAAAAATAATATTATTTTCTTTTTCTTCATTATATTTATATATTTAAATCTATAAATTACAAAAACTTTTTATAACATTCTTAATACAGGACTTTCACAGTCTATATATTGAGTTTGGAATTTTGATGCCAAAGGCATCTTTTTACATTAAATAATATCTTATCCTCTGTGAAAGTCCTGTAATATTTCAATAACAACCACAAAGCCAGAAAAGAGGGATATAGTGTCAAATGAAGATTTAAAATTAAAAGTAGCTAAGGAAGCAGTGAAGTTAGTTAAAGATGGAATGGTTATTGGATTAGGAACCGGTTCAACAGCAGCTTTATTCATCAGAGAACTTGGAAATAGAATTAGAGAAGAGGAGCTAACAGTCTTCGGAATTCCAACATCATTTGAAGCTAAAATGCTGGCTATGCAGTATGAAATTCCATTAGTTACATTAGATGAGTACGATGTTGATATTGCCTTTGATGGAGCTGATGAAGTTGAGGAAACAACTCTCTTTTTAATAAAAGGAGGTGGAGGCTGCCATACTCAAGAAAAAATAGTTGATTACAACGCAAATGAATTTGTTGTTTTAGTTGATGAAAGTAAATTAGTTAAAAAATTAGGGGAAAAGTTCCCAATCCCTGTGGAAGTTATTCCTTCAGCTTATAGGGTTGTAATAAGAGCTTTATCAGAAATGGGAGGAGAGGCAGTAATTAGATTAGGAGACAGAAAAAGAGGACCTGTTATAACAGACAACGGAAATATGATTATTGATGTATTTATGAACATAGATGACGCTATAGAACTTGAGAAAGAAATTAATAACATTCCTGGAGTAGTTGAAAATGGTATCTTTACAAAGGTAGATAAGGTTTTAGTTGGAACTAAAAAAGGAGTAAAAACACTTAAAAAATAAAAAATTAGTTTTTAGCTCATTCTTTTTTTATTTAATAGAGATACATAATAAACAAACGCCCCACTTGATATTGTATCTCCTAAACCTACTGTAGATTTTGGTTTTTCAACATATCTTGATGGAGATAAAGCTATTTTATAATTATTATCGTTAAATTTCTCAGCAATCTCCTTTAATAAATCCCCATATTTATTGTGAGGGATTTTTAAACCTTCATGTAAATCATCTATTGCCCTTATATTTCCAAGTTTTGCCTTTGTTGATGCCAAGATAGTAGAGAATTCTAAACATTCTTCAAGTTCTTCTTTAGATAGTGGATTATCAGCCCTACAAACAAACAAAATATAATATATTGTATGAACTTGAACAACCTCCAAGTTTTTAAATTTATCCAGTAATATCTTAGCCCCTTCAATCACATCCTCAATAAAACTGTCTTTTAAAATATTATTGCTTAACTCATCATAGCCCAAGATATGCAAAACATTAGCTATCTCTGTTTCATCCATTCCTACGCTTTCCACGTTACTTAAAATATAATCAACAACCATCTTTCTAATCTCTATATTTGATATGGAGGCAAATTCCAAGTGGGTTTTGATGTTTTTATTCTTTTTTAATAATTTTATATCCTCTTCAGCCCTCTCAAAGTAATATTTTGCTGTTTTCCCATCTCTATATTCCTCTTTAATTGCCTGATAACCAGATAAAAATGCACAATCCACAGCCTCTCCAATCTTCGGCAGAAATTTCCTAACATCATCTTTTATCTCAATCCTCAAAGCTTCAGGTCTTGAGGCAACAATAAATCTTGTAGATTGCTTAGCAGTTATTTCCTCTCCATTTAACTTAAACTTTAACCCTTTTTTGAATTCGAATATCCTGTTTATCTTTATTGGGTCATCTCTATATGCCTCTCTAACTTTTTTTAATACAAGATTTCCATTTTCAACTAATGGATAAAGCAAATTATCATAATCAACAAACATCTCTGCCTGTTTTTTTGATAAAAATGGAGTATAAACAATTATTTTATCTATCTGCAGGGTAGCCATTAAATTAGAAACAATCCCTGCCTGTCCTCCCATTCTTTCCTCATCATATTTAATTCTATCAAACCACTCATGTAACTTTTTATCATCCTTTATTGGAACCTCTGCCGGTTTTCCCGTCTTTATACTATGAACTAACCTTGCAACGAAATCTAACGGTTCTTCAATAATTCTTGGATATTCTTCCATTCTTTCTATTATATCTTTATGGTTAAATTCATCTACCAATTTTTGTACATCTTCGTCTTTTAAATATTTTATTGCATCTACATTTGTATTATATGCTGTGAAAAGCTTAGTTCCTTTTATTGTCTCAATAAATTTTTTTATTTCCATAATATCACACATTTTAAGATATCTACTAATAAAGAAAAAGAATTAGAAATATTATTTATTGTTTAATCAATCTCCAGCAAATTTTTTTCTCCTCTTCAACTGCTGGTTGATTGTAGGCGTTTATATTGTAAAGCTCCCCCATAAAACCAACTTGCATCTCATACATGTATAGTAAAGCCCCCATAGCCATCTCATTTATTTCATCAAGGGTTATTCTTACATTTGGGACTCCATTATTTGTTAAAGCTATCTCTGTAGCTTTTTGTTGGCTCCTAATTATATCTGAATATCTGCAAGAAATTTTCTCATCATTTATGTCTTCAAATTCTATTTCTTCATCTAACCTATATTTTTTAGCAACCATGAATGTTATAATCTTGTCTTTCTTCCCATCCATATACAACTGCAATAAAGAATGTTGGTCTTTGGCTCCAATTGATAATAAAGGAGTTATTCCATGCTTATTTTTTCCCAAACTTTCTCCAATAAGTTGTTTATACCAATCTCCAAAATATTTTAAGCTTTCAACATAACTCATAATAACTGAGATGTCCTTTCCTCTCTTATCATATAGGTAGTGTATAACCCCATTTAAAAGTGCAGGATTTTTTAAAATATCTTCATTTTGACAGATTTTGTCCATCTCTCTTGCTCCTTCTAATATTTTTGATATATCAACTCCTAAAGAATATAAAGGAGCTAAACCAACAGCAGTAAAGACTGAAAACCTTCCAGGGACATTTTCAGGAATTGAAAATATATCATAGTTATTTTTCTCTGCCTCTCTCTTTAATTTCCCACCATTAGTAATAAAAACAAGTTTTCCTTTAAATGAATTTAATTTTTCAATTCTTTTTTTAATTAGATAATAATTAACCAAAGTTTCCAATGTGTTGCCAGATTTACTAATAATATAAATTATAGATTCGTTTAAATCAACTTTTTTTAGTATTGAGAGGGTTTTTTCAGGGTCGCTGTTGTCTATAAAATAGGCATTATTGTTAAATGGTGAAATTGCATAATAAATAGCCATTGTTCCCAATATGGAGCCTCCCATTCCAATAACTACAACATTTTCATATCCATTTAAAGATTTATATTTATCTAAGTTCTCATCATAAATAACATCTCTAAATCCTACAACTCCATTATCCAATTTCTCCATCAAGTTTGAATATGCATTTGCAAAATCTACTTTATTGATATCTTCAAGGCTTATTTCTCCAACTTTTAAAGCGTTTTCGTAATCATAACTTAGCATATTTCCCCCCAAATCTTTTATTACATAAAGTGGAAAGTTATGGTTGTAGATAGTGATTATAAATTGCTCCTCCAAATAAGCCCTTATACTTTCTTATAGATGGGGAGTTCTGCCAGCTTAAGTTTCTAAACACGTGATAGTAGCAGTTTTTCATCATCATAGATAATGGGGAGTTCTCATCATAAGGATGTTTAGGGCATTTATATCTTATATACTGCATAAACATACATATTTCATTAAGTTTATAGAATGTCCAATTTAATGCGTGCTCAACCCCCCACATAAACCCCACTTTATCTGGAACTTTAAATAAAACACCCGTTGCCTTATCAAAATTTGGATGTTCATAAGGATTTGGATGAAGAGGAATTATGGTATCTTTTAAACCTCCAGTTTCTGTAGCTATGACTGGAGTGCAGTATGCCAT
This sequence comes from Methanocaldococcus jannaschii DSM 2661, assembly GCF_000091665.1. Lineage (NCBI taxonomy): Archaea > Methanobacteriati > Methanobacteriota > Methanococci > Methanococcales > Methanocaldococcaceae > Methanocaldococcus > Methanocaldococcus jannaschii. The sequence goes on from NC_000909.1 coordinate 1,580,364, forward strand.
AGCTTCCATTTGCACTAAACCACACGGTTCCCAGTATGAAGGCATAATTATCCAATCACTCCCAGCAAATACTAAAGATGAGAGTGGGAGGGAATAGCCTATCAATGCCAAGATTCTTCCATCATGTTCATTTGCAAGATTTTTTAGTCTCTCTTCAATATCTCTATCCCCCTTTGTTAAAAATACAAATCTTATATCATGTTTTTCTAAAAGTTCTGGAATTGCTTCAAACATGGTGTTAAAACCTTTTTGATGTGTCGCCCTTCCAACAAAACCAATTAATGGAGTTTCTATATCTCCATCTACCCCACCATGGACCTCAACATCAGTAGCTGATATTCCTTTATCAATCTTATTCCAATCTTCCACATATTCATAAACTCCTCCTCTATAAAACCATGAATATTTTATTTTTGGTTTTATATTATGGGAATCTTCAGCTGAATAGGGAGAGATATAAGCATAATTTCTTGGGTCAAGTTTGTTGTTTGAGAGGTTGCACATCCTTTCTATTATCTTCATGGGGTCGTATTCATCAATATCAATTCCATTTAAAATCCCACAGAATGGCTTATTATTTAAGTATTTTTTTATATAAGGGTAGTTTTTTATTTCCTCAGCATGAGAAGGGCTTACTGTATTAACGGCATCTGCATACTTAATTCCTAACTCCAAAAATGTCATAACTTCCCCTTTATACTCAATCATCTCTCCTTTAAATGCCTCATTATGTATGGTTAAGGTTGTTGGTAAATCTAAAATATCGTTGCATTTGGCTATAGCTAAACCACACATCCAATCATGCCCAGACACTACATCAATATCTTTAACCTCATCTAAATATGTAATAACCAAATCAGCAAAAATTTCATACTTAATAGGGTCCCAAACATTTAAGTTATTGACACTTTCATTACTAAATACAATTAAATCTACTCCTGTCGTTGGATGCTTTGTTCTTAAAACATCAAATGTAATTTTAGCTCCTTTATAGATAACAGTTATTTTTTTGATATCTTCATAGGGAAGAGTAAAATACCTATTATAATGGTTTAGAGTTAGAACAACTACTTCATTACCTTTTTTTAAAAATTTTGGCAAGTCTCTCATTACATCCCCTAATCCTCCATAAGAGACAATAGGGGTTATTGTTGGAGCAAGGATGACTATTTTCATAATTACCCCTTTAAAGCAATTTCAATTTCAGATTTTAACAATAAATATTATATTATGATGTACATATATCACAATGTTTTTATATTATCTAATTTAAAGTATCTATTAGATAGTTTTTATACCTTTCTAAGATTTATACTATATTTAAAAATCTAAATGATGATATTATGAAAATTGCTATGGTAACTTGGGAATATCCCCCAAGAATTGTTGGAGGGCTGGCAATTCATTGTAAGGGCTTAGCTGAGGGATTGGTTAGGAATGGGCATGAAGTAGATGTTATAACAGTTGGCTATGACTTGCCTGAGTATGAGAACATAAATGGGGTGAATGTTTATAGAGTAAGACCAATATCTCATCCACATTTTTTAACTTGGGCTATGTTTATGGCTGAAGAGATGGAAAAAAAGTTAGGAATTTTAGGAGTAGATAAATATGACGTTATTCATTGTCATGATTGGATGACGCACTTTGTTGGAGCTAATTTGAAACATATCTGCAGAATGCCGTATGTTCAATCAATACACAGCACTGAAATTGGAAGGTGTGGGGGGCTTTATTCAGATGACTCAAAAGCTATTCATGCAATGGAATACCTTTCAACTTACGAATCCTGTCAAGTAATAACCGTAAGTAAATCTTTAAAGGAAGAAGTTTGCTCTATATTTAATACTCCCGAAGATAAAGTTAAAGTTATCTACAATGGAATAAATCCATGGGAATTTGATATTAATTTAAGTTGGGAGGAGAAGATAAACTTTAGAAGGAGTATAGGAGTTCAAGATGATGAAAAAATGATTTTATTTGTTGGAAGATTAACATATCAAAAGGGAATAGAGTATTTAATAAGAGCAATGCCAAAAATTCTTGAAAGACATAATGCAAAATTAGTTATTGCAGGTTCTGGAGATATGAGGGATTATTTGGAAGATTTGTGCTATCAGCTTGGTGTTAGGCATAAGGTAGTGTTTTTAGGATTTGTTAATGGAGATACGTTAAAAAAACTCTATAAATCTGCGGATGTTGTTGTAATTCCATCAGTTTATGAGCCATTTGGTATAGTTGCTTTAGAGGCAATGGCTGCTGGCACACCAGTAGTTGTTAGCTCAGTTGGGGGCTTAATGGAAATTATAAAGCATGAGGTCAATGGGATTTGGGTCTATCCAAAAAATCCCGATTCAATTGCCTGGGGTGTGGATAGGGTTCTATCGGATTGGGGATTTAGAGAATATATAGTCAATAATGCCAAAAAGGATGTGTATGAAAAATATAGTTGGGATAATATAGCTAAAGAGACAGTAAATGTTTATAAAATAGCTATGGAGATGATGGGACGATAATGTTTATTTTAAGACCTTTTGGGGGGATAACATGGAAGACATGTGGGGAAAAATAGGAGAAACTGCTGGAAAAATCTACCATTTATTAGAAGGAGGGGAAAAATCCCTCTCCCAGATAGAGAAAATCTTAAGAAAAGAGGGTTATAACTCAAATATTGTAAAGATGGCTATTGGATGGCTGGCAAGAGAAGATAAAATATTTGTGTTAAAAGATGATAAAAAGTGGGTAATTAAGCTGAAGTAAGTTAATAATATAATTTTAAATATTTTTTTGGTGGAATTATGAAATTCTTCAATAGAGAAAAGGAAATTAATAAAATCCTATCTATTATTGAAGGAGAACCAAATAATATTTATTTTATCTATGGTTCTTTAAACAGTGGAAAATCAACTCTAATGAGGGAAATAGTAGTTAATAGATTAGACATATCTAAGTATATTCCGTTTTTTATTGATTTTAGGACAAGGAATATTTTAAACGTTGATAATTTTATTGAATGTTTATTTGAAGTGGATGAAAAATCAGAAATAGACGATTTTAGGGAATATGCCAAATCATTAGCTGATTTGTTGGTTAAAGGTAGTGAAGAGATTAGCAAATACTATTTGGGCATGCCCATTAAAATACCAAAACCATTTTTTGATAAGATTTTTAATAAAAAGGATAAATCAGCGGATGTTTATCAATATATAGAATATTTATTTGCAAAATTAAACGAAAAAGGTAAAAAACCAATTTTAATATTTGATGAGTTGCAAATGATTAAAGAGATAACTTTAAACGGAAATAGGAAGTTATTATGGAGTTTATTCCAATTCTTAGTTGCCTTAACTAAAGTCCAACATTTATGCCATGTTTTCTGCTTAAGTTCTGATAGTTTATTTATTGAATATGTTTATAAGACTGGAGAATTAGAGGGAAGAGCTGATTATATTTTAGTGGATGACTTTGACAAACAAACGGCTTTAAAGTTTATAGATTTTTTAGCTAAAGAAATTTTAAATAAAAAACTCCCTAAGGATGAAAAAGAGTTGATATATAGTTATGTAGGGGGAAAACCAGTTTTGATAATAAAAGTTATTGATAAGTTAAGATATGAAAATTTAAATGATATTTTGGACTTTATGCTTAAAGATGCCACTCAAAAGTTGAAGTATTTCTTAAATGACTTGGATTATATAAAGCCAAAGGTTGAAGTTGGAGATGAAGTTATTGAACTTAAAAAAGAAGATATTGTTAAAGCATTAAAATTATTTAAGGATAGTTATGAAATTAGTGATAGTGAAGTAGCAAAGCCAATTTATGTGTATTTAGTTAAGAAAAATATATTATTTTTAAATCCTATTGAAGGAATTTTAAAACCGCAGAGCTTTTTAATCTGGAATGCTATAAAGAGATTATTGTAAATAAAATTACACCTCCAAGCGTAAGCGAAGAGGTGTTAGTGGGTATCGCAGGACTTTCACAGAAATAAAATTCTATGACGAATAAAGATGCCTTTGGCATCAAAATTCCTTATATGTATAAGAGCTGTGAAAATCCTGTACCAATAGGGCGAAGCCCTATGGCTGTGAAGGCTATAAAAAGAATATTGTAGGTTTTTCGCAAAAGGCAATAGAATATTAAAAAAATATATCGTGTGATTTATATGGGTGGAATCGTTGGAAACAATAGTTTATTAGCCAAAATTGGAGATTATGGGGAAATTGAATACCTTTTTTATCCCCAAGTTGGTTATGAAACTCATTTCTTTGACTCTGCATTGGCAGTTTATGATAAAAAAGTAAAGTGGCATTGGGATGATGATTGGGATATAACCCAAAAATACATTGAGGAAACGAACATATTTAAAACTATCTTAGAAGATGATAAGATTATATTAACCATTAAAGATTTTGTGCCAGTATCTCACAACGTGCTTATAAGAAGAGTGTATATAAAAAATAAACTCGATAAAAAATTAAATTTTAAGCTCTTTTTTTACGAAAATTTGAGAATTGGTGAAAACCCAATAACAAATACAGTTAAATTCTTAGAAGATGGTTGTATCGTTAAATATAATGGAAAATATATTTTTTGCATTGGAAGTGATAAAAGAATAGATTCATTTCAGTGTGGAAATAGATACAGTAAAACAAGTGCTTACATAGACATAGAAAATGGGATATTGAAGGAGCATAAAGAGAGTTCTGGATTATTAACCGATAGTGCAATATCATGGAATATAAAGATTGATGAAAAAAGAAGTTTGGCATTCAACATCTACATACTTCCACAAAGATTCGATGGAGATTTTTCAATAATAACTGAACAACTAAAGATTATAATGAATAACAGTGAAAACATTAAAAATCTCTCAATGAATTATTGGAAACATATTATAGGGGAGATAAATAGATTTATACATCCTGAGCTTAGGCAAAATAATAAGATTTATTCTATAACTAAAAGGGCTTTAATGACACTTTTAATGTTATGTGATAAGGAAGGAGGGATTATAGCGGCTCCATCTCTACATCCAGATTATAGATACGTGTGGGGAAGAGATGGAAGTTATATCTCAATTGCTTTGGACTTATTTGGCATAAGGAACATTCCAGACAGATTTTTTGAATTCATGTCTAAGATACAAAATGCAGACGGTTCATGGCTACAAAATTATTATGTTAATGGAAAACCACGATTAACTGCAATACAGACTGACCAAATTGGTTCCATATTATGGGCAATGGATGTGCATTACAGATTAACTGGGGATAGAAAGTTCGTTGAGAGATACTGGAACACTATAGAGAAAGCTGCTAATTATTTAAGGTTGGTAGCTTTAAACTTTACTCCATGCTTCGATTTGTGGGAAGAGAGGTTTGGAGTATTTGCTTATACAATGGGAGCTACTTACGCTGGATTGAAATGTGCATACAGCATGAGTAAGGCAGTGAATAAAAGGGATAAAGTTAAGGATTGGGGAAAAACCATAGAATTTTTAAAACATGAGGTTCCAAAGAGATTTTATTTGGAAGATGAGGAAAGATTTGCTAAATCAATAAATCCTTTAGACAAGACGATAGACACAAGCATATTGGGTTTAAGTTACCCTTTCAATTTGATTGATGTTGATGATGAGAGAATGATAAAAACAGCCGAAGCAATTGAAAAAGCTTTCAAATATAAGGTTGGAGGGATTGGGAGATATCCAGAAGACATTTACTTTGGAGGCAATCCATGGATTATAACCACATTATGGCTTTCTTTGTATTATAGAAGGTTATACAAGGTTTTAAAAGAAAAAGATGATAATGGGGCAGATATTTATCTACAAAAATCTAAGAAGTTGTTTAATTGGGTGATGAAATACAGCTTTGATGGGCTGTTTCCAGAGCAAATTCATAAAGAATTAGGTGTGCCAATGTCCGCTATGCCTTTAGGCTGGAGCAATGCAATGTTCCTCATTTATGTGTATGAGAATGATAAGGTCATAATACCATAAATAAATTTTTGAGATGAGAGTATGTTAATAACGTTTAATTTTGAGGTGCATCAACCACATAGGCTAAATAAGGAGATAAACCAAAACGGAAATACTTTATGGGAAAAGTATGTAGATACAAAATTAAATAAAGAAGTTTTTAATAAAGTGGCTAATAAATGCTACATTCCTACAAATGAGTTGATATTGGAGCTTATTGATGAATATGATTTTAAAGTTAATTATTCAATTACTGGGGTTTTTGTAGAGCAAGCTTTGGAATTTAATGATTACGTGTTGGATTTATTTAAGGATTTGGTAAAAACTGGCAATGTTGAGTTGATAGCTGAAACATATCATCACTCACTAACAAGTCTATTTGAAACTGAAGATGAGTTTATTGAAGATATTGAGATGCATAGAAAGATGTACAAAGAAATATTTGGTTTTAAAGCCAAGGTGTTTAGAAATACTGAGCTAATATACAACAACAGAATTGCAAAGATAGCAAAAGATTTAGGGTTTAAAGCGATATTTACTGAGGGAATTGAGAAAATCTTAGGCTGGAGGTCTCCAAACTATCTTTACCAATCACCAGATGGTATGAAAATTCTGTTAAGGAATTATAGGTTGAGTGATGACATTGGCTTTAGATTTTCAGCAAGAGATTGGGACCAATATCCATTAACAGCTGATAAATATGCTATTTGGTTAGCTTCAACTCCTGGGGAAGTTATAAACATATATATGGACTATGAGACATTTGGAGAACATCACTGGAAAGAAACTGGAATATTTGAGTTTTTGAGATATTTGCCTATAGAGATAGCTAAGCATGAACATTTAGAGGTTGTTAATGTCAGTGAGGTTGTTGATAGATTAGAGCCAAGAGGAGAGATTTACGTGCATGAATTTGCCACGATATCATGGGCTGACACTGAGAGGGATGTAAGTGCATGGTTAGGGAATAAGATGCAAAGAATATCGTTTGAAAAACTAAAAGATATTGGTAAATTTATAAAAGAGAACTCAAACAAATTAAAAAAACTTAATAAATTTGATGAAATATATAAGATGTATAAGGTCTTACAGACAAGCGATAATCTTTATTATCAATCCATTAAGGGGCTTAGTGATATGAGTGTTCATAACTATTTCAGCCATTTTGACACTCCATTTGATGCCTATGCAAGTTATTTAAACATTTTATATGATTTTGAATATTATATAAAAGAATTGTTAGCTAAATCGGAATTTGATAAAAATAATAGACGGAAAGATGGACAAAAGCAATATGAAAAGGATGATGAAGTAAAAAAGGAAAGTTTAATAAATACAAATATTATAGTTGCAAAAGATGATAAAACAGAAAGTATTTATATTGAGGATGAAGAGGGTAAAAAGAATAAAAGATATGAAAGAGATGAAGGATTTATAATTGCATGAGGGAGAAAGATGAAAAAGGGAAAGTGTGTAATTTTTATTATAGATGGATTAGGAGACAGACCAAATGAGAAGGGTTTAACCCCTCTAAAGGAGGCAAAGACCCCAACAATGGATAAAATTGCCAAGGAAGGGATTTGCGGTTTAATGAATGCCATAGATATTGGTATAAGGCCAGGAAGTGACACAGCCCACTTAGCTATCTTAGGCTACAACCCTTACGAGGTTTATACTGGTAGAGGACCTTTAGAAGCTTTTGGTGTTGGCTTAGATTTAAAGGAGGGAGATATAGCATTTAGATGTAATTTTGCCACTGTTGATGAGAACTTTGTTGTTTTAGATAGGAGGGCTGGGAGAATAAGCCCTGAAGAAGCTGAAGAGTTAGAGAAGGAGATTGATGGTTTAGAGATTGATGGTGTTAAAGTTATCTTTAAATCTTCTAAGGGATATAGAGGAGCTTTAGTTTTGAGAGGAGAAGGCTTATCATGCAGAGTTAGCGATGGGGACCCACATGAAGAGGGAGTTAAGGTTAGCGAGATAAAGCCATTGGATGATTCAGAAGAGGCAAAGAGAACAGCAGAGATTTTAAATAAATTATTAAAGATTGTTTATGAAAAGTTAAACAACCACCCAATAAATGAGGAGAGGAGAAAGAAGGGCTTACCTCCAGCTAACATAATACTGCCAAGAGGAGCTGGAGTTGTTCCAAAGATAGAGAAGTTCTCTGAAAAATACAACATGAAAGGGGCTTGTATCTGTGGAACTGGATTAATAAAGGGAATGGCTAAGATGATTGGTTTGGATGTTATAGAGGTTGAGGGAGCTACTGGAACACCGAAGACAAACTTCATGGGCAAAGCTAAAGCTTTAGTTGAGGCTTTAAAGGAGTATGATTTTGTTTTAGTGAATGTTAAAGGTGCTGATGAAGCAAGCCATGATGGTAACTATGAACTTAAAAAAGAAGTTTTGGAGAAAATAGATGAGATGCTTGCCTATGTATTTGAGCACATAAATAAGGATGAGGTTTATTTTGTTTTGACTGGAGACCATTCAACACCAATAGAGATGAAAGACCACTCAGCAGACCCTATTCCAATAGTTATCTGGGGAAAGAGTGTCAGAGTTGATGATGTTACAGAGTTTAACGAATTTGCATGTGCTAAAGGAGCTTTACATTGGATTAAGGGAGAGCATGTAATGAAAATATTATTGGACTTAACTGGAAGAAATGAGAAATTTGGTGCTTAAAATCTCTTTAATTAAATTTTTATCTTATCCTGTTTTATTAATGCCTCAATCACACTCCTTTTAACTGCCTTTGCTATCATCTCACCCATCTTTGTATGTCCTCCGGTGTAATCTACTCCACTACCAAACCCTTTAACAACAACTATATTATCTGTTCCAGTTCCAGTAGCTTGAAGTTCTGGATGTTTTGTGCTTCTTATATTTAGCTCTTGGAAAGCGTTAGTTTTAGCTTCAGTTATTGTTATTATTGCCCTTGCCATAGCTCCATCGGTTAGATTAGCGTTTGTTATTAAAATGATATTAACTGTCCCTATCTCTTCCTTAGGCACAATCTTTCCATCAACTATTTTGTAGGTTTTGAAATCCTTTTCAATATAATCAGCTTCTTCATCTCCTAATCTTATAGCGTTATGCTTAGCTCCTGCAGTTGTAAAAGCAACGACATAGAATTCATCAAACTCTTCCTTTGCAACTGCCAAGTTATCCATATTCGCTCCAGTTGATAACAATGCTATATCTTCCTTTTTAATACCAATTTTATTTAAAACCTGATTTTCATAGTCCTTGTAGTTATGAACTTTGTCCCAAAATGGAACAGGGATTGAGTGATTTCCTACATATTTAACCTCTTTAAATCCTTCTCTTGTTGATAAAACCTTCCTTTTATTTTTAAACTCAATTATTAATGTTTTTGTTTCCTCAACCATGCCATCAATCTCTACTGTATGAGGAATTTTGTATGCTTTCCAGTCATCCATCTCTAAAACTTTTTCTATCATGCTATTACCTCAAAATCTCTTTTAAATTATCTATACATAAGTCTAAATCATCAATGCTTTTATTCTGCAACTCTATCATCTTTATGGCATTAATCTTTTTTAAATCTTTTTTAAAATTATTAAAGTTAATTTTTCCTTTGCCAATGCATAGATGTTCATCGAACTCTCCGTTGTTATCATGAATGTGGATATGAGCTATTTTATCAGAGATTTTTAAAAAATTCTCAATATTTTTGTTTAAAAAAGAGTGTCCAATATCTAATGTAATTTTCAACTCCCCTAAATTTTCAATAATCTCTTTATCTGGGTTTCTGAACATGAACATATCGTAAGATGGCATATTTTCAATAGTTATCTGAACGCCAAATTCTTCTTGGATGTTGTTTAAATCGTTTAAGCTCTTTATTAATGAGTTTAATGCCTTTTCATAATCATATTTAAAAACACAATAACCAGGATGTAAGACTATTAATTTGGCATCAACTTTTATAGCCACTTCTAAGACATCTCTAACAAAATCTAAGCTAACCTTTCTTATCCTCTCTCTATAAGAAGATAAATTTAAATCAGTTATAGGGCAGTGTAGAGTATATTTTAAATCATAAGATTGAGCTAATTCAATATTTCCGTCAGACATTACATTTAAATTTCCATCGCATCCTAATTCAACATATTTAACCCTCTCCTCTAAAATTTCAAGAGCATCAGATAAGTTTTTATCAGTATCTAAAAATAAACTTGTTGATACTCCCAGTTTCATCTATTCCACCGTTTCCTGAAGATAACGTAAAATTCCAATATATTTGTAATCCAGCAGTATTACCATGTATCTAAGTATAAATAATCTCACCTTTTTATCCTTAGTGTAGAGGTAGGATATTATATCTTTTCCATCTTTTACCTGCAGTATCTTTAACACAGGTTCTATTTCTCCATCCACATCTTTTTCTTCTATTTCAACATCTTTTATATTGCTAAATATATCGTATATTTTAGAATCCTCATTGTCTAATATCTCAACAACTAATCTGTATTCTATCTTTGTTACTAACCCATCCTTAATACGTTTTTTAATAAATGTTAAAAATCCATTCTCCCATTTAGTATTTTCACTATTTTCTCCAGCGTTATACAATATCTTTACTTCTTTTTTATTTAACAGGATATAGAACAGTTTTCTTAAGAAATTGTCTATAGGAGCTTTTCCATAGATTGATGTCTCTGGTGCAAACCCCACCATTACATTACCAAACTCTTTAGATTTGATGATTATTGATGAGTGGTAAGTGATGTCTTCCAATGTGGATTTAGCAATATCAATGACTTTTTTTGGTAACTCTGCCCCCACGTCTTCAATATCTTCTACCCCCACTTCAATTGTCTTATCTACAAATTCAAATACAATTTTATCTTTATAAAGTATTATTTCCAGTTTTTCCCACTTTAACAATGGTTTTTCTAAAGTTTTTGGGGTAATTAATATCCCTTTACCTGAAAATCTTGCAATTTCTGAGGATTTGTCTATCATCCCATCACCTAACTTTCATAGAATATTGCAGAACTAGATAATTATTTTATTTTTTGTCAATCAATTTTTATATTATTGATGCCCCCATATATTAACTTTATTTTATTTTTTATTGAATTAATGTTAAGTTCATAAACTATTTAAATAATCATATACTCAAGGGCATCATATAAAAAGTATAAATACCCCTCTTCTAAATATAGTTAAAAAGGTTATAAAGGTGAGACTTTGTTTTTAAAAAAACTAATTGAGGCAAAGAAGGCATATACTTTTGATGATGTTTTATTAGTTCCAAATGCCTCATGGGTAGAGCCAAAGGATACTGATGTTTCTACAGACTTAGCGGGTTTAAAGTTAAACATCCCTATAGTTTCTGCGGCAATGGATACAGTAACAGAAAAAGAGATGGCTATTGCTTTAGCAAGATTAGGAGGTTTAGGAGTTATACATAGAAACATGTCCATAGAGGAACAAGTTCATCAAGTTCAGGCAGTTAAAAAAGCTGATGAAGTAGTTATTAAGGATGTTATCACCGTATCTCCAGATGATACTGTTGGAGAGGCAATAAATGTAATGGAAACATACTCCATCAGCGGATTACCAGTTGTTGATAATGAAGATAAATTAGTTGGGATTATAACACACAGAGATGTTAAAGCCATTGAAGATAAAACAAAGAAGGTTAAAGATGTAATGACTAAAGATGTCGTTTGTGCTAAGGAAGATGTTGAAGAAGAGGAAGCTTTAGAGTTGATGTATGCAAATAGGGTTGAAAGATTACCTATAGTTGATGATGAAAATAGACTAATTGGTATTATAACCTTGAGAGATATTTTAAAGAGAAGAAAGTATCCTCAAGCTGCAAGGGATAAAAAAGGTAGATTGTTAGTTGCTGCTGCCTGCGGACCACATGACTTTGAGAGGGCTAAGGCATTGATTGAAGCAGAGGTTGATGCCATTGCCATTGACTGTGCTCATGCCCACAACATGAGGGTTGTTGAAAATGTAAAGAAATTTAAAGAGATGTTAGAAGGGACTGACATAAAATTAATAGTTGGGAATATAGCAACTAAAGAAGCGGCAGAGGATTTAATTAAAGCTGGAGCAGACGTTTTAAAAGTTGGAATAGGGCCAGGTTCAATCTGCACAACAAGAGTTGTTGCTGGAGTAGGAGTTCCTCAATTAACAGCCGTTGCTGAAGTGGCTGATGTTGCTAAAGAACATAACGTTCCAATTATAGCAGATGGAGGAATAAGATACAGTGGAGATATTGCCAAAGCTATAGCAGCTGGAGCAGATGCGGTTATGCTTGGCTCACTGTTAGCTGGAACTGATGAAGCTCCTGGGCAGTTAATGGTTATCAATGGAAGGAAGTACAAGCAGTATAGAGGAATGGGGTCATTAGGAGCAATGACAGGAGGAGTTGGAGCTGGGGCTGATAGATACTTCCAAGCACCAGCAAAAAGCCACATGAAACATGTAAAATTAGTTCCTGAGGGTGTTGAGGGAGCTGTTCCTTATAAAGGGCCTGTAAGTGAAGTAGTATTCCAATTAATTGGTGGTTTGAGAGCTTCAATGGGATACTGTGGAGCTAAAAACCTAAAAGAAATGCAAGAAAAGGCAAGATTCGTAATAATAACACCAAGTGGGCAAGTTGAAAGTCATCCTCACGATATAATTATAACTAACGAAGCTCCGAATTATCCACTGGGTAAATAAATCTAAATTTTATTTTTAATTTTTAAAAAAGGGATGATTATGAAGCCAATATTAATATTTTTAGGGATTATTTTAATGTTTATTGGATTTTTTATGATAACTTTAGGAATGATTCTACCAAGTTCTCAAGAAAATTACGAAAAACCAGAAACTGAAAAAACTGAAAGTAGTGTGGAATATTCTGGAATTGTAATGATAGGACCTATACCAATTGTCTTTGGGAATTCTCCTGGTTTGATGATTCTATCTGTATTAATAGCAATATTGATGATTATCTGGATGTTTTTATTTGCTTTTGGGATAAGAATAAAATAATAAGTAAATTCATTCTAATATTTCTGTATCTTCATGAGAATATGGAGGATAACTACAGCACAATATCTTTAAAGGGACATTACCTATATTTTCAATCTTATGGGGAGTTTTTGGAGGGATATATATAGTATCTCCTTTTTTAACTTCAAATTTTTCATTATCTAAAGTCATTAACCCTCTTCCTTCTAAGATATAATATATCTCTTCAGATGTGTAATGTTTATGTAATAAAGTTTTAGAGCCGACTGGAACTATAGCTTCTGCTAAACTTTGTTTTACACCTTTATAGATGTTTGGATGCAGTAATTCTCTAATTATTGAGCCATCTTTAGTAATATAAGGCTTAATTTTGTCATATTCAGTTTTTATTATTTTCATGGTTATCAACCAAAAATTTTTATCTTACATGGATGCAAATTCCAGAAGGGATTCTTTCAATGCCTTTTTCAGTTCCTAAGACAATGCCATCAAAGTCTATATCATAAACTTTTCCTGTAATAATTTCATTGTTTGATAAGAGGATTTTTACCTGCTTTCCAATGGTTATTGAGTATTTTTTATATTTTTTTAATATTTCGTAGTCATCTATTTCTTTATTTTTAAGTTTTTCTAAGTAGCTTTCAAAGGTTTTTAGAAAATTGCTAAGTATCTCTACCTTATCAAGTTCTTTCCCAGTAATTTCTTTTAAAGAGATTGCTATTTCTCTAATCTCATTTCTTATCTGGTTATTTACATTTATTCCAATTCCTATAATCATGTAATCATCAGTTAGTTCAGTTAATATTCCCCCAAGCTTTTTATAATTATCATTTACTTTAACCATTATATCATTTGGAAACTTTAAACCAAGTTCTTTATCTACATAGTTTTTTAATACCTCAATAATACAAATAGGGACTAATAAATTGATAACTTTTGGATTATATAGTTTAGAATCTAAGACCATTGAGAAATATAATCCTCCCTCATCAGAATACCAAACTCTTCCCCATCTTCCTTTCCCATTATTTTGTTTATCAGCCAACACAATAAAATTCCTTTTCCCTTCTTTTGCTAACTCTTTGGCATAGTCGTTTGTTGAATCAATTTCACTTAAATGTATAATTTCCATAAATTTCCACCCAATTTAAATATCATCCTAAATAATATTTTGTTAGTTTAGATATTTATGGGTTAAGTGAGAAAATGAAAGCATTAATTATTGATTGTTTAGCCTCTGGTGATGGGAAAAGAATTTTAGCAAGGGACGTTATTGGAGCTGGGCCAAGAACAGTTAAAGGTATTTTGCAAAGTGAAGGTATTGAAGCTAAGATAACACCAGTAGAGGACTTAGATATTAAAGATATAAAAAAATACAACCTAATTTTTATTAGTGCAATGACCTCTGACTTTAAATGTGTTAAAAAATTAGTAGAAAGAATTAGATTAAAAACAGACAGTAAGATAATTGTTGGAGGCCCTATAGCTAACGACATAAACATTTTGGAAAAAATAGAGGCGGATATAAGTATAGTTGGAGAGGGAGAGATAACAATAAGGGAATTAATAAAAAAGGATTTTGATGCTGAAGATGTTAAAGGAACAACATATTGGGATTATAATGAGGATGAGTTAAAAATAAATCCCCTAAGGGAAATTTTAACTGATTTAAAGCTAATAACTCCCTCAACTGAAATTAAAGATTATAAAAACTACTTCTCTGCGAGAGTTTATGTTGAAGTTGTTAGAGGTTGCAGCAATTTTAAAAGACCTCTATTATTATGCACTAACAAAAAATGTAACCTATGTGAAAATGGAACATTAAAATGCCCTTTAAATATAAATCCGGGATGTGGTTTCTGCTCTGTCCCTTCTGTCTTTGGATATGCAAGAAGTAGGGATGAGGAAGATATATTAAAAGAAGTTGAGGCATTATTAAAGGAAGGAGTCAATAGAATTGTTTTATCAGCCCCAGATTTTTTAGATTATAAAAGAGGAGAGAAATTAATAAACCCTTATTTTCCAGAACCAAATTATGAAGCAATTGAATCTTTATTATCAAAGTGTAAAGATTTAGCTGATAAATATAACGCAAACGTATTAATTGAGAATATAAAAGCAAATTTGTTTAATGAGAAAGTGGCAGAGATATTTAGCAAATATCTAAAAACCCCAATTTATATTGGTTGTGAGAGTGGGGATAAAAATCACTGCAAACTATTAGGAAGACCTACGACACCAGATGATGTTTTAAAAGCTGTAAAGATAGCAAAAAAATACAATTTAAAGGCACAGGTTTATTTTATCTATGGATTGCCAGGAGAAAATGAAGAGACAGCAAAAAACACAGTTAATTTTATGCATAAGATTAAAAATTATATTGATAAAATAACCGTCTATAAATTTAGACCCCTTCCAATGTCTGCATTTCAAAACTTTAAACCAAATATTACGAAATATTCTCTACTAATTAGGGAAACAGCCAATAAAATAAATTTAGAGATAAAGAAAAAATATATTGGAAGAGTTTTAGAGGTTATAATATCAGAGAGACACTTTAGAAATAAAAGAGATGCTATTGGCTATCTTCCAGATAGTGGGTTGATGGTTGTTGTTAAAGATGGAGCTAAATTTATTGGAAAAACAAAGAAAGTTAAAATAATTAAAGCTTATGAAAAGTATTTAGAAGGAAGAATTTTAAAAACTTGGCTATGTAAATATTAAAGCATTAAAGAATAAATTTATAATAACTTCTGGAAACTAAGCCATCAATATTGCTATTGGTAGAACTAAAACAAAAGAATATAGGCAAATTTTCTCAACACCATAACCCAACGCCTCTCTATAACCCTTCTCCCATAACTCAGAACTCATTGGGAATAAAACAGCTTCAACAGAAAAGGCAAAATAACTTAGAATATTAACAGTTGGCATAGCAACATTCCTATAATCAGCAACAGCATTTAAAACCTGTAAAGTAAGTTAAGTAAATTCCATCAATATATCCTAAAACCAAACTTCCAGCACTACCCATCATAACGGGTAATCCATAAGAAAATAAATCCCTAATTAATTTTTTGAAAATAAAAATTTCTCTCTAAAGAAATCTGGAAAAATCCTTTTGATAAATATGTATTCATAAATTAAAATCATTAAAACTGGACTAACGTGTATGCATACGTTGGAACAAAAACATCATGCACCCCAAAAATATAGATAAATATAGATAAATACTGCAGATAAAACCAAAATTAAGAAATTTTAACAAAATTTTATTGTTCCAAAATATTTCTGATTTTGAAAGCCCAATATGCCATTAGAGATGATATCCATTATATATCCAATTATTAAAATTACTAAAACATTAACAACTAAATCTAAATGTCCATAAATTGTCCTTGATTATTTATATAAAACTCTGCAATAAATGGAGCTAACAAAATTATCAAAATCGTTATAACCTTAGTTCCCATCAAATAGATAAATATATAAACTCTTAACTTTAATATATCGATAAAAAATAGTGGAGGTGATAGCGTTATCAAAAAATCAAAAATTCCGAGAGTTAAGCGTTTAATAAAGCTTATGCGAGCTAAGTTTTATCCGATAGTTGCAAAGTATAAATCACCCTATATCCTTAGAGAGATAATCTCTCTAATCGACTTAATAATCTTTTCGGTTTTATGCATGATATATTTTGCAGGAGTGTATAAATGTGGATATGAGTTTTTAATTGAATATTTACAATTATTAGACGAAATCACTTTGTGATTTCGTTGCTCTTCGCTTCGCTCCGATTCCCAAAATGTTGTTCATCGATGCAATGCCAATTAAAACAAAAGAGCTTGTGAGGAAAACTCGACATGAGAGGATAGGAATTTCAAAGCTTATTAAAAAAACAGTAGTATTGGTTACAATCCATCGAAAAAATGTTGGTATTTTGGATATAAAGCAACTTTCATTACCGATGGGAAGTATTTAATGTTACTGTTTATAAATCCAGCAAATCAGCACGATAAGGATATTTTAGAGGAAAATTATAAAGAAATCATTAGGGACTTCAAAAACTGTGTAATAATCGGAGATAAGGGCTATATTGATAAAGGTCTCCAAAATCTATTTAAACTCGGAGGCGTTTATTTCATCCCAATAAAAAGAAAAAACATGATAAAACCGAATGAAGAAGCTAAAAAATATAAAGAGCTGAATAAATTAAGAAAGGCAATCGAAACAAACTTATCCAAATTGGCAGAGTCATTCCCAAGGCACATCCGAGCTGTAAGCAAGAAAGGTTTAAGTGCTAAGCTTTTACTCTTCACAATCGCTTACAACATACAACATAAAAGAATCAATAAATGAATAAAAACATTTAAATGTGTAATGAGAACTACGGTTATATTAAATTATAAACACATGTCTCAAGATTTATACTATAATACATAAATATTTAATAGTAATATATTTATTAATAGTAGCTACCACTAAGTTATTACGTCCTTATTAAGCTAAGTCAATATTTTTTAGTATTTATTTTCTTAATTTCTAAGAAAAAGCTAAATATATCTGGGGATTATAATGATATACATTCACAAAAAAATAAAAAATCCTATAAAAGATGGAATTGAAATTGGAGAAGAAATAAAAAGAAATGTGGGAAGAGCATCTTTAATAATATTTATAACGTCAATATTAGAGAGAGATAAACTAAAACAGGTATTTGATGGAATGAAACAACATATTCCATTGGATAATCTCATTGGATGTTCTACAGGAGGAACATTTAGCGGAAAAGATTACATAAAAGAAGATGGGGTTTTAATATTAGCTTTTGATGAGTATTACAAAAGTGCAATATCTTGTGAAAAAGTAGATAGGGAGGCTGAATATGTAGGTAAGAAGATAGCCGATAAAATAAAAACCTGTATCAGAGATAAATATCCAAAATTGGATATAGATGATAATTTTTTAGGATTCGTGTTTTTTGATTGGAATGTAGATAGTGAGCAGGAGATATTAGATGTTTTAGGGAGAGAACTTACAATCCCAATTATCGGAGGGACTGCTGCAGATGATGGTTCATTTGATAAGTTTTTCCAAATTTACAAAGGGGAGGTTGTTAAAGATTGCTGTGTATTTGGAGTTGTTGGAGGAAAATTAAAGTTCGATTTAATTTATGGACATGGATATGAGCCAACAGATATATATGCAAGGGTTACTAAAGCTGAGGGGAAAGTAGTTTATGAATTAGATGGAAAGCCAGCTTATCAAAGATATTTAGAGATGCTCTCAGAATATACAAAACTACCAATGGATATTATTAAAAAATATTTCTACAGAGATTTAAGGCGTTTAGATTTTTACTTAGTGCATCCTCTTGGATTTATGGACATTAATGGGAATTATATCACTGCTTTCTTGGAAAGAGTTGAAGAAAATACTTTAGTATTTAGGAGGGATATATTAGAAGGAAGTTTCCTTGTATTAATGAAAACGGATATTGAAAAGCAGGTAAAATCAATTGTTGATGAACTAAAAAAGGCTGAAGATTTTGAAAATCCACTAATATTTATAAATGAATGTTATGGAAGAGAAGTGCTAAAAAACTCAATGTTTAGGGAGTTTGAAGAAGATATTCTTAAATATTTCCTAAATTTCTATAAAGCAGGTAAAAAAGTTGAAGAGTATGTTATAGAGGACAATTGCATTGGCTGGCTAAGTTATGGCGAAACCATAGCAAAGGACTTAATAAGATTCCACAATAATTTATCATTTACTGGAGTTATATTTGAATTATCGCAAAGTAGTAATATAAACTGGAGAGAAGAGTTAAAAAATTTCAATTTTGAAGATGATGAGATAGAAGTAATTGTTAATCTAATTAATAAACAGCTAACAGCTAAAGAGTTATTGCAATTAACGAACTTGTCTCAAACTAAGCTTTACCACATACTAAACAAATTAGAGAAAGAGGGGATTATAAAGTCTGTAAGTGGGAAACCAAAGTTATATTATATTGATAACATAAAGGAGATTTTACAAAAAACTCATGAAAAAATAGAGCATGAAAACATGGTTAAGAAAATTAAAAGGAAAAAGTTATTAAGATTACTTTAAACTAATTAATCTATTTGCTCTTTATTAAAATAACCTTTTATTTACATACGAAAATAAGCTTTCTATCAACCTTTTTAGAAAAAAGGTTGATCAAAAACTAATTTAGCGGTTTCCTTATTTATCAGAATAATCGTTTATTCACATATGAGAATAGGCTTTCAATATCTCTAATACCACTATTTGTATAGATAAATATCTCATGCCTAATTTTTGTATTTACTTTAATTCCTCTATGTCTAAACTCCTCTATTATGGCTTTAGCCAACATTCTGCCTCTTCTATCAAAGTCAGTTAATAGAATAACTTCTTTAACTCTTTTCCTTACAAGTTCATCAGCTATTAAATAAATAGGAGTTTTAGCTATTATAATAAAAGTTCCTTCAACTCCTAACTTCTCTAAGCTTTCAACATCTCTCTTTCCTTCAACAATAATTGGTTTTTCCTCTGCTTCAATCTTTAACTCCTCAATAACTTCTAATAATTTTTCAAAGTATTCATCCCTTCTCATAGCCATCCAACCTTTTACTAAAAGGTTGATCAAAACGGATGCACTACCTCGCTACGCTCGGCAGTGCCTCTTAATTATGCCTATGAAGGTAACGGAAGTTATAAATCCCCAATTATCGGTTTTAAGATTAATTTTTGTTCTTCAGTAGTAATATTTTTCAAAATCTTCTTTATTAGCTTTTTATCCTCTTCATTTGCAGAACTATACATTCCAGCAAGCAAATATATAAAATCTTCTAAAAGCTCTGGTCTTTTCTCACTAACTTTAAGCAGTATTTTTAAAGCAGAGTTTCTCTTATCTGTATTCAACAACTCCCTAATACTATGTATGTTATTCGGATATTTAAATATAACGTTTGATATAACATCTATCATTAATTTATCCTCTCCCCTATAATTACCAATTTCATTAATCAATATTGGAAGAACAAGCTCATTTGGGTAGTTTTTAAAAAATTCCAAAGCCATTAGTCTTAATTTCTTTGTTGAGTATATCATTTCAGCAATCTTTGGAATTAATAAATTTATTTTTTCTTCATCTAACAATTTCTCATCAATAAACTTTTTAACCCCATTGATAAAAGCTAATTTTGAATAATAACCTTCCGCCATATTTATAATCTCTCCAATCTTATCAACTCTATTTAAAGATGCATAAATCATAATTTTGTTTGCATTTAATACATCTTTATCTTCCATCTCTGCCTTTTCAGTTACCTCCAAAATTTTCTTAGCTAAATTATCATCTATTTTATTGTTGTTAATCACAATCCCAGACAAATAAGTTATAAGTTCTCCATCTCTTTTAACATCTTCTAAAAACTCATGAATATCTATTAGGTTTAGATTTTTAACCCCTATTAATTCCATTGTTCTATAAAATTCATAACCAAGTTTTTCAGATATCTTTAAATCATTATAATGGATATCATTTTTTAAACAAATCTCTGCTACAATCTCCTCTATCAATCTCATGGCAACATTGCATTTCCTTATTTCCTCTTCCATCATTAACAAATGTCTAAATCCTCCCATAAATTTCTCTTCTTCTAATTTATAAACTAACTCTTTCAATCGCTTATGTTCATTAATTAAAAATTCTAAATGCTCTTTTTTTGCAAATTCTTTTAATATTCTTAGAGATGATATTTTTAATCCTAAATTCATCTTTTTTGCATACATCAATGTTTTATTTTCTATATATTTTTTTAACTCATTATTATTTTGAGCTATCTTCTTAAGTTCTCTTATGGCAGCGGTTTTTGCTTTCCCATATCCATAATTTAAAAATCTAAATAATAAATCAACCTTCTTTTTTGAATCTTTTTTTAATGATATTAATTTAACTCCAACAAACTGCTTCTCTTCATCCCCAGTATATAAAAAGTCTTTTAAAAACTCTCTATTGTAAAAGTTAGCAGGAAGTTTGATATTTTCTCTTAAAATTATATTTAGGGTAGTTTTTCCATGAGATTTTAGTAGTGATTTTATTTGCTCATCTGATAACTCAGCTGGAATATCCAATTTTTCAAATAGCTGTTTAAATTTTCTATATAGCTTCTTATCTTCATCCCCCAATAAGGAGACACTTAAATGACCCCTTAGGATATTTTTTTGTTCGTCAGTTAAAGAATCAACTATATTCAACAATATATTTATTGTAAGTTCCCTCTCATCTTTTTCTGAGGAATATAACTTATTAGCTAAGATTTTTAATATCATCTCTGAATTATAATTTTTTAATAAGATTTTTATACTTTCTTCCATGTTTTTACTTTTTGTATGTTCAAGGATGGCTCTAAAGAAAATATTTCCTTCTTTCATATTTTGTAGGAATAAATAAACTATTTTTTCATCCAAAGGTTTTTTTGCAATTTCAAGTATTGCCTCTTCAACACTCTCTTTGTTGGTTATTTTCTTTAATATTTCTTCCGCCTCTTTGGCTATAATTCTTTTTTCATTTAAATTTAAGAGGATATAATATAGATATCTCTCAATTACCTCGTTATCTAACCTTTTTAAAACCAACAATGCTCTTCTTACATCATCTTTTTTGTTAGATGTAAATAACTCATCTAAAAAACTTAAAATATCTGAATAACTATTAATTAACTTAGCTAATTTATCATATTTCCCCTGTCTTAAATACTTTAAAAACTCTTCCCTCTCCATATTATCACAATAATAAAATATCCTAAAGAAAAATATAATATTTTCTGGTGAGATTATGAAGAGTGAGATAACTAATGTTGATGTGTGCTGTGTTGTGGATGAATTACAAAACCTCATTAACGGTAGATTAGATAAAGCGTTTTTGATTGATAATGAGCAAAACAGAGAGTTGATATTAAAAATCCATGTTCCTGAGGGCGGGAGTAGAGAGCTTGTTATAAGCATTGGTAAATATAAGTATATAACTTTAACAAATTATGAGAGGGAAAAACCAAAACTTCCACCCTCTTTTGCCATGTTATTAAGAAAATATTTAAAAAATGCCAAATTAATAAAAATTGAGCAGGTAAATTTTGATAGAGTAGTTATTTTCCACTTTGAAACAAGAGATGGGATTTATAAATTGGTTGCTGAGCTGTTTGGGGATGGAAATATCATATTTTTAAATAATGAGGATACAATTATAGCTCCGCTTAGGGTTGAGAGATGGAGTACGAGAAATATAGTCCCTAAGGAAAAATACAAATTCCCTCCACAAAAGCCACTAAATCCATATAATTTAGAGTTTTCTATCGCCTATGAGGTTTTTAAAGATTATTTCTTGAATAATAAAGGGGTTGAATGCGTTAGATTAATATCAAGAGTCTTTGGTATTGGAGGACTTTACGCTGAAGAGATTTGTGAAAGAGCTGAAATAGACAAGAAAAAGAGAGATTTAAGTGAAGAAGAAATTAAAAAGCTCTTTGAAGCTTCTAAAAATCTATTTGATGAAATTTTTAACAATAGAAAGCCACAGATTGTTTTAAAGGATAATGAATACTTTGACGTTGTGCCTATTGATTTAAAAAAATACAAAGGTTTAGAGAAAAAGTACTATAACAGCTTTTTAGAGGCTGTTGATGACTACTTTGCCAAATTTTTAACAAAAGTTGTAGTTAAAAAAGAAAAATCAAAAATTGAGAAAGAAATTGAGAGACAAGAAAATATATTGAGAAGGCAGTTAGAGACATTGAAGAAGTATAAAGAAGATGCAGAGAAAAACCAAATTAAAGGGGATTTAATTTATGCAAACTATCAAATTGTTGAAGAATTGCTGAATGCTATAAGGCAGGCAAGAGAAAAAATGGATTGGGCAAGAATAAAAAAGATAATTAGAGAAAATAAAGAGCATCCAATTTTAGGATTGATTGAAAATATAAATGAAAATATTGGAGAGATAATTATTAGATTAAAATCTGAGGTTGATGATAAAGTTATAGAAGAAAGAGTTTCTTTAGATATAAGAAAAAATGCATTTGAAAATGCTGAAAGCTACTATGAAAAGGCTAAAAAGTTGAGAAATAAAATTGAAGGAATAGAAAATGCTATTGAGCTAACTAAAAAGAAGATAGAAGAGCTTAAAAAGAAAGGAGAGGAAGAGTTGAAAGAAAAAGAATCCATGCAGATGAAGAAAAAAATTAGGAAGGAAAGAAAGTGGTATGAGAAATTTAAATGGACTGTTATTAATGGATTCTTAGTTATTGCTGGAAAAGATGCAATAACAAACGAGATTATTATCAAAAAATATACTGATAAAGATGATATTGTATTCCACGCAGATATCCAAGGGGCTCCATTCACAGTTATAAAAACTCAAGGTAAAGAGGTTGATGAAGAGACATTGGAAGAGGTTGCTAAATTCTCCGTCTCTCATTCAAGGGCTTGGAAGCTTGGATATGGGGCTATAGATACCTACTGGGTTAAGCCAGAGCAGATATCAAAAACAGCTGAGAGTGGGGAATATTTAAAAAGAGGGGCATTTGTAATTAGAGGAGAGAGGCATTATTATAGAAATACACCTTTAGAATTAGGTGTTGGAGTTATTGAATACGATGGAGATGTAAAAATAACAACAGCACCTCCAAAAACTTTACAAAAGAGTTTTATTAAGTGGGTTTTATTAAAACCTTCAAATAAGGAGAAGGGAAAGGTTGTTAAAGAGTTAAAAGAGATATTTAAAGATTACGGAATTGATGATGAAGATATTTTGAGAGTTCTTCCTCCCGGGGGATGCGAAATAGTTAAAAAATAATTATTTATTTTCAACTAACTCAACTATAACTTTTTTTAATGAGTTTCCAAATGGACAGTTTATTTTCTCATTTAAAACCTGTTTTATTTTGTATTTTTCCCCTTCTTTTATTCCCTCGGAATTGCAAAAACTATAATACTCGCAATCAAAGTTATCACAAGTTATTGGTTCATGATTTAAAACAACTCCTTCAAGTGCCTTTTTTGACTCAATCATAATTGTCAAATCAGCTAACACTACTTCAACAACCTTAACTCCTCCCTCATGAACTATACAAGGATGATTTGCTGACCTAACTGAGACTATCTTATATTTCCTTCCTACTTCCAAATTTCCATGGCATAGTCTTTTAAACTTGCAATTTTTACACTCTTCAATCTCGCCTAAGTATATAAACTCTCCTCCCGTCTTTGCTAATTTACTACCAATTAGAGTTATTTTGCTCTCTTTGCTCATAATTATCCCAATCAGAATTAAATGTTAAATGTTGATAACGATACAAAATTAATATTTACTTCATTATTTAAAATAAATGTGTTTCTATGACAAAAATTCATTCCCGTATTTTTACTCCAATAAACTTAGATGCCAACTCTAAATAATATCTCCCCAACTCCTCCCTAAAATAAGTTAAGTCAAGATATTTAGCTTTATGGTCTTCTAAGTAAATAGCCCTATCTCCCAAAGCAGTTAATAAATCCAACGAACTTGTAACTATAATAAAAGAGCTATCTCCTAATTTTTCTCTATCTTCCATAATTATCTCAGCCAACGATTTAACTCCTTCAAACCACTTACTTAAGACACCACTAACTAATAAATTAACCGCTGAATTATCCTCATCTATTAAAATAAGCTTAGTTTTATTTTTTATAGCTCTTTGTATCTGATAAGCCATATACATTGAGCCAGAGGCAGTTCCATAAACTGCTTTAGGGCTTCCTTTAATTCCTGGAGGGAGTTTTTGGAAAAATAGGCTTATATCCTGCCCACTCATTTCCATACTCCCAGTTGATGCCTTAGATAAACTTTTAGTGGTTATTATAAATTCCCTCCCATCTCCAATTAAATGGTCGTCTCTCCCACTATCTATTGCCTGCAGAAGGGTTGTTTTTCCCTGAGCATTTCTTCCGGTTATTATAAATATCTCCTTCTTTTTTATCCCTAATCCTTTAACTTTTTTACCATATTTAAGCTCTATCTCTATAGGTTCAAGTTCTTCTGGACATTCAAAAGGAATATTTACATCTTTAGGCCCTGCTATCCTATAATGCCTTCTAACTTCAGTGTATTTCCTTGCCGGCTTTGAATTATTTGCTATAAAGCAAACTAAACCAAGCTCATCCAACTTGTCCCTAAGGTATTTTTGATTTATTATATTTTTAGCTTCATCAATTAATAAATCAATTGGAATTTTTTTAATGAACTTATCTAAGTCATTACAAAGTTCATTGATTTGTTTAACAATTTCTTTACTGTCTTTTTCTTTAAAAATCATTCTAAGCATTAAATAAATTTTATCTCCTTCGATGTAGTTGTATTTATCAACTTTCCACAAGTCATAACCCAAATTTAAATTACAATTGACTACTGTTAAAGGTTCATAAAGAGCTTTATATATTCTACCAAAATATCCAGCTAAAGGAAGAAATCTCTTTTTCTTAATTATTTCCTGCTTTATCTCTTCAATAACTCTTTGTGTAGCTCCTTCTATTCCATCCTTATATTCAGAAAGTTTTAAAAAATTTTTATTTTCAAAAACAAAGGGAAGAACTACTTTTATATTACCATCTGGCTGTTTTACTGCATAATATAGCTTATTTTTATTACTTTTAGTTAAAAGAGTGGTGTTTAGAAATTCATTTCCTTTTAAATTGTTTATAACCTCATCTACAAACATAAAAATCCCTAATAATTTTTAATTATAAAGATAATAAAATTTAAAGATTTAATAAATAACGCCTCTCAGACAGTGCCGGAACCATAGGGCTACCGCCCTATTGGTATACCCAGGGATGCATCATCTCGCTACGCTCGATGATGCCTCTTAAAATTTTTTAATAAATAATACCTCTCAGACAGTGCCGATTTCTTCATCCCAAAAAGGTCAGTGGGGGTAACTTTCATCATCGAGGTTAAAATATTTGGTAGTTATACCGTAATAACTTTATTCTTATTCTTGATGTATTATCCAAACAACTCATTAATATCTTTTCCTTGCTTAATCTCTTTTCTATATGCCTCTAACAATAAATTCTTTTCTCCTAAAAATTCAGCAACTGTTTTAAAATCAACATTAATCTTTTCTCTAAACTTTTTATCCCTCAATAAATGGTGGTCAATTATAAGTTCAGCCCCAGTATTTTCAACTATATATTTTAAGTTTTCGTTTGTCTTTTCTAAATTCTTTTTTCCATATCTATGCATCAAATATGTTGGCGGGCCTCCCATAAGTATTAGATTAGGTTTTTCTTTAATTATGTAATCTCTAATATCATCAAATATTATTCCCTGAGTATCAGAGGTGTGCATAAATTTAAACTTCCCCTCTTTAACTGTTGTTATTAAGACATATCCCAATTTATCATCCCTACCATGTGGGAATGGAGGGGAAAATTTTATTTCTGTCTTCCCAAATTTAAATGTTTTGTTGTCAGCAAATTCAATCTTTTTTGCAATATCTTTAACGCTCTCTAAGAATTTTTTTGCCCTATTCATCTGACTTTTATTTATAAACTCAGTTGGATGTTTTATTAATAGAATTTTGTCTTTGTATAGTTCTTTAGCATAATCCTTTGATTCCAAGTATATATCATCAAAAAATGGAGTGTAGTGGTCGTAATGGTAATGGGAGATAGTTATAACATTAGATTTTTTCGCATAGTCGTTGATTTTATTTCTCATCTCTCTCAATTTTTCAAATTCTATATCATTTGGCTTTAAACCATATCTATCTGGAGCTAAGGCAACTCCTGGGTCTATTAAAATCCCCACATCCTTTGTTTTAACATAGGTTGCTAAAGACCTAACCCCCAAGCTTTCAGAAGCTAAGGGAATGACTTTCATAGTTCCACCACTTTTTTAGAAAAATTTAAAAATTTATCCTATCTTAAAGAAGTCACTCAACTTAACCTGTCTGCTTTTTTCATTTTCAAATATTGAATTAATCCCCTCTTTAATAATCTTTAATCTTTGTTTTATATAATCATTTACATTATATTCCTCAGCCATCTTCTCTGCAACATCCATATACTTCTCAACAGCTCCCTTTGAGACAGTTAATATTAAATTAGAGCCACATTTTGGACACTTCCCTTTCAAAGGTATTCTTCTATACTTAGCTCCACATTTACATCTAACTGCCTGCCTTGAGAAAGCCCTTAAATTCCCAATTAAATCTGGGATGAAGTGGGATTGAATAACCTTCTCAGCAACATCTCTTTCATCTGTAGCCCTAATTTTCTTAGCAACTGATAATTGGGAAGTGGTTTTTTCTAACATTGAACCTAATGTTTTATAAGCACAAACCTTCGGCCCTAAGTCAATTCTTGATGTTTCGTGAGTATAGCCAATACCTTCATACTGCTCTGGCTTTCCTAATCTATCTTCAACTGTCTCCATAAACTCCTTAACTTCTTTCGGTGAAGGCATTTCTAAGGTTTTTTCATAAAACTCTAATGGATAGCTCCACATTGTATCCATATTATGAACTTCTCCATCAACTTCCTTTGGGTCTAATATGGTTGTTAAGACTAATGGGGCATCCATCTGTCCTCCTCTCTTATCTGGTAGGAATTTTTTGGAGAAGTTCAAAAACGCGTCTAATAGCAAAAAGAAAGAATCTTCGTCCCCGTCACAGTTTCTTCTCTTTGCAGCATGGAAATAAGGATGAGCATAACCAACATTTGCTTTTGTATAACCAATTATTCTTCCAACCATTCCAGCAGATGTGTGGGGAGCCATTCCAATGACTAAATGCCCAATTAAATCCTCTTTTTTCTTTACGTTGTAAAACCTTTCAACTTTATAAAACTTCTCCAATAAATCATCTATAAAATTAGCTACCTTAACAAAATACTCTGCACAACTCTCTGGGATGATAACATCTTGTGGTTTTAGCTCAACGACCTGCTCCCCATCAACTAACTCATTGCCATAAATATCTTTATCATAGCCAAGCTCTCTCAATTTTTCAACAGTAACGTTTATCTCATTTGGTTTAAAGTGGGTTACTGGCACATCTGTGCAATCAAACCTTGTAGTTCCGTCTTTAAAGACATAAACCTCATTTATCGCCCTCAATATAGCTTTTTCTAATGGTTCAACAATCTTCTGCTTGGATGTCATCCCTTTAATACACTTAACATCTCCTGGCTTGTTTATACCCAATCTCTTTAAAGCGGCATACCAATAATCTTTTAATGGAGCTTTAATTCTTCCAAAGTTATCTAACTCTACCTTAGTTCCACAGAATGGGCAAACTCTATATAATGAAATTTTTCCACAATTTGGACATCTTGTGTAAGAAACATCAACATCATCTGTATTGTTTTCCTCAACTGCCTTGTTTATCAATCTCACTTGCCCTCCAGCATTACCTATTGGGAATAAACCATTAACTGGAGGTTTCATCTTTCTTGGTGCTGCTTTCTCTGGCCTTCCCATCCTTGCTCCAACATATACATAAGTGTTTCTTCTAACTTCAAACGGAGCTAATAAGTTTATAAGATGCATACTATTTTTGGCTGACTCTAAGATTTTCTCTATATTTTCAACTAAATCCTTTTTATTTTCAACATCAAAGCCCAGTGAGTAGAGTAGAGGGTAATACTCCTCAATTATAACCTTTTTATTTCTAACTAAGTGGCAGCAGCCAATTAATTCTAAGATTCTTTTAGCTTTTTTATCTTCCTCTATCTCTAAATCAACAATCCAAACTTTTTTTCCTTCAAGGCTATCTTCTTTTCCTTTCAACAACCAATTTCTTAATAGGATTATATCTTCCTTACTAACATCATGCCAGTGATAGGTGAATCTTGGATGTAGTGGAGTTTTTGTTTCTAAAGCAAACTTAACAGCTTCCTCTGGCTTTGGGTTCTTTATAAAATCCTTATCATACTCTATATTATTAGCTATCAATATCTTCTCATACCACTCCTCACACCAACAACTTGGCAATAATGGGTGATTATTCTCTAAGAAATCCCCATAATTAACCAAAACATCTCCTAAGAATAAAATTTCCTCAACCCTATTTCTAACATCCATAGCTTTCTCTATTGTATCAACTCTAATAACATCTCCATTTTTTAGCTTGACAATTGGTGGTTCAATGCTATCAACCGGCACAACACATGTAGCTTTTCCCGGCCTTTCAGTTTTTAGCTGGGTTCCAACAGCCATAAACTCATCTACCAAATACATTAAGGCAGGATGAAATCCTTGAGTAGCAAAACCAGTGTTTCTACTCCTTCCATATCTCAACCTAAATCCACCAACCTTTGATGGATGGGCAAAAACAGGCCTTCCAGCAATAACTTCGCTTATAAACTTTTTGTTTGCCTCTATTTTAACATCTCTCCAGTATCCGCTAATTTCTTCTTCCTCTTCATCTATTTCTTCATCATCTACTTTTTCATCCTTTTCCTCCTCTTTTTCTTCTTTTTTACTCATCAAATCTTTAAGCCAGTCCCATCCCTCTATTCCTAATTTATCAACGTGCCTCAATATTTTAGGAGCTTTTAATAAAACTCCCTCAACCAAAACTAATAAAGCCCCTCCCCTCAGTTGGTTTGTCTCTACCCTTGGCAAATCCCTATGCCCTGAAACTTCCACATCATCTGTAGCTTCTCCAGTAATCTCTATAGGGATGTTTCTTATAGCTGTTCTAATCTCATCTGCTGTTGGGTTGTATTGAAAACTCCCAACTTCTGATTGGTAAAGCTCAACCTCCTCAACATATCTCTCAATCTCATCCTCTGTTGGTTTGTATCTATCTAAACCCATTGCCTTTCTTACGAAATCTCCAACTAAGACAGATAGAGCTTGAGCAGTTCCCCCAGCACTTCTTATAGGTCCTGCATAATAGATAGCTAAATATTCAGTTCCGTCTGGGTTTTTTTTGATTTTAACATCTGCAATTCCCTCTAATGGAGCAGCAACAATTCCTTCAGTTAATACAGCTAATGCAGTTCTAACTGCCTGTTCTGCCTTTTTTTCCTTATCAAAGTTTCCAAATTTTCCTTCAACAATTTCTTTAGCTATCTCCAATGCAGCTGGTTCTTTACCTAACTCTTTAACCAATTCTCTAATTCTCTCTGCTACTCCTTTCGGCCCAACCAATCCCTCAACTCTATCAGCCATATCAGCAGCTAAAGGAATCTCAACTTCATCAGTTGGGTCAAAACCTTTTTTTCTACACTCTTCAGCTATTCTGTAAATTTTTTTAACTTCATCAACAATGTTTTCAAAATACTTTTTCATATTTTCGGAGCATGCAACATGAACCATAACAATCACATACTTAAATATTTTTAAAATTTGATAATTTTCCTTTACTTATTTTATTTTCAACTAAGTATAAGACCTTTGCCATATATAAATTGAATATCCAAATATTTACAACTAATAAAACTTAAGGAATATAAGGAATAAACATAAAAAATAAACCACATAAATAAAATAGATATTAATTCATGCAACAGTGAATATTTCTGAGGGATTGTAATGTTAATTAGTTTAGTCGTAGTTTTATTTTTCGTAATATATTTAATAATCATACTATGGATTGTTGGCTGGATTATATTAAATAAACAGTATGGCAAAGAGATTGATTTCATTAAGTTCATATTATTTTTAAGGCATTACTTAAAAAATAAAGAACTTCATTTTGGCGTCTTTCAATTAATAAAAATTTATTATGAATAATCCTAAAAAAATAAAATTGGGGGAGATTAATGAAACCAACTGCCTACTTCTGTATGGAATTTGCAATTCACCAACCATTAAAAACTTATGCTGGAGGATTAGGATTTTTAGCTGGTTCTCATTTTAGAGCGGCTAAAAGATTGAATCAACCTCTTGTAGGAGTTTCAATATTATGGAGCTATGGATATTATGACCAATTAAGAGACAGAGAAGGGAAGATGAAAGTTGAATATATAAGAAAATACTATGATTTTTTGGAAGACATTAAATTAAAAGTCCCAGTTACAATAAACAACAACACTGTTTGGGTTAAAGCTTATAAATTAGAAGAAGATGTTTTTGGAACATGCCCTATTTATTTTCTAACAACAGATATTCCAGAAAATGATGATTTCTCAAGAACTATAACTCACAACTTGTATGATGCCAACAATATACTTCATATAGCACAACAGATTGTTTTAGGAATTGGAGGATATAAAGTTATCAAAGAGTGTGAAAATGTAAAGCTCTTCCACATGAATGAGCCTCATCCTTTACCTTTAGTCTTTAAGCTGATAGAAGAATATGGGCTTGAATACACAAGAGAACATACTGTTTTCACAACTCACACACCTTTACCAGAAGGAAATGAAACCCAAGACATTAACTTATTAAAATCCATGGGATTCTTTGGAAATGTTGATGTAAAATTAGCTGAAAAATTAGGAGGAAATCCATTTAACTATACAGTTTGTGCATTAAGAGTTTGTAAAAGAGCCAATGCTGTCTCTAAAAAGCATAAAGAAGTTTGCGATAGAATGTGGAGCTGGGTTAAGGATAGATGTGAAATAGTAGCTATAACTAACGCTCAAGATAAATACTACTGGCAAGACCCTGTTATTAGAGAGGCGGCAAAAAAATATGATATTGATATGTTGAGAGAGAGAAAAATGGAACTAAAAGAAATTCTATTTGAGGAAGTAGCAGACCAAACTGGAAAGATTTTTAAAAAAGATAGACTAACTGTTGTTTGGGCAAGAAGATTCACAGCTTATAAAAGACCTCATATATTGCTTCATGATGAGATGAGATTACTTGAGTTGTTGAAAAAGAAAAGAATACAGGTTATTTGGGCTGGGAAACCCCATCCAAATGACCACAACATGATAGCTACTTTTAATTGGATTGTATCAAAGACAAGAGATATGAAAGGAGCTACTATACTAACTGGTTATGAACTAAAGCTGAGTAAGATGTTAAAGCAGGGTTCAGATATTTGGCTTAACACACCAAAACTAAATCATGAGGCATCTGGAACATCTGGAATGACCGCCTCTATGAACGCTTCTATTCACATGAGTACCTTAGATGGATGGCATGTAGAATGGGCTAAAATGTATCCGGATGATAGCTTTACAATTGGCGATGGAGTTAGGGATGATGATGCCTATGTGGCTAACTGCATATACAATTTATTAGAAGAAGTTGCTGACATGTATGATACTGAAAGATGGTGGATGAAAGCTTGTAACTGCGTTAATCATATTGTTGAATACTTTGATGCTGAGAGAATGGCTAAGGAGTATGCTGAGAAGTTGTATAAGTAAAATTTTTGGTGATTTAATGCTAATTTCCCATATATCTTTAAGTGATAAGATAACGCTCTTAACTTATGGATGCAACTTTAAATGTAAATACTGCTTCTTTAAACCATTATCCTGTAAAAAATATAGTGTAGATGAGATTTTAAATAAAATTTTAGAAGTTAATGAGAACTATAAATTAGATAAAATCTTAATTGCTGGTGGAGAGCCAACTTTACAAAATGACTTGTCTGAACTAACAAAGCTGTTAAAAGATGAGGGTTTTTATCTTATGCTATCTACAAATGGATATTATTTAAAAGATATGCTTGATAAGCTTGAAGTTGATGAGATACATATTGATTTAAAGGCTTATGATGAAAATAAACATATATATTTAACTTCATGCTCTAACAAAAAAGTTTTGGATTGTATAAGTTATATAGGGAAATATAGGGATGAATTCAATTTTAAGGTTGAAATAGATACTGTCTTAATTCCAAATATTGTTGATTTAGATGAAATTGAAAAAATAGCTAAGTTTTTAAGCAATTGGGATTTACCTTATAGAATTACAGGATATGTAAAATATAACAACAATTTGAATGCTGAAAAACCTGATGAAGATAAAATATTAAAAGCAAAAGAAATAGCCTTAAAATATCTCTCTAACGTATCTTGCTCCTTAGATTTTAAAAGACATAAAAAATCTAAGAAAGTTATTATTTAAATTATTTAATTTAATTATTTCTCCTCTTCTTTTATACCAATAACTTCCAATATCTTAGCCCTAATTGCCTCTTCAACTAATTTTCTTAAAGCTTCTTTATCAGACACTGCCTTAAATATTCCTAAAGGAATTTTGGCAGCTGCAGCTGTTTGATGTCCTCCTCCACCAAATGCCTTATTTAATATCTCTCCAAGGTTTAACCTTAAATCCTTAGTTCTTGCAGATATGTGAATTTCATCTCCAACAATACCAAATACGAATGTTGTTGAAATCCCTTCCATCTTTAATAAGAAATCAGCTGCTTTTGGTAGAGCATCTCTATTACTTATTTCCCCAACATAAGCTAAGGCAATATTACCTTTAACTACTCTTCTATTCATTACTGCCTTAGCCAAAACTTCCATAACCTCTGTTGAAATTTCTGGATTCTCTATCATATTTAAGATAGAAGCATCTATATAGCTTTGAAGGTATGCTGCTGCTTCAAAATCCAATTTTGACGTTTCTCTTTTAAAGTAGTCAGTATCTGATTGGATTCCATAAAATAAGGCAGTGGCTAAGTTTCTTGATGGCTCTATATCCAATTCCATAAGATATTGTGTTAAAATGGAAGCAGTGGCTCCAACTTCTGGTCTAACATCCATATATTTGGCAGTTAAATCGGTGTTGTTGTGATGGTCTATAATTATATCAATGTTTGGAAGTTCAATAGGTAGTTGTTTTGATGTTGATGTATCTATGACTGCAATGACACAGTAATTATCTAAGTCAATATCTTCAACATTTAAAAGTTTTATCCCTAACAAATTTATCATTGCCTTATTTTCATCATAACCAATATTTCCCCCATATGCAATGTCTGAATCAACTCCCCATCTTTCAGCAAGTGTTTTTAAAGCCATGGCACTTGCTATAGCATCAGGGTCTGGGTTTATATGTGTTAAGATTAGAAGAGGAGCTTTTTTTTCTTCTTCTGTTTTTTCCAACTTCATGCATCTTTTCTTTCCTTCTATTAACACAGATTTTAATTGCATTAATTTTCTCTTTAATTTTGCATCTTCAACTTCCTTTGCAATGTCTTTAGCTCCACTCTCTAAGATGTTTATAATCTTATCTATATTTAGCCCCATATAAAGTTCTGGATATCTTGGAATGGCTCTTGCAATTTTGTATGAGTTTGGACTTAGCTCACAAACTCTTTCAGCTATCCTTCTATTAACTTCTGGTTCATTTGTTAATATTAATACAATATCTGCATTCTCAATTTTAGCTTTTTTCAACACTTCATCTTGAGTGGCATCTCCAACAATTACAGTTACTCCTTCTTTTACTAAATCATCAGCATCATCAATATTTTTATCAATAATCGTAATTGGTTCTTTATTTTTAATGAAATTTACAACTTTTCTACCAAAAGAACCAAAACCTATTACGGTTATCATATTCATCACGTGTAATATTTGGTTATTAATGTATAAATTAGTTCTTTTATAATCGTCACACTTACATTGGCATATCTTCTATTACTTATTTAGAATGGTATATAAACCTTCCTAAATTATTTTAAAAATTCAATCTCTATTTTATCCTTTAAATAATTTATTAATGTTTTAGCATATTCCAACTTTTTAATTTTTATTTCATCCCCTATTGCTATGTCCTCTTTTATATTAGGTCTGGAATATTTAGTTATATAAATTCCAAAATCCATTCCTCCCAAGATTAACTTTTTAGCTTTAAAATGATAGGCTAAAAAGCAACACCTATCTCCATCTGTAAATCCGCCAAAATTGATTACATTTCTCAAATTTAACTCCTTATAATTTGGTATTTGACAACTTCCAACGACATTTTTTAGTTTTGGGACATACTTTTTAATTTTTTCAATATTATCTCCATGTGCATGAACTACAATTATAGAACCCTTTCTATTGCACTCAAATAACGCCTCTAAATCTCCATCTAAGTCAGAGACAATAATGTCTGGAATTATATTTTCTTCTAAAAATGCTTTACATGCACCATCAGCCACTATTATAGGATTCTTATAGTTTATTTCCCTTAATTCTTTTAAAATGTTGATATGTTTTTTTATTGATGGACCTGCACCAAAGATAAAAACTTCTCTACCTTCAATAATATCTTTAAGCTTATCAACAGGTATTGTATTGGCATTCTCTAAAATGTTATTAAGGATTACTGCACTTTCAACATCTTTGTCTTTATCAAATCCAAAATCCTCCATAATTTTATTGTAAAATATTTCCCACTCCTTCATGTCCATATTATCACATTTAGTTATTTGATTACTCTGCTTAAATCAACCTAAATCATAAACTATAAAAACAATACAAATACAAGTTATATAAGATATATTTATCTACCTTCCAAAACTGTTTAATCTATAAACAAATGTAACATAGAGGAAAACTTTTTTGAGTATATAACAGTATAATATCATACAAAATACAATAACGATTAATATGTCAAATAAAACAAAATTAAAGGATAATAAAGAATTGCTCTACCAAGTCGTTCTATCCTACAAAGTTAGCCATAACTACCCACTTAAAGCTTTTTTAATTGAGTGTAAGAACAAATTAAACGAATGCATAGACATGATTTGGAATAATATCAAATACACTAAAAAAGATAATCCAAAATTACCAAAATCAAACGAATTTAAAAGAGAGTTAAGAAACAAACTCTTAGAGAACTGGAATTATGCTTCTCACTACATCGATGGGATTATAAAAACCTCCTATTCTATCCTGCAAAGTTGGGCGTCTAACTACAAAAGGGGCTATAGAACTAAAACAAAACCGATAGCAAAAAGGCTATTCGTTAGAGTTAAGACAACCCTAATAAAATACGATAAAGAAAAAGGAGAGATACGGATAACGATAAAACCAAGAAAGGACTACCTAATTCTAAATATTAAAAATGAGTGGTTTTTTGATAAGGTTAAAAATTTAACCATTGGAGAAATTATTTTAAAAGAAAAGGAAACATTTTTAACTTTCAAAGATAACCTAAACTATTCAGATAAAGGGATGATCGTTGGAGTGGATAGCAATCTAAGGTCTCTTGACTTATTTCATCCGATAGAAGGTTGGACTAGAGTAGATTTAACTGAATTACATCGAATTAAGGAGGTTTATGATAGAAAAATTGATTTTCTTAAAAAATTACTTAAAAAGTTTCCTTTGAGAGCTATGAGAAAGATAAATAGGTTGTTCGAAAGAAGAAGAAATAGGGTTAAGGATTTCTTACATAAACTAACTATTCAACTATCTCGATTATTTCCAGATGCAATTTTTGTTTTTGAGGATTTAAATAAAAGAAGAATGTATAAAAGCAAATACTTCAATAGAAAAATAGATAGAGTAAATTGGAATGGCCTAATTGAAAAAATAAGTTATAAAACAATTGTTATTTTGGTTAATCCTGCCTACACATCAACAATCTGTCCTATATGCGGGAGTAGAATGGAGTCCCAAGAAGGACAGGTTGTTTATTGCTCTAATTGTTTAAACTCTTTTAATAGACAGTTAGTTGGTTGCTATAATATTTTTAAAAGAGGTTTAGGGAATATTAAAGAGATTATGGGTGGCTCGGGGGTTACCACGACAGGGGTAGAGGTTTCCTTTGGGAAACTGATGACACCCAATCCCAACGTGATTTATATAGTAGATTATAACGGAAAATATTTTAATGAAATTGCCTAAATATCTATAATTGACCATGTTGGGAGAACCCCATATAAAGCTACATGTTCCATTGGTGATAAGATGCTGAGTGTAAATAAAAAGGCATTAGAAATTGTAAATAAAATGATAGAAAATAAAGAAGAGATAAATATTGACGTCATAAAATTAGAAAATGGAGCTACTGTTTTGGACTGTGGAGTTAATGTCCCTGGAAGCTGGAAAGCTGGAAAGTTATTCACAAAGATTTGTTTGGGAGGTTTAGCTCATGTTGGCATCTCCTTATCACCATGTGAGTGTAAAGGCATAACCTTACCTTATGTTAAGATAAAGACATCACATCCAGCAATTGCTACATTGGGAGCTCAAAAGGCAGGATGGGCAGTTAAAGTTGGAAAATACTTTGCTATGGGTTCAGGACCTGCAAGGGCTTTAGCTAAAAAGCCAAAAAAGACCTATGAAGAGATTGGCTATGAAGATGATGCTGATGTTGCTGTTTTATGTTTAGAGGCTTCAAAATTGCCAAATGAAGAAGTTGCTGAATATGTAGCTAAAGAATGTGGTGTTGAAGTAGAAAACGTTTATTTGTTAGTTGCTCCAACTGCTTCATTAGTTGGTTCAATCCAGATTAGTGGAAGAGTCGTTGAGAACGGAACATACAAGATGTTAGAAGTTTTAGAGTTTGATGTTAATAAAGTTAAATATGCGGCAGGTTTAGCTCCAATTGCTCCAATAATAGGGGATGATTTCGCAATGATGGGAGCTACAAACGATATGGTATTGTATGGTGGGATAACCTACTACTACATTAAGAGTGATGAAAACGATGACATTGAAAGCTTATGCAAAGCTCTCCCATCTTGTGCTTCAAAAGATTATGGAAAACCATTCATGGAAGTGTTTAAAGCTGCTGATTACGACTTCTACAAGATTGACAAAGGAATGTTTGCTCCAGCTGTGGTTGTAATTAACGATATGACAACTGGAAAAGTCTATAGAGCTGGAAAGGTCAATGCAGAAGTCCTTAAAAAATCATTAGGCTGGACAGAGTTATAAAAAACTTTTTTTAATTTTAATTATCTAATATTTTTGCTATTTTTTAGGTATTAAAATGATTAGAGCTTTTTTAGTTTTCCCATACCTTTATATATTGGTTCAATCAAATGGCTATACTGGTGGTATTATGGTTCAGTTGAATGACTATATTTTAAACCACATTGCAAAAACTCCTTTAATACTCTCAAGATACAACAAAGAGAAGAAGAGATTTGATTATGATATTTTAAAAGAAAAGGTTGATAAATACATTGAGAATGATAAAAAGGAGTTAATCCTCTTGTATGGACTTAGAGGCTTGGGAAAAACTACACTTTTATCTCAAATCTATCACTATGCAAGATTAAAGATAGAGCCTAATAGAGTTTTATACTTTTCAATGGATGAGTTAAAACTTAACGACATCAAATTAATGGATGCTTTAAAAGCTTATTCAGAAATCTTTGGTATCAATCTATACGAAGAGAAGATAATCCTATTGCTTGATGAAATTCAGTATGAAAGGCATTGGGATTTGGTTTTAAAAAACCTCTATGACACCACCAATATTTTTATAATAGCTACTGGTTCATCTGCTTTAAAGCTTAGAGAAAGTCCAGATTTGGCAAGGAGGGCATTGCATAAACCTATTTATCCAATGACTTTTAGAGAATATTTATATTTAACAAAAAATATCAAGATTGAAAGCCTATTTGAAGAGGTAATTTTAAATAACAACTTAGACAACTTCAAAAAAGTGTATGCCAAAGTTTATTCCCAAATCTTAGAGGAAGATGTTAAAAAATATTTAAGGATTGGTTCTTTACCCTTTGCTTTGGAAGATGATGAATTGGAAGTTTATAATAAAATCTATACAATGTTAGAGAGGATTATTTATAAGGATGTTAGAGAAGTGAAAGAATTTGACATGGAAACGTTAGATAAAGCCTTTAAATTGCTATATCTATTAGCCAATCCAAAGGGAGAGAGATACAGCTATGAAAGTTTAGCAAATACCCTTGAAATCGCAAAAGGAACTTTGATAAATTTAGTTGATGTCTTAGAAAAGTGTGAATTGTTATTTAAAATCTATCCTTATGGTTCAATGGACAAAAAGGTTAGAAAATCCCAAAAGATAAAATTCCTCCCAGTTCCTATAAAGACAGCATTATGGCATAAAATGGGAGTTGTGATAGATGATGTTTGTTATGGCTCTTTATTAGAAGATGTTGTAGCGTTTTATCTATACTTATTTTGTAAAAAGAAAGGATATAGCCTAAGTTATGAACCAAAAAAAGGAGGAGCTGATTTTATTTTAATCTCTCCATATATGGAGAAGATTGTTATCGAGGTTGGCTTAGGCAAAAAATCATCAAAACAAGTTTTAAAGAGTATGGAGAGGGTTAAAGCTTCTAAGGGCATAATTATCGGTGATGAGTTAAAAGTTGAAGGTAACATCTTATATATTCCCTGGAAGGGTTTTTTATTGCTGATTTAAAATCTCAACTATATTTTTGAATCCTTCTTCTTCATTAACTACCCTTCCCCTAACTTCCCTCAAAATCCTTTGAATTGTAAATTTATATCCCTTATTATGTTTATGGTAAATTTTTAACAATGGGCAGCCATAACTCATTTTTAGCTCAATGCCATTGTTTTTTAATATCTCCCTCTCTTCATCCTTTGTTAGGGCAAAAAAAGAAGGTAGATTAAATCTAAAAATCTCATCCTCCCTATATAAAGCTAAATATCCAAAAGCTAATAAATCACCAAATATAACAAACTCAGCATCTATTTTTTTGGCATAATCTATAACTGCATTTTCGATAACTTTATGGCATCTACCGCAGGGATGAAATTTACCATTAACAACTCCTTTATAAACTTCCTCTAAATCAATACTCACAAATTCTAAACTTATTCCAATCTTCTTAGCTATGTTTTTGGCATTTTCTCTCATCTCATCTGTCATTATATATTTTGAATAGCAAGAAACTGCCTTAACATCAAAAATCTGCTTTGCTATTATTGCAGATGTAGAGCTATCAACTCCTCCACTAAATGCAACAACTGCCTTTGGCTTTTTATCAATGGAAATTTTATAAAACTCTTTCTCTCCATTTAATCTCTTTAAAAGCGTGGATTTTAAAGCTTCTTTAAGCTCTGTATTAATATCTAATTTCTCTAAAATTTCTAAGGAGTTTTTTAGCCTCAATTCTTTGAGTTTTTGATTTACTTTTTCCTCTATAATTTTTTCAAAATTCATAACTTAACCCTCAAAAATTGTTATATGTAATTACGTAAGTTTAATATATTTCTTCTTTTTTGATTATACTAATATGTCAATATATAATACTAATGACTATATTAAAGAGGTGGGATTGTGTATTTTGTTATTAAGGGAGACAGTATTATGTATTTTGTTTTACGCTTGGGTGGGGATTTGTCTCTATATATACCAGCAAAATACAGACCTTTCTTTGAACCATTAGACAAGAATTCTCCATATAATATTAAAGTAAATCTTGAAAATTCCAGTGGAGATATAGTAGTAGATAATGTGTTGGATGACAAAAAAATAGATGAAAGAAATTCTGAAATTACAAAATTAGGAGGCTTAATTAATGAATTACGAAGAAAGAAGGAAAATGGAGATAACATTAATATTATTGAAATAAGACTTAAACTAAAAGATGATTCTATCATAACTCATAATCTAAATACACCAAATATTGAAGATTATGATGATAACAAGTTAGTCATAAACAGTGGAACTCTGGTTATAAATGGTAAAACAACTATAGATTTAAATAATATTGAGGAAATAACTTTGAAATTAGATATTTAACAATTAACAACATATTAAATCTCACATATTCTTTTCTTATCTAAAACATTGTGTATTATAGTAATACAATGATTTGCATGCAATTCTAATGGAGATAGGGAGATTCTTTTAGCTTTAATCTCATCTAAAAACCTTTCATCCTCCTCTCCAATACCAATATGGTCTCCAATTATAAAAACTGGATTTTCTATATCAACGTTCTCAACATCTTCTCCATTCATATGTAAATAATAAATATTCTTTCCTTCTTCCAACTTTTCCAAAACTAAATTCCTAAATCCCAATCTTCTAACGTAAATTCCAGGAGTTGATTGATTCCAATCCTTTCTTTGCTCTTCATCAAGTTCTTCAAATTTTTTAAGGGCTTTTTTTATAAATATTGCTATATTCCTTTCATCTGGAGAAACCTTTTTTAACTCACTACCAACAAATTTTATGCAAACAGGAGGATTTGGCTGTCCATAAAGAACAGCATAGAAAACAACGTCCCTCCTTATATCATGGGATAAAAAGAAAGCGTCACTCACACATCTGCATAACAAATCCAACCTTCCACAACTCCCAGGTAAATCCTTTAAATTTATATCTGAGGAGGTTATGGTTTTATTTGCTTTGAATATAAATTCTCTCATAACATCCCTCCGAAACTTTAATAAAGTTTAACAAATCCTAACGGATTTGTAGCTGGAAAGCAAAGCTTTCCATTTCATCAAAGCTAACACCTCTTCGCTTATGCTCAGAGGTGTAAATTAAAAATTCCCTTATAACATTCCCCTTTTCAACCTCTCAGGAATTGGATTTCTTGGTATGTTGTGATATAACTCTAACGCAATATCTACAATATTCACACATCTATCTCCAAATCTCTCAATGTCCTTTAAAAACATACCAAACTGAACATAGAAGTTTAAATCCTCCCTCTTATTTTCTAAAACTTTGTTTAGCAATAACTCAAGGTTTTTATGCAACTTTTCCTCAAGCTCATGAATTTTTGTCTCCTTTTTCTTACTTTTAACAACGTCTATAGCTTCAGTTAGCATCTCTTTGAGAAGGGTGAATATCATATTAACTTCATTTTCAATGTCTTTATCTAATTTAAGTCCATGAACTACTTCTTCAGCAATGTTTGCTATATAATCCCCCAACCTCTCAAGATTTGATGCTATTGTAGCCAAAGCATTGGCATAAGCTCCAGGCAAATATTTTAAAGCATTCATACTTAAGAGTATCCTAACCTCTTCCTCCATCTTATTCAGTGCATAGTCTTTAATGATTATATCCTCAGCCAATTTCTTATCACTATTTTTTAAAGCCGTATAAACCAAATCCAAGTTATTTAAAAGTGTTTTTTCCATTTTTTCTAAGGTAGTTTTTATTTCTTTCATTAAGATATATTCGTCAAACTCTAAATTTATCTTATGCAATTTACTCATATCTACAATATATGGATGCCTAACGATTTTTTCATCAATCAATGGCTTTAAAAGCTTAGCAACATACCTCCTACTTATTCCAAGCTTTTCAGCAATTTCATCTTGTGTCTCTGGCTCTTCTTCAATGATGACCCTTATTATCCCAGCTAAGGTAGCTTCTTTACCTCTCAACATATTATCCCATAAATTCATATTTTATGAATTATTATACTTAAGCTTCATATAAATAGTTTAAGTATATATTTTATAAACTCACCATTAGTTGTTGCTAAGGAAGCTCCAAGCTTTAGCTCGGAGAGGATTCAGATGAAATCCTTCGAATTTCATTAACTCTCCTTGCTACGCTCGAAGATAGGGAGGCGGCGAGACAAACATTAGTTTTATATACTTGAAATTAGTATAATGCTTTATTGAGGGTAGCTCTGACTCTGCCCGATGACACCAACCTGCCCTGTGACCTATCGGCGACGATAAGTAGCAGGGTGTTCCGTGTTGGAACCTCCACCCTTTAGGTGGAGAGAAGATCAGTTAAAATTCCTAAATACTCCCGTAGTGGAGAATGGAAGAACTTGGGAGAAATGTAGATGTGTCTATTTTTAGAATTTTAAGATTTATGAATTTGAGGAAATATATTGGTATTGACAATGAAATGTTAATGTATTATTTTGGTAAAGAACTTAGTAAAAATCTGAATTTTAAGAATTTTAAAGAATTAAGTAACTTCTATAAAGAGTATAAACTTGGAAGAATTGAAATGGTTAGTGAAAATCCTATAAAGATTAGAATATATGATTGTATAAGCTGTTCTGGATTGCCAGATGTTGGAAAGCCCTTATGTCATTTTGAGGCAGGGTTTTTGGCAGGTTACATAGAAAATGTATTTAATAAAAAGTGTTACATAATAGAAACTCATTGCTGGGGATTGGGAAATAAATTCTGCCAATTTGAAGTTAGATTAGTTGATAATAAAAAAAGTGAAAATTGTTTTGCATCATCTGGTGATTGTAATGGTTACTTTGGAAAAAATAGAACTAAAAAACTTTAAATCATTTAAAAAATTATCTTTAGATATTCCAAAGGGATTTACAGCCATAGTTGGGCCTAATGGTAGTGGAAAATCTAACATAGTCGATGCTATATTATTTGTGCTTGGAAAAACCTCTGCTAAAAAATTGAGAGCAAATAGATTCAGCGGTTTGATAACCTACCACAACGGAAAGAGGGCAGATTTTGCTGAAGTTTGTTTATATTTTACAAATGAGAATAATGCCTTCAATGTTAATGCTGATAAAGTAGGAATTTTAAGAAGGATAAAGAGTAGTGGAGAGACAGACTATTATTTAGTTTGGAAAGAGAACGATAAGGAGAAGAGAAAGAAGATGACTAAGCATGAAATTATTGATTTATTTAGAAGATTGGGGCTTTTAGGAGATAATGTTATTTCACAAGGAGATTTGTTGAAAATTATCAATATCTCACCAATTGAGAGAAGAAAGATTATCGATGAGATTAGTGGAATAGCAGAGTTTGATGAAAAAAAGAAGAAGGCAGAGGAGGAGTTAAAAAAAGCCAGAGAGTTAATTGAGATGATTGATATAAGGATTAGTGAGGTTGAAAACAATTTAAAGAAGCTTAAAAAAGAGAAAGAAGATGCAGAAAAATATATAAAATTAAATGAAGAGCTAAAAGCTGCTAAGTATGCTTTGATATTAAAAAAAGTTAGCTACCTAAATGTTCTTTTAGAGAACATCCAAAATGACATTAAAAATTTGGAAGAGCTTAAAAATGAATTTTTAAGCAAGGTTAGAGAAATTGATGTAGAGATTGAGAATTTAAAGCTTAGATTAA
The DNA here is from genome assembly GCF_000091665.1 of Methanocaldococcus jannaschii DSM 2661. Taxonomy (NCBI): domain Archaea; kingdom Methanobacteriati; phylum Methanobacteriota; class Methanococci; order Methanococcales; family Methanocaldococcaceae; genus Methanocaldococcus; species Methanocaldococcus jannaschii. Next base: position 1,624,315 of record NC_000909.1, read on the forward strand.
ACAACATCATAAATGAACTCAACGAGAAGGGCAATGAAGAAGTTTTAGAGCTTCATAAATCAATTAAAGAGCTTGAAGTAGAGATTGAGAACGATAAGAAGGTTTTAGATAGCTCAATAAATGAGCTAAAAAAGGTTGAAGTTGAAATTGAAAATAAGAAGAAGGAGATTAAAGAAACTCAAAAGAAGATTATTGAAAATAGAGACAGCATTATTGAGAAAGAACAGCAGATAAAAGAAATTGAAGAGAAAATCAAGAATCTCAACTATGAAAAAGAGAGATTAAAAGAGGCTATTGCTGAAAGCGAGAGCATCATCAAACACTTAAAAGAATCTGAGATGGAGATAGCTGATGAAATAGCTAAAAACCAGAACGAACTCTATAGGCTAAAAAAAGAATTAAATGATTTAGATAATTTGATAAACAGAAAGAATTTTGAAATTGAAAAAAACAATGAGATGATTAAAAAGTTAAAGGAGGAACTTGAAACTGTTGAAGACGTTGATACTAAGCCATTGTATTTAGAGCTTGAAAATTTAAACGTTGAGATTGAGTTTTCAAAGAGGGGGATTAAAGAACTTGAGGAAAAAAAGAAAGAACTACAAGCTAAATTGGATGAGTTACATGCTGAGTATGTTAAAGAGAATGCAAGAATCAAGGCTTTAAAGGAGATGGAAGAGCTATCTATGGATAGGGCAATTAGAGAGATATTGAATGCCAACTTACCGGGAATTATCGACATTGTTGGTAATTTAGGAAAGACAAAAATTGAGTATAAAACAGCTATAGAAGTAGCAGCTGGAAATAGGCTGAATCATATAGTTGTTAAGAGAATGGATGATGCAGTTAGAGCTATAAAGTATTTAAAAGAGAGAAAGCTTGGAAGAGCCACGTTTTTGCCATTGGATAGAATTGAGGGCAGAGAGGCGTATTATATTGATGAAGATGGAGTTATTGGTAGAGCTATTGATTTAGTGGAGTTTGATGAAAAATATAGGAGAGTTTTTGAGTATGTGTTTGGAAACACTGTAGTTGTTGAAAATATTGATATAGCTAAGGAGTTGGCTAAAAAATACAGAAAGGTGAGGTTTGTAACATTAGATGGAGATGTTATAGAGCCGAGTGGGGCGATGATTGGAGGGACTTTTAAAAGTAAGGCAAAGATAAAGGTTGATGTTGATTTAAGTAAGCTGAATAAGATAGCTGATGAAATTATAGCCATTGAGAGTGAGTTGAGGAAGATAAAAGAAGAAATTGAGAGATTAAGTAAGATAGTAAAGAGAAGTTCTGCCAAAAAAATGGAGATTGAAAATACATTAGAGATAATTAAAAAGAATGAAATGAGGAAGAGAGAGATTGCTGAAAAGAACACTATAAAGATAAAAGAGTTGGAGTTGAAAAATAAAGATATTTTAGAGGAGTTGGAGGAGTTGAATCTTAAGAGGGAGGAGATTTTAAATAGGATTAATGAAATTGAGAGTAAAATAAATGAGTTGATTGAAAGAAGGGAGAAGATAATTAATGAGCTGAAGGAGTATGAAAGTGATGAAAACTTAAAGAGAATGAACGAAATTGAAGGGGAATTAAAGATTTTAGAGAAAGAGAAAGCCAAATTAAAAAATGAGATTGATAAAGGGCTTACTTTAGTTAAAGAGATATTAATTCCAAAGATTGAGGAACTGAATAAGAAAGTCTCTGAGCTAATAAATAAAAAAGTCATATTGGAGAAGAATATATCGTTCTATAAAGAGAGTATTGAAAAAAATCTATCTATATTGGAGGAGAAGAGGAAGAGATATGAGGAATTAGCTAAAAACCTAAAAGAGCTGACCGAAAAAAAGGAACAGCTTGAGAAAGAGATAGAAACCTTAGAAAGAGAGAGAAGAGAGATATTAAGGAAAGTTAGAGACATTGAAAACAGAATAAACGAACTCATGGTTGAAAAGGCGAAGTATGAAAGTAAGTTGGAGGAAGAGGAGAGAAAGCTTTATCTATGCGAAAAAGTTGATGTAAGTAAAGAGTTGGAGAAAAAAGACATTGAAGAACTTGAGATATATATAGGAGAGCTTGAGAATGAGATAAAAAGCTTAGAACCAGTTAATATGAGGGCTATTGAAGACTATAACTATGTGGCAGAGAGATACAAGGAGTTGATAGAAAAAAGAAAAGAGTATGAGAGAGATGAGAAAAAATATCTCCAATTGATGGAAGAGCTTGAAAATAAAAAGAAAGAAGTCTTTATGGAGGTTTTTAACAAGGTAGCTAAGAACTTTGAGGAAGTATATAAGGAGATTGGAGGTATTGGGAAGCTGAGCTTAGAGAATGAGAAGAATCCATTTGAAGGAGGGATTTTGATAGATGCATCTCCAAGAGGCAAAAAGCTTTTAAGCTTAGATGCTATGAGTGGGGGAGAAAAATCATTAACAGCTTTAGCATTTTTATTTGCTATTCAAAGGCTAAATCCTTCGCCATTCTATGTATTGGATGAAGTTGATGCCGCTTTAGATGTAAAAAACGTCTCTTTAATTGCTGATATGATTAAAAACGCCTCTAAAGACAGCCAATTTATAGTTATAAGCCATAGAGAACAGATGGTTAGTAAGGCAGATGTTGTTTATGGTGTTTATATGGAAAACGGTTTAAGTAAAGTTGTTGGTATTAGATTATAAGGTTTAAGAGGCACTGCCAAGCGTTAGCGAGGCAGTGCATCCCGGATATTCCAATAGGGCAGAGCCCTATGGTGTGAAAATGGATTAAGTAAAGTTGTAGGGATTAGATTATAGATTCTAAGAGGCTTATTTTTAGTTTATTTTTAGGTGATTAAAATGGAATTAAAAGAAGCTAAATATTTAGGAGGTATTGGGGCGGTATTAAATTTAGTTTCTTATGCAGTTGGGGGAATTTTAGCTATTGCTGGATATGTTTTAATACTGCTGGCATTAAATAAGATTTCAAAGATTTTTAATGATGATGAGGTGTTTAAAAAATATTTATATGGTGTTGTTTTATGGATAATAGCTGTATTAATTGTAATTTTTGCAGTAGGAATTTCTTTTGTATCTCTTTCATTTATCCCACTAGATTATGGACTAACGGCAATGTCATCTTTTTTAGTTGGTGTTATTTTGTTTTATATCCTTTCAGTTATTGGAGGTTACTTTATAAAGAAAAGTTATGAAAAGGTTTCATATTACACTGGTGTTGATTCATTTAGAATTTGTGGATTGCTGTATTTTATTGGAACACTACTTTTAATAGTGATTGTTGGGATTATTGTAATAATTGTTGCCCAAATTTTAGAGATTGTTGCATATTTCTCTTTACCTGATGATTTAAAAAGTGAGAATTAAATAAAATGGGGTAAGATGATAAGGGAAATTTTTAACTCAATAATGGGAGAAGGAAAATATATAGGGAGAAGGTTTATATTTGTGAGATTTGCTGGATGTCCATTAAACTGTGTTTATTGCGATGAAGAGAGCAAAGGATATTTTAATAGAGTGGAAAAAATCCCTGGAAGTGGAGAATTTGAAACTCTGCAAAAGATGGAGATTGAAGACATAATAAACGCTATAGATAAGCTAAAAACACCAGATTTGTTTGCAGTATCTTTTACAGGAGGAGAGCCATTACTCTACCATAAACAAATAAAAGAAATCGCTGAAATTTTAAAAGATAAAGGATACAGAACTTTCTTAGAGAGCAATGGGATGTTTCCAGAGAGAATTTTTTATTTTGATATCGCATCCATTGATATAAAGTTGAAAGAGCATTTTGAGTATATAAAAGATGAAGATTATGAAAAACTCTATAAAAATGAGCTTAAAACAATAAAAAAGCTGTATAATTTAAATTCTGATATTTATGCAAAGGTTGTTATAATGGAAGAGACAAATATAGAGGATGTAAAAATAATAGCAAAGGATTTGAGTGATATAGGAAATATAACTTTATGCATTCAACCAGTAACCCCCCATGGAAATATAAAATCTCCTTCTCAAAGGAAATTGTTTGAAATTATGGAAGCATGTGGAGAGTATTTGAAAGATAATGTTATGCTAACAATACAAATGCATAAGTATTTGGGGATGTTATAACATATACTGTAAAATCATTATTGAATGAGGGAGATTATGAATAAAGAATTATTAAAAAAGGTTATAGAGTTAAAAAGTAATGGACTTACAATTGGAGAGATTGCTGAGGAACTAAATGTATCAATGGAGACAGCAAGATATTTGGTTTTAAATGCTGAGAAATTGTTAAAAGAGGAGGAAAAAGCTATAAAGCTTGAAAATGTTGATATATTCATTGATTGGAAAAATATTGGTAGCTCAGCAAATAGGTTAAAATACATTAGCTCAATAATAGTTGATATTTTAAAGAGCAGGAATATCGAATTCGATACCGTTGTTGGAGTCTCTACAAGTGGAGTTCCTATAGCTACTTTGGTAGCTTCCGAATTAGGTAAAGAATTAACTATCTACATACCAAAGAAGCATATATCTGAAGAAGGGAAAAAGATAACTGGTTCAATATCACAAAACTTCTCAGCTGTAAATTACAAGAGAGCTGTTATCATAGATGATGTTGTAACAAGTGGAAGCACTTTAAAGGAGTGTATAAAGCAGTTGAAAGAAGTATGCAGCCCAAAATTAGTAGTTGTATTGATAGATAAAAGTGGATTGGATGAGATTGAAGGCGTTCCTTTAATTCCATTGATTAGAATAGGGGCTGTAAATGTAGAGCAAAAATAAAATAAACATTTTATTATCTTTATTTTTATTATTTTTATTTCAAAAATTTTTGGAGGTATATATTTATGTTACCAAAAGCTACAGTAAAGAGGATTATGAAACAACACACAGACTTTAACATCTCTGCAGAGGCGGTTGATGAACTCTGTAATATGCTTGAAGAAATTATAAAGATAACAACTGAAGTTGCAGAGCAAAATGCAAGAAAGGAAGGGAGAAAAACAATTAAAGCAAGAGATATTAAACAGTGTGATGATGAAAGATTAAAGAGAAAGATTATGGAACTTAGTGAAAGAACTGATAAGATGCCAATATTAATTAAAGAGATGTTGAATGTAATAACATCTGAATTATAGTTCTTTTCAAAAGTGAATAAAATTTATTAAGGAAGTTTGAACTCCTTCCATTAGGAAGGAGTTCATCAGTGCCTTAGTTATTACAAAATATTTTGAAAAGAACTATAGATTAATAACATCAGGATTAGTAACAAGGGGAGAGCATGAAGATAGCAGTGACAAAATTCTTAGGGACTAATTGTGATTTAGATGTATGTCATGCAGTTAAATTAGCTGGTGGAGAGCCAGAACTTGTTTTCTTTACTCAAGAAAATTTAGATAGCTATAAAGGAGCAGTTATTCCAGGAGGATTTTCCTATGGGGATTATTTAAGAGCAGGAGCAATTAGTGCAAGAACTCCTATAATTAAAGGTCTAAAAAAGATGGTTGAAGAAGGAAAGCCAGTTTTAGGAATATGTAATGGTGCTCAAATTGGTTTAGAGGCGGGATTTTCAAAAGGAACTTTGACAAACAACTTAAATGCAAAATTTATCTGTAAATGGGTTTATATTAGGGTTGAAAATAACAAAACACCATTCACTCAATATTATAAAAAAGGAGAGGTTTTAAAAATTCCTATCGCCCATGCTGAGGGAAGATTCTATGCAGATGATGAGACTTTAGATTATATGTATAAAAATAACATGATTGTCTTTAAATACTGTGATGAAACTGGTGAAGTAACTGAAGAAGCAAATCCAAATGGTTCTATTGATAATATAGCTGGAGTTTGCAATGAAAATCAAAACTGCGTTTTATTAATGCCACACCCAGAGAGAGCAAGTGAAAAGATTCTTGGTTCAGATGATGGGTTGAAAATGTTTAAGGGCATGATAGATTATGCTAAGAGGATTTAATTCTTAACATAAAAGAAAATACATTTTAAATACTCAAGATTTTTATTTCCTATAGATATTGGATGGTCTGGAGCTTGTCCTTTATAATCAATCATAATTAACTCTTTTTTTGCTCTAAAGGCAGAAGATATAACTGTTCTTTTAAACATTTCTTTATCTACATGGTGAGAGCAAGAGCAAGTGACAAATATTCTTTTAGCTAACTTTATCCCCAAATAATTTAAAGATGCATAAGCCCTTAGGGCATTTTTTATGTCATCCTCTGTCTGTGTAAAAGCTGGAGGGTCTAATATAACAACATCAAACTTCTCTTTATCCTCAATCATCTCTTTCATAACTTCAAAGGCATTCCCTTCAATAAACTCATATCTGTCCTTTGGAATATTGTTCAACTCTATGTTTTCTTCTGCCAATTTTAATGCCTTTTTGGACAAATCTACTCCTACAACTTCAGCTCCTCTTATCGCTGCATGAACAGAGAAACCTCCAGTATAACAGCAGATATCTAAAACTCTATCTCCCTCTTTTATAAACTTCTCAAGATATAATCTATTCTCCCTCTGGTCTAAGAAAAAGCCTGTTTTATGCCCTCTAACATTCACTTTAAATTTAGCATCTCCTTCTTTAATAACTGTTTCAAATTTATTTTTATCTCCAAAGATTTTGTCCCTAATTCTTTCCCCTTTCTTTCCTCTTTTGACATATATTGTTTCTAAGTCAGATAATTCAAATAAAATATCAACAATATCTTTTAAATACTCCTTTTCAATGAGCTTTGACATCAACTGCATAGCTCCGAGCTCGTTGTATTTATCAAATATTATTGTTGGTAACTCATCTCCTTCAGCATAAATCCATCTGTAAGTGTTTTTATAATTTAAAATATTTTCTCTATAAATTTTAGCGTTAAATATTCTTTTGTAGAAGAAATCATAATCAATTTCTTCATCTTCAGTAGTTAAAATTTTTAAAATTACTGATTTAGGGTTATATAAAGCCTTAGCAACAAATTTTCCATTATAAGTTAAAGTAACGATTTCCTCTTTTTTTGGTAAATCCCCTCTATTTTTTATGGCTTTTGTATAAACTAACCTTGAAAAATTTTTTATTGAATTGTAAGCCCTTCTGTCTATCTCTAATTTAATCAATATCATCACCAAAGTTATTGTTTATCTTTTCCCTCTATTTTATTTACCAAATAAGAAACCCCTTCTTTTTTAAATATCTTAACTTTATCACCCTCTTTAATCTTCACATCTCCAATGTTATCAAATTCATAAACCTCATAACTTTTGTCATCCATAACCATAATGGTTGGAGTTGTAGCTATAACCGTTGCAGTGTCTAATTCATCCTTCTTTTTTGCCATTTTTGTTTCCTTCTCTGCTATATGCCAAGCTAATCCGATTTTTTCTCTTTTATAATCAATAGATTTCATATAAACCTTATCTTCAGTTATCGCAGTAACTAAGTAGTATTTATCTTTATACTCAACGACATCCCCAACTTTATATTCAGGAACCCTTACAGAAACAGTAACTCTATAAAGTTCTTTTCCACTATCTCTATCCACTCCAACTAATGTAGCAGTTTCAGTAATCTTTCCACCATATTTCTCTTTAATTCTTTGAGCTACATTCCTTGCAGCTCCAACTGAACCAAGCTGATAATCCAATCCCTCTTTTTGTGGAATGAATTTTGCTATAAATGCCATTCTATCCTTCTTTAATCTTTTAGCCAACTCTTCTCTAACAAAGTTATCCAACTCCTCTCTCTCCTCTTCAGTTAAATATCTATTCATAGCCCTAACTTGTAAGGTTGCCTCATAATAGTTAGACATAAATCTTGAACATCTTGGACACTGAACCATCCTTAAATGCACTTCTATATCTTTCTCATAGGTTCTGTCTTCTTTCTCTCCCGGTAATCTTCCCCTGGCTACAATATGCACTGGAATAATTAACTTACTTCTCTTCCCTCCAGGAAGTTGGGTAACTTCAGGATAAATCTCTACTTCAACCATAACACTTTTCTTTTTAATAGCGTCTTTTGTTGCATAATAAGCAATTTCATTCAATATCTCAAATGCTTCTTCACTTTTTGGTGTTTGCCAAATTTTTCTTTTGTAAGAACCACACATATGACAAACTTCTATCTCAACTCTATCTGGAACTTCAATTAATGGATGCTCCTGAGCATAGCAAATTGGGCAGAGTCCATCTATAAGTTCATCTTCAGCTCCACATCTGTAGCAAATTCCCCTAATCTTCATAATATCACCAATAAAATTTATTATCCGTAAATTTACCATTATCATGTAGGTATAAAAATAAAATAAAATTCTTTCATGAAATACATTTAATAAATAATCTCAATCTCATCTAAATAATCAACATTCAATAACTTTGAGGCATTGTCCATAAACTTGGAGATTTCTAAAAATCCTTCACTATTTATTAAGCATATAAAGTTGTTCTTTTCCTCAAAATAGGACTTAACAAACTTACATTTTATAATCTTTTCAATGCCATTCTTATGCCTTATCTTTATCATTATGGTATCATAATATTTAAATGTAACTTCATCCTTTTTTATGTTCGTTATTATATTTCCAAATCTGTCAATGTGTATAACTCTCTTTTTTGTTTCATCTATCTTAACCATCTCATCCAATTCTTCCCCATCATAGCCATTATTGATTAAAATCTCAGCTCCTACAACAGCATAAACATCTCTTCCATGAAATGTTGAAGATGGTTTGTATCTTTCTTCATCAATTTTAATAATCCTTTTTATCCCCAATTTTTCAGCTACGTAGGTAAATAATCCATTATCAGGCCCAACTAAATAATACCCACTTTTTGTTTCAATAACGATGGATTTTCTCTCACTCCCAACCGTTGGGTCTATAACTGCAACATGAACTGAAGGAGGAAAGTATGGAATAGCTGTTAATAAAACATAAGCACCGTGATATATATTAAATGGTTTTATTTCATGAGAGATGTCAATTATTTTTGCATCTTTATTATACTTTTTTAAAATATTTAGAATTCTACCTTTCATAGCTCCAACATATCCCTCATTAGTTCCAAAGTCAGTTGTTAAGGTTATGATATCTAAAATATCATCCCTCATATAAATCCCCAAAAATATTTATTTACCACAACTACAACTAATTACAAAGAAATCATATATAAATTATAATATATTCAGTTAGATACGCGTGGCTGAAATTATGACAGCGTTAATAATCTGTGAAAAACCAAGTGTTGCCAAAAAGATAGCAAACGCTTTAGGAAAAGCTAAGAAAAAAAGCATTGATGGAGTTCCATACTATGAATTAGAAAGAGATGGGAAAAAAATTATAGTAGCAAGTGCTGTTGGGCATCTATTTACCTTAGTTGAAAAAGAGAATAAAGAATTTGGCTTTTATCCAGTATTTGATATAAAATGGGTGCCTGCAAGTGTTGATAAGGGAAAAGAGTATGTAAATAAATACATAAAGGCATTAAAAAAACTATCAAAAGATGCAGATGAGTTCTATATAGCAACAGATTGGGACATTGAAGGGGAGCTAATAGGTTATCACGCATTAAAATATTGTTGTGGAAGAGAAAAGGCAAAGAGAATGAGATTCTCATCATTAACAAAAAAAGAGATAGTTAGAGCATTTGAAAATCCGGATGAGATTGATTACGGCTTAGTTGATGCAGGAGAGAGCAGGCATATTTTAGATTGGTATTTTGGTATAAACCTATCGAGAGCTTTGATGAACGCCATAAGGGCAGTGAATAGATGGAAAACGATGAGTGTTGGAAGAGTTCAAGGTCCTGCATTAGCTTTTTTAACTGAAAGAGAATTGGAAATTAAAAAATTTATCCCAAAGCCGTATTGGGTTATTGAGGCACTATTAAAAGATAATTTAAAGGCAATACACGAGAAAGAGAAATTTTGGAATGAAAAAGAGGCAAAAAATGTTTATGAAAAAATAAAAGATGAAAAATCTGCCAAAGTTGTTGAAATAAAGAAAACAAAAAGAAAGTTAAAGCCACTTCCACCTTTTGACTTAGGAACTCTACAGAGAGAGGCATATAGTTATTTTAAAATATCTCCAAAGGAAACGCAAGAAATTGCCCAAAAGCTTTATGAGAATGCTCTAATTAGCTATCCGAGAACATCCAGCCAAAAACTTCCAAAAGATAGAAAGTATTTGGAAGATATTCTAAATATAATAAAAAATCATCCAGTTTATGGAAAATGGGCAGAGAGAATTTTAAAAGAGAATTTAAAACCAGTTGAAGGAAAGAAAGAAGACCCTGCACATCCAGCTATACACATTGTAGATATTCCAAAGGAAGAACTTTCAGAAAAAGAGAAGGAGATTTATGATTTAATTGCAAGAAGAACTTTAGCTGCTTTTTGGGATAATGCAGAGAGGGAATATTTAAATGTAAAAATTGACATTAAAGGAGAGAAGTTTAAGTTATCTGGTTCAAGGACAGTAAAAGAAGGATGGCATGAAATTTATTACTTCCCAAAATTTGATGAGATTGAATTGCCCCCATTAAAGAAAAATGACATAATTAAAGTTGAAAAGATAACAATAACAAGAAAAGAAACGCAACCACCAAAAAGATACACTGTTGCAAGCATAATTAAGGAATTAGAGAAAAGAGGGCTGGGAACAAAAGCCACTAGGGCAGAGATCATAGACAAATTAATAAAAAGGGGCTATGTCATTGATGATGGTTCTTTAAAAGTAACTGACTTAGGAATTTCAGTAATCGAGACATTAAAAAGATTCTGCCCAGAAATTATCGATGAAAAGATGACAAGGGATTTAGAGGAAAAGTTGGAGAAAATACAGTTTAGAAAAATTAAAAAGGATGATGTTTTAGATGAGGCTGAAAAAAGATTAAGAAAAATATTGGAAGAATTTAAAAAGAAAGAGGAAGATATTGGAATCTACCTTATCAAAAACTTAGATGCCACAAATAAAAAAGCAAAAATTGTTGGAAAATGTCCTAAATGTGGAGGAGACTTAATTTTAATAAGACATAAAAAGGGCAGGTTTGTTGGCTGCTCTAACTATCCTGAATGTGATGTAAAATACTCCTTACCAGATAAAGGTAGGATAAAAATTCCAAACAAAGTTTGTGATGCATGTAAATCACCTATTTTAAAAATAGGAGATAGAGAGATATGCATAAATCCAGAATGTCCTTTAAAACAAGTAGAGGTTAAAGAAGAAGATAGGATTTGCCCAAAGTGCGGAGCTAAGCTAATTTTAAAGAAAGGAGTTTATGGAGCATTTTATGGTTGTTCAAACTATCCAAAGTGTAAATATACAGAACCAATAAATAAAAAAGAAGTTGTAGGAAAATGCCCTAAATGTGGAGGAGATTTAGTTGTTAGAGAAGGTAAGTTTGGAAAGTTTGTTGGTTGCTCTAACTATCCAAAGTGTAGATATACTGAAAAACTAAAACTAAATGAAAAAGAAGAAAAATAAAATGGTGAATTAGCTATGACTACAAAGCTATATGTTGATTTTGGAGGATATTCTGCTATAGAAAAAGGAAATTTAATCATTCCAAGGGATAATATTTTAAATAAAGAGGACTTTGACAGTATTGAGATTGGAGAAGTTGTTGATATCTACTCAAAGAGAGGAAAATTTTTAGGGAGAGGTTTTAAAAATCCAAAAGAAGTAAGAATAATGACTTTGAGAAAAGAAGATTTGGATGAAAACTACATAAGAGAGAAGATAATTAAAGCAAATGAATATAGACTAAAATTAGGATTTAAAGATACTTATAGAATGGTTTATACTCAGTCAGATTGGTTAAATGGCTTAGTTATTGATAAATACAATGACATAGCTACAGTTCAGATATTTAACTATGGTATTGAGAAGATGAAGGATGTTGTTGTTGAAACTCTTTTAGATTTAGGCATTGACAGCATATATGAAAAAAGTTCTGGAAGGAATAGAAAGAGAGCTGGATTACCAGAAGTAGAAGGAATATTGGCTGGAGAGAAAACAGAAACTATCATTCAAGAGGGAGAGGCAAAATTTAAAGTTACATTTGATGGGCAGAAAACTGGCTTTTTCTTAGACCAGAGAGAAAATAGGTTAGAGCTTGAGAAGTTTATAAAAGAGGGAGATAGGGTTTTGGATATATGTTGTTACACTGGTGGATTTTCAGTTCATGCAGCGATAAGAGGAGCTGAGGTTGTAGGAGTGGATTTATCAAAAAAGGCATTAAAATTGGCAGAAGAAAACATGGAGTTAAACAATATTCCAAAAGATAGATATGAATTTATTGAGGGGAATGCCTTTAAAGTTATGGAGGAGTTTATAGAGGATGGGGAGAAGTTTGATGTTGTTATATTAGACCCTCCAGCTTTTGCTCAATCAAAGAAAGCTTTAAAATCTGCTATAAAAGGATATCACATGCTAAATAGATTTGGAGCTAAATTAGCTGATAGGTTGTTGGTTACATGCTCTTGCTCTCAACCCTTAGAACCAGACGCTTTTAAAGCTTTGGTTATAGACGCTTGCTTAAAGGCAAAAAAATGGGCTAAGATTATAAAGTATGGTTCTCAAAGCCCAGACCATCCAATAACTTCTAAAGGGACTGAGTATCTAAAATGCTTATTTTTAAGTGTAGAAGAAATTTAAATTACTAACTAAAGGTTTCAGGTGAAAAAATGAGATATGTAGCTTACCATAGGGCTCCGCCTTATTGGGATACCCGACGCCCATCAAGTTGGGGCTTTCAGCCCCAATTAATGTCCCACTTATATATAAAACAGGTGAAAAAATGAGATATGTTGCTTATAAAATCTATCCAGAAGAGTTTTTAAATAATGAGGTTGTTGATAACGCCCTAATTATTGAGGGAAGAAAAGTTAGGAGAGTTAGAATTTTAGGAAAAGTTGAGAATATAAACGTTGGAAACATCATATCCTTTTACGTGGATGGAGTTAATGTCAGATACTTTGAAGAAAAGCCAGTGTATATTGAAGAGGGAGACATAGTTGATGTCATTGGCAGACCAAGAACTTATGATGGAGAGAAATATATCATGGCTGAGATTATTAGAAAGAGAGATGAAAGATGGATAAAACTTAGAGATTTAGAAATTAAAAAGACAAGGAAATATTTATTAGAGAGGGCTGAACTTTATGAAGAGGAGAATGAGGAGATGAGTTTAGAGGAGGAAGTATATACTGAAATTTTAAATTCTGATGTCATAAAAGATAAGATTTTGGCTATTATTGAAAATGTTGGTGAAATTACTTATGAAGAACTTGCTGAAAAAATTAACATCCCAGAAGAGGATTTAGAAAAATATTTATCTGAGTTGAAAGAATCAGGAGACATATTCGAACCAAGACCTGGTGTTTATAAGGTATTATAACCTTTGGAGGTGGAAGATTGTTATTAGAAGAAACATTAAAATCATGCCCAATTGTTAAAAGAGGGGAGTATCATTACTTTATTCATCCAATAAGTGACGGAGTTCCAGTTGTTGAGCCAAAGTTATTGAGAGAGGTAGCAACAAGAATAATAAAGATAGGAGACTTTGAAGGAGCTACCAAATTAGTTACAGCTGAAGCAATGGGTATTCCTTTGGTAACTACCCTCTCTTTATACACAGATATACCTTACGTGATTATGAGGAAAAGAGAATATAAATTACCAGGAGAGATTCCTGTCTTTCAATCTACTGGATATAGCAAAGGGCAACTCTATCTAAACGGAATAGAGAAGGGAGATAAAGTTGTTATTATAGATGATGTCATCTCAACTGGGGGAACAATGATTGCAATAATAGATGCTTTAAAAAGGGCTGGAGCAGAGATAAAAGACATTATTTGCGTTATTGAAAGAGGAGAAGGGAAAAAGATAGTTGAAGAAAAAACCGGATATAAGATAAAAACCTTGGTTAAAATTGATGTTGTAGATGGAAAGGTTGTTATTTTATAATTAAGGATGGGGAATATGAAAAAGTCCTTAAAATCTCTATTAAAATCATTTTTTGAAAAACTGATAAAGAAAGCTTTTGAAGTAAAATCAATCTGTGAGAAAAATCCTAATCTATATAACAATGGACTTTTATTTGTGTATTATTTTAGACACTTTTAGAGATGAGGCTATAAGCTTTGGTTTTGATATTGAAGAACTATCTCTTAATATTGATTTTGAGGAGGAATTAATGGAGCTGTTAAAAAAGAGATTTTAAAGTTCCCAAAAACAGAGGTTGATAATGAATCATTAACTTATTATTTAAGAGATTGTTTTATAATTTTAGAGGACTATGTTGATGATTATTTAGATGAGGGTGATGAATTCAGTAGGGGAGTTTTAGATGCATTTAGGGAGATGATTATTTCATTTGAGAAATTAGGAGAAAAATATAAAATAATTGATTTAAATTTAAATTCAATAAAGCAAAAGATTGGTGATAGCTTGAATATAAAAGAGATTAAGCCAACAAAAATCATCTGTGTAGGTTTAAACTACATAGACCACGCAAAAGAGCTTAATATGGAAATTCCAGAGTATCCAATAATATTCTTAAAGCCAACTTCAGCAATTATCTATAACGAAGATTACATAATAAGACCAAGAATATCTAAGAGAGTTGATTATGAGGTTGAATTAGCCATAGTTATTGGAAAAAAATGCAAAAATATCAAAAAAGATGAGGCAAATGACTATATAATGGGATATACAATTTTAAATGATGTAACAGCGAGAGATTTACAGCAGAAGGATGGACAATGGACAAGAGCTAAATCATTTGATACATTCTGCCCAATAGGACCGAGAATAGTTAAAGACATAGACCCAATGAACTTAAATATTGAGTGTAGGGTTAATGGAGAAATAAAGCAGAAATCAAACACAAAAAATATGATTTTCGATGTTTATGAATTGGTTGAGTTTGTCGCTTCAATAATGACACTCTATCCTGGAGATATCATTTCCACTGGTACTCCTCCAGGTGTTGGAGAGTTAAAGGCTGGAGATGTTGTGGAGTGTGAGATTGAAGGTATTGGGATTTTAAGAAACTATGTTAAAGATGAAGAATAGGTATTAAATTCTATTTGTTTATTAATTTACTTTAAAACAATTTTATGGTGATTTAATTGTTCTCTATCTCACATCCCGGAGACTTTGAATCTTTAAAAATCATTGTAAATGAGATTAACAAACTTAGAAAGATAAATAAAAAGCTTAAAAAGGAGAGTTTTGAAGTCTATGTAGGCTTTCCAGAGTTTGTAGGAACTGGAAGAGCAACCCTCTATAAACCAAATTTTGAAGACTTGGCTAAACAAGTTAATTATGCCAAAAAACATAACGTTAGGTTTGAGGTTGTTATAAACGCATCTTGCATTGGTGGAATGCACTTAACACCAAAAGGCATTAGCTATATAAACTGGATATTCAGCCAACTAAAAAACATTGGTGTTGATAGTGTTGCCCTATCAGACCCTTATTTGGTAGATTTAGCTAAAAATAATGGATTAGAGGTTAATGTCTCATGCATAGCCTTAGTGGATAGCTTAGATAAAGCCCTGTTTTGGGATGAGAAGGAAGTTTATGCTATAACCTTAGATAGTTCAATAAATAGACACTTTGATATAATCCAAGAGATTAGGGAGAATGTTAGCTGTAAGCTAAAGATTTTAGTTAATGAAGCTTGTCTATACAAATGTCCCATGAGAATACAGCATTTTAATTTCTTCTCACATGCAAACGCCCAGAATATCCCAGCGTTGGATGATTACTATTACAACAAATGCATAAACCTAAGAATTAAAAAGAAAGAGCTAATAATAAAAAGCCCCTTCATAAGACCAGAGGATTTGAAATATTATAAAGGTTTAGTTGATATATTTAAGATATCTGGAAGGAGCCATCCAATTGGCTGGATAAAGAGAGTTATAAATGCTTATCTAAATGAAAGGTGGGATGGTAATTTGATGGAGTTGTTGGACTGCCCAAGAGAGTTGGAGCATTTCTATTATTTGGACAATAGGGCATTAGATGGAGCTATTGAGTATTGGAAATCATGCAATAAATTATGTAGCAAATGCAACTTTTGTAAGGAATTGGCAGAGAAGGCTTTAAAGGTGAAATATTGAAAGATAAGATTTTGAAGGATAGGGAAGAGATTGAAAAGTTTTTTATAAAGCTATTGGGTAGAGAGATTTTTATTTCAGAAATGGATATCTTTGCCTCAAGGTGTGGTTGTGTTGGAATTATGATAACTGTTAGGGGGCTTTTTGTTGATGACGTTGAGATATTTAAAGAGAAGATTTTAAATAAGTTGGAGGAGTTGGCTAAAAGTTATGATATAAATGCTGATTGGATATTTGTTAGAGTTCTGCCTGGAAGTGATGACATCATCAATATTGGAGTTAGAGAGTTTTGTAATATTTGCAGAGAGGAATATAGATTTAAGAAGCCAAGGCCAGATTTAATTAGCTTAAAGTTTTAAGTTGGTTGATAGTATGGAATTCTTTGACAGAGAGAAAGAAATCAATTATTTAGTTAAAGTTCTATCTTTTGAGCCTAATTTGATTTATTTTATTTATGGCCCTATAAACAGTGGTAAAACTACATTAATAAAGCATATTATAGAGAATAAGCTTGATAGGGATAAGTATGTTGTTTTTTACATAAACCTTAGAGAGCATTTTATTTCTAAGTATGAGGATTTTATTGAAGTTTTGTTTAATACCTATGAGGAGACATTTATTGAAAAGCTTAAAAAATATCTTTTAAGTTTTATTAATGATTTACCAAAGAATATTGATGTTAAATCAACGATATTAACTGGAATTCCAGTCCCTAAAAATACCTTAAATGAATTTTTATCAACAAAAAATTCTGAAAATGTTTTTGAATATTTAACTAAAATTTTTGAAGATATTAAGAAGAAAGGCAAACAACCAATTCTAATTATAGATGAACTACAAAAAATAGGGGACTTAAAAATAAATGGCTTTTTAATTTATGAGTTGTTTAACTTCTTTATAGATTTAACTAAGGAGAAACATCTATGCCACGTCCTCTGCCTAAGTTCAGATAGTTTATTTATAGAGAGGGTTTATAACGAAGGAACATTAAAAGATAGGTGTAAATACTACTTAGTTGATGACTTTGACTATAAAACAACAAAGGCTTTTTTAAAGAAGCATAACTTTAATGATGAAGAGATAGATATTGTTTGGCACTACTTTGGAGGCAAACCAATAAAGTTGGTTGAGGCAATTCAAGAAAAACTATTAGGAGAGGATGTTAAAGAATTCTGCAAAAAATCTCTTAGAGTTAGA
The DNA here is from genome assembly GCF_000091665.1 of Methanocaldococcus jannaschii DSM 2661. NCBI lineage: Archaea > Methanobacteriati > Methanobacteriota > Methanococci > Methanococcales > Methanocaldococcaceae > Methanocaldococcus > Methanocaldococcus jannaschii. The sequence continues at coordinate 1,641,619 of NC_000909.1, forward strand.
AAGAGGCAGTTAAAGGATTTGCTATATTCCTTGGAGGATGATAATAAAGAGCTATTTGAGAGAGTTATTAAGCTATTTGAAAACTTTAAAAATAGGGATGAGATATTTTATGAAAAGATAAGTGAAGAGATTGTTTGGACTGTTAAGAAAAACATCCTATTTGTGAATATTGAGGAAGGCATCTTAAAGCCTCAAAGTAAATTAGATTTATTAGCAATTAGAGAGATATTAGATGAAATTAAAACATAAAAGGGATGATAAAATGAGATTTGATATAAAAAAGGTTTTAGAGTTAGCAGAGAAGGATTTTGAGACGGCATGGAGAGAGACAAGGGCATTAATAAAGGATAAACATATTGACAATAAATATCCAAGATTAAAGCCTGTCTATGGAAAGCCACATCCAGTGATGGAGACGATAGAGAGATTAAGACAAGCTTATCTAAGAATGGGATTTGAAGAGATGATTAATCCAGTTATCGTTGATGAGATGGAGATTTATAAGCAATTTGGACCAGAAGCAATGGCAGTTTTAGATAGATGTTTTTACTTGGCTGGATTACCAAGGCCAGATGTTGGTTTAGGAAATGAGAAGGTTGAGATTATAAAAAATTTGGGCATAGATATAGATGAGGAGAAAAAAGAGAGGTTGAGAGAAGTTTTACATTTATACAAAAAAGGAGCTATAGATGGGGATGATTTAGTCTTTGAGATTGCCAAAGCTTTAAATGTGAGTAATGAAATGGGATTGAAGGTTTTAGAAACTGCATTTCCTGAATTTAAAGATTTGAAGCCAGAATCAACAACTCTAACTTTAAGAAGCCACATGACATCTGGGTGGTTTATAACTCTAAGCAGTTTAATAAAGAAGAGAAAACTGCCTTTAAAGTTATTCTCTATAGATAGATGTTTTAGAAGGGAGCAAAGAGAGGATAGAAGCCATTTAATGAGTTATCACTCTGCATCTTGTGTAGTTGTTGGTGAAGATGTTAGTGTAGATGATGGAAAGGTAGTTGCTGAAGGATTGTTGGCTCAATTTGGATTTACAAAATTTAAGTTTAAGCCAGATGAGAAAAAGAGTAAGTATTATACACCAGAAACTCAAACAGAGGTTTATGCCTATCATCCAAAGTTGGGAGAGTGGATTGAAGTAGCAACCTTTGGAGTTTATTCACCAATTGCATTAGCTAAATATAACATAGATGTGCCAGTTATGAACCTTGGCTTAGGAGTTGAGAGGTTGGCAATGATTATTTACGGCTATGAGGATGTTAGGGCAATGGTTTATCCTCAATTTTATGAATACAGGTTGAGTGATAGAGATATAGCTGGGATGATAAGAGTTGATAAAGTTCCTATATTGGATGAATTCTACAACTTTGCAAATGAGCTTATTGATATATGCATAGCAAATAAAGATAAGGAAAGCCCATGTTCAGTTGAAGTTAAAAGGGAATTCAATTTCAATGGGGAGAGAAGAGTAATTAAAGTAGAAATATTTGAGAATGAACCAAATAAAAAGCTTTTAGGTCCTTCTGTGTTAAATGAGGTTTATGTCTATGATGGAAATATATATGGCATTCCGCCAACGTTTGAAGGGGTTAAAGAACAGTATATCCCAATTTTAAAGAAAGCTAAGGAAGAAGGAGTTTCTACAAACATTAGATACATAGATGGGATTATCTATAAATTAGTAGCTAAGATTGAAGAGGCTTTAGTTTCAAATGTGGATGAATTTAAGTTCAGAGTCCCAATAGTTAGAAGTTTGAGTGACATAAACCTAAAAATTGATGAATTGGCTTTAAAACAGATAATGGGGGAGAATAAGGTTATAGATGTTAGGGGACCAGTTTTCTTAAATGCAAAGGTTGAGATAAAATAGAAATAATCTTTTAATCTTTTATTTTTTAACACAGTTTTCAACAAAATACTTATAAACCTTATATCCATCTTCAGATAGCTCTGGATGGAATGATAGAGCCATATATTTTCCTTGCTTAACACCAACAATTTTATCTCCATCTCTTGCTATAACCTCAACATCATCACTTAAAATCTTATCAACCACTGGGGCTCTTATAAATACTCCATAAACCTTTCCTAAATCTTTAAATTCAATTTCTTTTTCAAAGCTATCTACCTGCCTTCCATAGGCGTTTCTTTTAACTGTAATGTCCATCAATTCCAGTAGAATTTGATTAATTCCAGTCCCTTTTGATAACAAAACCATTCCAGCACAAGTTCCCAATATTGGCAAATTAGAATTTTTTATTTTTTCTAATAATCCATACTTTTTCATTAATTTGCCTATAGCTGTGCTCTCCCCTCCTGGAATTATTAAGGCATCAATTCCTTCTAAATCCTCTACTCTTTTAACTTTCTTTGCCTCATAACCAGCTTTTTTAATAGCTTCCTCATGCTCTTCAACATCTCCCTGAATTGCTAAGACACCAATAATCATATTATCCCTCTTTGAAATTTAGCCGATAGATATTGTTTAAAATTATTTTAATTTTTGCATTTCAATTCTTCCTTCATAAACCTTGCGTTACTTCTTCTTATAAACTCTTCACAAACTTCTTCTGGATTCCCTTCCATAACTAATCTGTTCTCATCTAAGAGTATAGCCCTATCACTAATCTCCTTAATAAACTCTACACAGTGTGAAACTAAAACTATTGTAGTTCCAAATCTCTCATTGATTATCTTTAGGTAGTTGGCAACATCTCTTAAAGTTATTGGGTCTAAGTCTCCAAACGGCTCATCCAAGAACAAGATTTTTGGTTTTGTTATCAGCTGTAAAGCCATAGCTACTCTAACTTTCTGCCCTCCACTTAGTTCGATAACTTTTTTCTTTAAAATATCTTTTCCTAAATCTAAAGCCTCTAAGATTTCTTCTGGTTCAAAGCTCTCAACTACTGGTGGGAAGAGTTTATAGATTATATCCTCTGTCAATCCCATCTTTTGAAGCTTTGAAATTCTCTCAGATTCTGGGACGTCTATTAATTGGTAGAGTGCATCAACAATCTTTGGAGATAATCCAAGTTCTTCAGCCTTTGCCTTTGCATGGGCAATAGCTTTCTCTCCTTTAAGTCCTAATCTATACTTTAATAGATTTTCAACTGTTTGGTAATATGGGAGGGAGAACTCTTGATGCATAATTCCAATTCTCTTTCTAAGCTCTATTCTCTCCCATCCATAGTTAGTTATATCAATACCATCAACTATAATTTTTCCTTCATCTGGTAACTCTAAACCAGCCATTAATCTCATAATTACAGTTTTCCCAACACCACTTGGCCCAATAATTGATAGAATTTCTCCCTCTTTAACATCGAATGAGACGTTTCTTAAGTTTAATGTTTCTCCCCCATGCACAACGTAATATCTTTTAGAAACATTTCTAACTTGTATTATTGCGTTATCTTTTATATTAGGTGTTCTTTTGTATGGGGGTTTCATCTTCTTTAAGAATTCATTTAAAACTTCTTCAACATCTCCATCCATTTTTACTTTTCCATTTTCTAATAGAATTAACCTATCGCAAAGGTATCTGTGGATTTCTGGTAAATGGGAGGTTATTATAACTGTTATTCCTAACTTGTCTCTGATGTTTTTAATCACATCCAATAACTTTTGTTTTGATGCTGGGCATGCCATTGTTGCTGGTTCATCTAATAATAAGACTCCCTCTCCTTTTTCATAGATTTTAGCTATCTGTCTTCCTAAGATTAGCCTTTGTTTTTCTCCTCCACTCAGTATATTTGCAAAGGCATCTTTTTTATGTTCTAAACCAACTAATTTTAAAATTTCTATAGCTGTTTTTTCATACTCCTCCCATTCTTCTTCCAGTGGAAGTTGTTCATCAGCATTGTTTCTTATTGCATAAAGCTTTCTAATTATGTTGTTTATAACTGGCTCTGCCCATAGTGCGAAGTTTCTTTGCAAGTGTATAGCTGTAATCTCTTTAAAGTTGTCTTTTCTACCTAAAATCTCAACCTCTCCCTCATCATAATCTAAACTTCCTCTTAAAATTCTTATTAATGTTGATTTCCCAGCTCCACTTTTTCCAACAATTCCTAAGATTTCTCCTTTCTTAGCTTCAAATGAAACCTTATCTAACGCTTTAAAATCTCCGTATTTTTTTGTTAGATTTTTTACTTTAACTGTAATCATGGTTATCACCCATAACTGTGATGATAATATTTGCAGTAATAATTATTAAATATGTTAATAACTTATAAACTTAGCAAAAAGTTTTAGGTTTTAGGTGGTAACCATCATTGCTGGCATAATTTTATCTGGTGGTAAGGGAGAGAGGATTGGTGGGAAAAAGCCATTCAGAGTTTTTAATGGGAAATATCTAATAAACTATCCATCAGATATTTTAAAAAGTTTAAATATCCCTTTTGTTACAGTCTTTGCAAAAAATTCTATTGATTTAGAGATGGAGAAAGAATATTTAACCAAATATAAATGCTTAATATCCTTTGATTTAATTGAAGGTAAAGGGCCGTTAATGGGTATCTTATGCGGCATGAGAGTTTTAAATGCCAAGTGGTTTGTTGTTCTGCCTTGTGACTGCCCTTATATAAATAAAGAAGCTTTAAAAAAATTAATATCTAATATTAGTATAGCTGAAAAAAACAACAATCTATGTATAATTCCGAAACATGAAAATGGATATATAGAGCCACTCTTTGCTTTATATAAAAGGGATGCGTTATCTATTCTAAATAAAATTATTATGGAGGATAAAAACTTATCGATTAGGTATTTTATCTCATATTTAAATCCTTTATACATAAAAGCTGAAGAATTGGATGAGAGTAAGAGAATTTTCAAAAATATAAATACAATAGAAGAGTTGATGGATAATGAATAAATTAAAGCTAAAAAATGAGAAAGAGGTTAGGATTAAATTTGGGGAATATAAACTTACTGGGTTCTCTTCTGATAATGGAAACAATCTTTACAAACTTTTTAATCTGACTCTATCAAAGATAAGATATAGAAAAGCCATGTTGGAGCATAATTTTCAGCTGCCTAAAATTAAAGAAAGCCATAAACCTAAAGAAATAACTGAAAAAATTAAAGAAAATGATATTTACTTTTTAGAGCTTATAAATGAAATAAAAAAGGATTTTAAAGATTTCTGCTCATTAGATGCTGGGACTCTATTTGAGTTATTTATGTATTACACTCTCATAGAGTTCTTTAAAGAAAATAACATAGATGCAAAGGTTATTAGAAACTTGGATGTTAGCTATAAAGGAAATATTTTTACAGAAATAGATTTATTTGTTGATGTTTTTGGAAAAAACTTTATTTTTGAATGTAAAAACAGACATATAAGCTCAAATGCCATTTTAAAGCTTTATGGTATTATGAAAATACTAAATATTAACTTTGGCGTTTTAGCTTCAACAAAGGGCTTCTATGGAAATTTAAAAAAGGAAGATATCTTTAAAGAATACAACATTTACATACTTGATAAATTGATTGAGAAAGAGAAGAATAAGATTTTTAAAGAGCTAAAAGATATTTTTAATATTTAGTTAGTTAATGCCTGCAATGGGGCTGGGATTCTACCTCCTCTTTTAATAAACTTCTCAGATGAGTATTTATTAACTTCCATAATTGGAGCTTTTCCTAACAAACCACCATAATCAACATACTCTCCTGCCTTTTTGCCCGGAACTGGAATAATCCTTACAGCAGTTGTTTTGTTGTTTATAACTCCAATAGCCATTTCATCAGCTATTATTGCAGAGATTGTTGATGCTGGGGTATCTCCTGGAATGGCAACCATATCTATCCCTACAGAACAAACACAAGTCATTGCCTCTAATTTTTCTAAGGTTAAGGCTCCAGCCTCAACTGCCTCAACCATTCCACTATCTTCACTGACTGGAATAAATGCCCCACTCAATCCACCAACATAGCTTGTAGCCATAGCCCCTCCTTTTTTAACGGCATCGTTTAATAAAGCCAATGCTGCTGTTGAACCATGGGTTCCACACTTTTCCAAACCCATAGCTTCTAAGATGTTGGCAATGCTATCTCCTCTTGCTGGAGTTGGAGCTAATGACAAATCAACAACTCCAAACTTAACTCCCAACTCTTTAGATACTTCTCTACCAATCAATTCCCCAACTCTTGTAATTTTAAAAGCTACCTTTTTAATTTCATTTGCCAAAGTTCCAAAATCAGCGTCTGGCAGTTTTTCAATAACTGCCCTAACAACTCCAGGCCCTGAAACTCCTACGTTTATAACCTTATCTCCTTCCCCAACTCCATGAAATGCCCCAGCCATGAATGGGTTGTCTTCAGGAGCATTGGCAAAAACTACAAGCTTAGCACATCCAATAGCCTTTTCTGTTCTGAATGCTGTCTCTTTAATAATCTCTCCCATTCTCTTTACAGCGTCCATATTAATTCCTGTCTTTGTTGAGGCAACATTTACTGAGGAGCAAACTCTCTCTGTCTTTTCCATCATAAATGGGATAGAGTCAATTAAAGCTCTATCCTCCTTTGTTGCGTCTTTATGAACCAATGCTGAATATCCTCCTAAAAAATCTACTCTAACTTTCTTAGCAGCTTTATCTAATACTTCTCCAACCTCAACACAAGCTTTTATTTGCTCTTCTTTATCTAAATCCTTTATAGCTCCACCGATGACTAATGATATTGGTGTAACTGCTATTCTCTTATTAACTATTGGAATCCCATACTTTTCAGAGATTCTTTCAGCTGTTTCTACTAAATTTTCAGCTGAAGATGTTATTTTGTTGTATATGTTTTCCTTTAATTCGTCTAAATCTTTTGAAACACAGTCTCTCAAACTTAATCCTAACGTTACTGTTCTCAAATCTAAGTTTTCCATTTTAATCATTTTGATTGTTTCTATAATCTCTTCTGGTCTGAACATGGTTATCCCTATAAAAATTAATTTAATCCATAATTAAGAAACAGTTTATTATATAAACTTAGTTATTATTAAGTTTATTAAAAAGTATTAAATTGGAATATATTTATCTTTTTATTAAAAAGAGATTTTATTTGTTTAGTAGAATCTCTTCAATTTTTTCTAAGATATTTATCTCCTCTACTTTTCCATTTTTGTCCTTATATTTAAATATGAACCTTTTGATTCCATTTTTTTCTTCTATGTAGTTCTTATTATATCTAAGCGAAGTTTTTTCACTAAGTTCAATTTTTCCATTTTTATTTTCTACGGAAATATAAATTTCAGTTACACTTTTTTCAAACCCAGCATGTGCTAAGAAATTCCTAATCTTGAATTTGTCAATATTCTCCCTTCTAATTTTATATATTGGAGTCCAATTTCCTAAGATTTCACTAAGTTCTTCTTCTTTATATTTGGTGTTTATTATGTTATAAAGGGATGAAATCTCATTTTTGATATATTGAGAGTTTGGATTTTCTTTGAATAAGGTATTTTTTAATTCATCAATCTCTTCTAAAGATAGCTCGTCTTTTATCAATTGAGGAATTTCGCTAATCTTTGAAGCAAAATATGCTTTAACCAAGCTATTAAATCCTTCTCCGAAATATAAGTATCTTTTTAATATTTTATCTTCTGGATTAATTTTTATATTTGAAATAAATGCTCCAATAAGTTCATTTAAATAAATCTCAATTTTATCTTTCTTTACAAAGAATGTTGAATAAACTAAAGGTAGAGCATAAACAATAGAAGCTATAAATGCATTTATATTTTGTTTCATTATTCTTAATTCTTTTATCTTTGGATTCATGTTAATTTCTTTTTTTATTTTTCCTATTTCTTTTTTATCTACAAATTTGGTTGCGTCTAAAAAATCCAAAGTCATACCTTTAATGTCATAGGACGGTTTTATAATCACATCTTCCACAGTGTGGATGTTTAATATTTCTTTTTCTCTTCCAACATAGGGGTCTGAGTTATAAACAACTAATCTAACCTTATTTTTTATTGCTAAAATTTCTAAGAGGTCTTTAATTACTCTATAGGTTAAGACAGGCATGTAATTTAATCCATGTGTTAAGTCCAAATGAACTTCCAAATCTCCATCCAATCTTTTAGACAATTCATAAAGGGCAAAAGAATAATAATCAGTCAAATTCCCATAAAATTTAAAGTATTTTTCAAAATCTTTGTTATAAAATGTCCCAACTCCAGGACATACAATTACCTCGTAATTATCAATGTTTAAATTTTCTTTTATAAAATTCTCTGTCTTTTCTTTAACTTCTTTTACAATATCTCCATAATTTTCTGATTCTAAATTAGATAAAGTATCTAAAACCAATATATAAACTTTATCTGGGTTTATTTTATCATAAATGGCAGATAAAGAGCTTTTTGATTCTTTTTCAACTCCATTAAATGAGTAGATAACTTTTTTCCAACTTGAAAAATTTCCCCATGGAGCAATTAATATTTTTTGCATTATTCCACCAATGTCATCTTAATCCATCCTAATGGAGCAATAGCAGAGTTATTTTTGACATAAACTGTTTTTGTTGTTGGGAAATCTAAATAACTATTTGCCTTTAACCATGCATTTTTTAAGTTCTTATTTCCACCACTTAGAGCGATAAACAAACTCTTTATTTTTCTAAAGTAAAGATGATTTTCGTCATTTTTCCATAATAAAGGATATACTGTTTTATTTAAAAAGCCCCCTCCAAATCCTAAGTTCAAATAGATTGCATCATCTTTGTTTATATCAGCTAAGAGTTTTTCATAGGATTTTTCAACATAAACAGGATTGTTTTTCTTTAATTCAAATTCAACAACTGTTTTTGAAAAATTGTTACAGAGATTTTTTAATATGTCAAATTTCTTCTCATCATCTTTTGGATTGTAATTTGTTTTTAGTCTTTTATTGATATTTTTAAAAAATTCATCTTCAATTTTTATGTTTATTGAAAATGTTCCTTTTGTCATCCCTTCCATATTTATTGGAACATCAAATTTCTTTTTTCTATAATTCCATCTTTTTGTATGTATGAATTTAAATTCACCTTCTAAATTTAAACTATCTGAGATTTTAAGATATTTAAAGAAATCCTTTGGAATGTCTTTTGATATTGCATTTTTTTCTAATTCTTTTCCTTTATCGTGTAGTTTTATATTTCTATCGTCTAATATCTTTAGCAATTCAGGAAGGTTTTTATCATAATAGTTGAATATATAGGCTGTTCTTATAGCCCCTTTTATTGAACTTCCTGGAATATAATAGGTGTTATTTTGGTTAATAAATTTTTTAACTCTTGTTTTTTTATTGCTAAAAATCTCACTTTCTATCTTCCTAATAACATAATCATAAGGATTTAATCCAACACTTTCTAAAATATCTTTAGCTGTTAGATTTAACCTGTTGTTGTCTATATTTGAAACTATTAATCCACTTATATAATCAACCTTTTCCAAATCATCCAAATCAGAAACTGCTTTTTCCAAATCAATTATATGAGCTAATCCATCTTCTATAAAATAATCTAATTGACTGTATTCCTCCCCACAACCAATGAAAATTGGAGTTATTAATTCACATTTAACTTCCATAGTTATCCCTCTTTGGATTAAATGGGAGTAATATTGGTTTTCCATGGGTATAGACCTTATGATTAAGTTTATTGTTGTTTTCATTATTCTTATTCTGCTCGTCATCATCATTTTGAGGGGATATGTCTTTAACATCCCCTATAAAGTCATTTTTCACAATTGAGCCCTCAGTTAAAGCTAAAATATTCCTTTTTGGCTTTGTTAAACATTCCAATGAGTATATATAGCCACCAATTTCAATTAATTTGTAATATTCAATATTTTTTATATCATCTTTATTAGGAATTCCAACTCCCAAGAGCATTTTATATTCTAGATTGTTGTATTTTGAATTTTCATCCAATATTTCATTAAAATCCTCTGGTAAATCAACTATCTCAACCTTCTCAAAAAATCCTGCTCCAATACTTCTTTTTCCCCCTAAACCTTCATCTTCTATTAATTTTATTGATGCCTCTAATTTTTTGATAAATTCTTTATCTTCATTGTTGTAATCAATTAAGAAATAGAACTCAACATTTTCATTTAGTTTTATAAATTCGATGTTGTAGAGTTGCCCTTTGTCATCTTTTTCTAATGTAATGTCTTTTAACCTATCTATAGCAACTTTTTGCTCTAAATGTTTTGATATTAAGCTAATTTTTGCATGTTTAAGTTTCTCTGCTTTTATACCAAAAATTCTTTTTATTTCTTCAATTTCCTTTTCAGAAATAACAATGCTCTTATTTATTGTCTGATAATCAACAATATGCTTTATTTTATTCTTCCAATCCAACTCATTATCTAATAATTCCTTATATGCCTTTATTGAGAAAAACTGAATTTTTTTAATGTCTTTTGGTTTAATTCCAGGATTTCCCTTTAATTTATAAAATTCTGGATGTTCTGGTTTTGGAATTAGGTAGATGTTCTTTATTTTATACAATAGGGATGATAATCTAATATTCTTTATTTTTTCTATATTTTTCTCTAAATCTTCCCTTCCATATAGCTTAATGTAATTATTCACTATTGCAGAAAACAAACTATTTGAATGAAAAATTTTACTGTTTCTTTCCAAACTTCCTTCCCCAAAATGAAATTTACTGTTTATTTTTGGTTTCAATACAACCATTTTCATCTCTGCCCACCATAAAAAAGTTTAGTTAAAAATTAAAATTAATTAAAACTGTTAGTTAAAATTAATCCCTCCCCAAATTTTATCTAATTCACTTTCTAACTCGTTTAAACTTTCAACTTCATCAGACTCTTTTTTACTGTTTTCATTTCCTTCATAATATTCTTTTGGCTTGCAGATAAGTTTTATATCCCTAAATTTTATCTTTCCATAACCTCTACTTCCTGAACCTCCTAAATAATCATCCTCTAACAACTTCATTCCTTCAATGAATTTTTTGATTAATTCTTTATCACTTTCTTTGTAAATGTTGAATACAACTTCAAATTTGAATTTACTTCCAGCTACAACTCTCTCCATGTTTCTAATTCCTCCTTTTATAGTAGTTCCTTTTAATCTATCTATTGTATTCTCAACTTTAATCTCCAAATAGTCATAATCCTTCTTATTTTCCTCTGGTTGTAAGTATGCATCTCTAACTATAACCCTTACTGGTTCTTTAATATTTTTTGAGTCATGAGGACCAAATATTTTGCAAATTTCACATTCTCCACAATCGTGAGGTAGATAATTTCCCCTACCGTCTTCTTTATATTTTCCATCTTTCCTCTCCAATAATGCCCTAATCTTTCCCTTTAATGAACTACCAGGAATTAGGATTCTTCCAAAAGCATCCCTAATAACTGGGTTGTCAGTTCCGCCAATTTTTAATGTTTCTTTTGTTCCCCCAATGTGCATCCCTGTCTCTAATTCAATAATTCCCTCTAAGATAACTTTACCTTTTAATGTTAAGTTTTCCATAACTTATCCCCCCAACTTATTTTATTTTATTGTGATTTTGCATAGATTTTGTGATAAGCAACCAATGCCTCAAAGAATGTCTTGAAGTTTTTAAATTTATTCAAATCATTATCTATTTTGTCGATAATCTCACTAAATGTCCCAGCTAATTTTTCCAATGCTTCTTTCTTTCTTCTATTTGTCTCTTTTCCGTAATTATAGGCTAATTTTGGTTTTAATAAAACCAGTTCTTTATACCAGTTTTCATTTTTTTCATCAATTCTTAGAACGTAGTCATAAAAGTCTCTCATCTTTGTAGCAGGAATTTGCTCAAACTCTTTGGCTAAATTTTCAGCAATGTCTATAATCTCATTTGCATTCTGGCTGTTAATATTTAGTATTAAATTGATTTCATTAGGATTTAAGATGCATTTTCCAATTTTTGACATTATTTCACCCCTCTTTTTTTCAACTCAACAATCTTAGCAGAAACTTTTAAATCATTAAAGCTGAGTTTGACATTTGAAGAAAACATCTTTTTAACCTTCTCTCTAACATAATCTTCTAAGAATTTAACATACTCCATTTCTTTACCTTTGTAGTTTCTATGTAGGTAGTAAATTACTCTCCAATAGTATGGGAGGTTTATAATTATCTCATCATCTTTCTTAATTACATACTCTAACCTCCCTCCAGTTATTTGAGCTATATGTAGGATTCTTTTCTTATTTGTCTCTTCAATTGCTTTTTCAAATTCTTCTCCAAATCATCCTCATTAAATTTTTTAACTAAACTTTCTAATTCTACCATTTCTTTATTAATTCCTTCTAAATATGACTTTAATTTAGTCCAGCAGTATTCATTATATTCAACTTCTAAATCCCAGTTCATTGGACAATTAAAGACCGTTAAAGCGTTTTTATCTACTTTTTTCTCAGTTTCCTCATCTTCGTATATGATATAGTTTTTACCATTCTCTAATTCTTCTTCAGCCATATTTACAGCCTTTTTAAACTCAAACTTTGGATTAACAAACACTATTCCAGCACTTAGGGTTATATAAGGATTATAGCACACGAATTTTTTAAAGTCCCCTCTAATTCTCTTAGCTAACTCCCAAACAGCATCCCATGCTCCAACAATTAAAGTATCATCTCCTCCAGCATATACTAAGTAAATATTATCCTTAAACTTGTATTTTTTCCCATTAACTTCAAATTCTTCATTTTTAATTAAATGAGGAATATAGCCAGTGAAGAATAAAGTTAGCATAGAACTTAATGTGCTCATTCTTGAGATTGTTGCATCATTTCCCAAACCAGTGGTGAATATTTCTCCTAAATTATCAACGTCCATTTTTAGTATTCCAATTTTTCTTGTTCCAGTTCTTTCAAAAGCTTTTTCAGCTAATCCATCAAAATCTAATATTCTTTTTTCAGTTTCATTTTCAATTATAGGGAATGCAATTGCCCAGATTTTGTATGGAATTATTAATTCTCCAGAGTCGTGAGGGAGTTTGTATTCTTTTAAGAAATAATTTTCATCAGATAAAACTCTAAATTTGCTTTCTAATTTTTCTATTGCCTTAACCGTTAAGAAACTAAATTCTTCTCTTTGAAGTGAGAGATTGTCCTTATTTTTAGTTAAATGAATAATTGGATATGCTTTGTTAAATTTTATTGTTTTTTCCATTTGGAAATTTTTTAATATATCAGTTAAAGCTACGAATGAAGCACAATAGTCACATATTCTCTCGGATTTACTTTCATTTTCACGTATTGCATAACCTTTTTCATTTTTATCAAACTCATTCCTACAAATTACACACCTATTTTCACTCCCCCTATTGTATGGCTCAAATAATCCCTCCAATTTATATTCAAACCTTCTAAGTTTCTTTTCAACTGTCTTTTCAGAAACTTCTTTCCATTTTTTAGCAAATCCCCATGTTTTTTCTTTTGACTCCTTATCTTCAGATTTTTTAAAGTCATTTGGGGTTACACCAACCTCTGCAATTGTAATATATATTTTAGTTCTAAACATATTGAACAGTACTTCATTAATTTCTTTTTCTAACTTATTTATCAAGTTTTCATCAACTTTATAGCTTAAAATGTAGAAATGCCCTCCTCCATAGAATAAAATATTGGTAATTGGAAGATTTAATTCTTTACAAATGTATTTTGCAAAGTATTCAGTTAAAAAGTCCAGATAAAAGCTTCTTCCCTTTAATGACTTTGTGGCATACTTTGTTGTTATTGTGAATACAAAGTCTTGAATTCCAGACAAATCTCCATGAATTAATGAGAATATTTCTTTATTCCAGCCATTATCGTTGTTAAAGAGTTTTTCTAATGTTTTATCATCAATATATTCTTTAGCATATTTGTTTTTCTTCTTGTTTTCTTTAACATACATCTGATAGAGACAGCAGGCAATTGCACAGGTTGTTTTTGAGTGGTCAAATAGTGAAACATCTGGCAAACCACCTTTTAAACTTCCAGCTTTTTTCCACATCGTTACTGAAGGAATACACCACGTATATTTTTGCATTAGTTGATAGAGTTCTTCAAATGAAACATCTCCTTTGAAATCCTTAATTTCATCCTCAAATTTACTAAATAACTCTTTATAATTTTCATTTGGATATGGTTTGTCTGTAAATATAGCATCAGAGACATTTAGTGGTTTTAAAGAGTATTTAAATCCATTTTTATAAAGATTTTCAGTTAATTCTCCAATACACACTGTTTCAAATATTGAAAGTAATTTTTGTTCTTCAGTATTTAAAACCTCAACATTTTCTGGGTCTCCTTTTGGTTCTCTTCTTTCCCCACTACTGAGCCAGTCAGCCAATCTAACAATTCCAATTAAATCATCTTTAATTTTTTGGTTATGGTGTTCTTTAACAATTTCCAATATTTTATCCTTTGTTTTTTCATCTAAATGGTTTAAAAATCCATTCTTAAACTTCTCTTTTAAAAATTCATAACCAAATTTATCATGTCCTTTAGATTTTGGTTTATCACTGGCTCTTTGAATAAACTTTCCAATATCGTGCAATAAAGCCCCAATTTTTAAGGCAGTGTATTCATTACAATTTCCCATCTAAATCCCCCAACTTTACATTTCTAAACCAACACTAATATGGATTATATTTTCTAAATCTACAATGTTTAAATTTTCTAATGGTAATTATTTTTCCGTCCTTATATATATCTTTTGCGATTCGTTTTGTAGTTGAATATATAGGAATTAAGTTTTTATCAATTGCAAAATTTACCATTTTATATGTAGCACCAAAATCCCCTTGAATTAAAACATAATCATTTGGTTTAGCATGTTTTTCTAAGAACTCTTTTATTGGTTTTAAGTAATTATCAATATCATCAACATCAGGCGGAATGTTAGACCACAACTCTTGAAGTTCTTTAGGTAAGTAAATAAATTCATCAACTTTCAGATTTTTCCTTGCATCATTAATTTGGTCATCTGTAAGTTTATGAGAAAATAATAAAAACATTTTAGGCATGATTTCACCTTCTATTATTTTTATAACTTCTATATCTGATTATTATCAAATTTAGAGGAACACTATCTTTTATTTCTGACAAATCACTGTTTAACAGTCTTATTATATTTTTAGATGCTTCAAGTATCTCATTAGACATAGGTTTATCCTTATTTTTGAATATTTTGTGGTAGTTGTTATTTATCTCCTTCAAAATTGGATGCTTTGAACATAGATTTTGATTTAACAAAACCCATTTAATTGCCTCTTTATCTTCCTTATTTTTGATATTATAAGCATTTGAAAGTTTGAAGAGGGCATAATGCATGATTGCATTTTGTAATGCTAAACTATCCAACAATTCCTCATCTTCTGTATTTTTTACAAAATTAAATGCTTCCTCCAATTCACCAGCATCCTCTATGTTTTTGTGGAATATCTCGATGATTTCTCTTAATTTTTCATTATTGCATTTATTATTCTTATTTAAGAGATAACCACTAACAAAATCCCAGTATATTTCATTGCTCTCAAAATTATATGCTTTAATAATCTTTCTAATTATTTGTATATTCAAAATATTTTTTAACAATTTAAGTGTTTTATTATTTTGGTTATTTTTAACATCTAATAGTAAATCCTCGATTATCTTATCAAAATCAGGTAGATTGACATTTTTCAGTAAATTGACAACATCCTCTAAATCATTTTCAGGATTGAAATCATCTCCCTTTTTACTAACATCTGCATGGGCAATTTTGTTTCTTATGTTCCTTAATCTTTTGTAATGCATATCTTTAATAGACCCAAACGCAGAATATTTTTTATTCAAGGATGGATTGTATATTATTCCCTTCATAACCTCCCTATTTTTATAAACAGACGGTAAATTATAAAGCTCACATAATTTCCAAAATATTGAATCAGTTAAACATAAATAGCCAGAGCTGTATTTTTTATTATCAAAGTTCCATTTTGCCATAGATATTTGGAACTCAAAATCTGAATCTTCATATTTTAATTTATCAATAAATTTATGCAACTCAGGAATGAAATATTTTAAAAACCTTCCCGTATCTTTTTTCTCATTTAACAGTGGTTTTAGAGTTTTAACTTCCTCTCTCAACTCTTTTAAATAATTAGCATCAATGTATCTTGAGATTTTCTGTAGTTTTTCGGCTATCTCTTTATCTTCATTTTCTAAAAGTTTTGAGATTAAGTAACTGTTTCCATAAGTGGTGAATTCATACATTCCTCTAATCCACTCTGATATTTCAAATATCGGGCTTAAATCAACAACTGGTGCATGTCCCAATTCACGGATTACATCTAACATTCCATAGTAGATTCCCTTTAACTTTACATTTTTAAAATACCTCATAAACTCCAACATAACATACATAAATAATGGAATAGACCTAAATGAATGAGTTATGTCCAAATAAATCTCATCTCCATCATTTACTTCATTTATTAAACTCATAAATAAATCAAAATTCTCCCAAATCTCATCCTTATCAATTCCATACTTTATAATCTTGCATTTAGAACCTCCAACAGCATTTGGATTAATTTTTTTCAAATATTTATCAATAACCTTCTCTATTTTCTTCAAATCTTCTTCTGAAAGAGCATAGTTATCATATTTTGACATTCCAACTTTCTTCCCAATTTCAATCCAATATTCTTCGTCAAATTCTCCAACTTCCTTGGCATAATATTCATATAATTTTTCCCACATTGATTTTGCAGTTCCAACAACAATAACTTTATCAACCTTCAACTTTTCAATTAAAACTGACAAAACAAATGGGCTTTCAATACCATCGATATCTCCTTCAAATTTATACTCTGCTGTTTTATATTGCCTTTTATAAACATCAGTATTTGTATCTCCAACGCCTAAAGGGGAGATGAGGACTTTCAACATTTCACCTCAAAAATTTGTGGAACCTTAAAAATAATAAAAAAGTCATATAAATAGTTTTTTATTTTGTAAATTTGAAAATATACAAATATGAATTAATTTTAAGGTGGTAATTTATGTATATTCTAAAAATCGCCTACGATGGAAGATACAGCTTTCAACAACAGCCACATAAACAAACAGTTTGTGATATTTTGTTAGATGCCTTAGAAGAAACTGGATTTTTAGCTAAAAAGAAGGTTATATACAGCGGAGGAAGGACAGATAAAGGCGTCTCTGCCTTAGGCAACTTTGTAGTTGTAGAGCTGAAAAAAGAGCCAATCCTCTCATACATAAATGCAAAGCTAAAGGATAAAGGCATCTGGGTTTTAGGATATAGAGAGATTGATGAAATTCCTAAGGTGAAGTATAGACATTACAGATATATTCTCCCAAACATTGGTTATGATGTAGATGCAATAAAAGAAGGAGCTAAGAAGATGATTGGCACTCATTCCTTCCACAATCTATCAAAGAGAGATAGAACAAAAGAAAAAAGTCCAATAAGAACAATCTATGATATAAAAATCTCTGAAAATGAGTTCTATTTAACAGTAGATATCATTGGAGAGAGCTTTTTATGGAACATGGTCAGAAAGATAGTTGGAGCTTTAGATTTAGTTGGAAGAGGAAAAAAGCCAGTTGAATGGATTGATAAGCTTTTAGATGAAAACCATAGAGAAGGAGTCCCTACATTTCCACCAGAAGGGTTGATATTGGTTGAGGCAAAAGTAGATATCGAATATATATACGATAATTACTCAATAAGAAAATTTAAAGAGTATTGGGGGGAGTTCTTTAAATTGCAAGTTATGAAAATAGGAATCGCTAAAACAGTTTTAGAATTTACAAAATAGATAATTTTATTGTTTAGTTTAAATGTGCCCCGGGGGAGCAAAGGGGACTCACAGCTTGCCGGGCTGTCGCTCATCCCCCGCGGTTTCCCGGGGCATTTTTATATTTATTATATTTATGTAGTTAATATTAATATTTACCCTACAAAAATTTAAACCTTTTGCAACAACCATTTTTATAGGATGATAGAATGAAAAAATACATTGTAAGTATTGGAGTTGATATATCAGACAATGATGTAAAAACAAATCCTAAAGTTAATGAATTAGTTAATAAGGAAATTAAAAAAAGATTATCTAAATTAGGTATAAAAGCAACTATCTCAAATATAACTGGTGATGATATAGTTATAACATCCTTTGTCCCAGAAAATTTGATTGAAAAAAATAATAAAATAATTTTCGAAGTTTTAAATAAATATGCTGAGGGCTTTGATGATTTAAGAGGCATTTCTGAAGATAAAGATAAAGCTGGAGAGGGCTTATCCTATGCCATAGCTGAATCAATATCTGAATATGGAGACGCTATAATAATAGCTTTTGACACTTATGGTGGAGAGAGCTTTGTGGATGAAATGGCTTTGTTTGTTAAGGAAATAGGGGAAAAGTTTGGCTATGATGTTGGCTGCTCTGTCTCTAACGAACCAATAGAAATCCCAGGAATTGGATATACAGGAGCTGAGAGTGACGACCCTGTAGTGGTTATAACTGTTGAGGAGCTTGATGACATACCAAAATTAGCTGGACTTATTTATGGAGGATTACTGAGCTTTGATAAATTGTATTTTGTTAAAAATGGAGATGAAGTTAATATCCTTCCTCCCGGAGTCATATACACCATGACTGCATTTTTAAATGGGAATGTAATTGATTTATATGGGGGAATTAGAAGAAAAATAAAATTTTAATGTGAGACTATGGATTTGCAATATTTTATATTGGCATTTTCATCTATATTCTCAATTTTAAACCCATTTGGTGCTGTTCCTGTATTTATAACATTAACTGAGTCATATCCAAAAAAGGAAAGGGATTTAGTAGCTAAGAAAACAGTTATTTATGCACTTGCTATATTATTGGCTTTTGCACTTTTTGGAGAGTGGATATTAAAATTTTTTGGTATATCATTAGATGCATTTAAGATTGCTGGAGGAATTCTACTGCTCTTAATATCATTAGACATGGTTAGGGGTCAGCAGGAGGCTAAAATTCATAGAAAGGAAATTGAAGCAGCTTATGAGATTGATGAAATTGCTCTAATGCCTTTAGCAACTCCATTATTAGCTGGGCCTGGTTCAATAACTGCCTGTATGGTTGCAATGGCTGAGGCATCAGACATTGGAGATAAGTTTTTGGTAATATTGGCTATACTACTATCTCTTGGAATAACCTACCTAACCCTATTATCAGCTGAGAGTGTTTTAGATAGGATTGGAAGATTGGGGATTAGGATATTAACAAGAATGATGGGTTTGATATTAACAGCAATAGCAGTTCAGATGATAGTTAATGGAATTAGAGGGGCCTTACTCTAAAAAATTTGAGGTGATTACTTTGGATATAAACTTGGATAAATACAAAAACTTAACAAGAAGCTTGACAAGGGAATTTATTAACTTAAATCCAATACAGAGAGGAGGCATTTTACCAAAAGAGGCTAAGAAGGCAGTTTATGAATATTGGGACGGTTATAGCGTTTGCGATTACTGCCATGGAAGATTGGATGAGGTTACATGCCCACCAATAAAGGACTTTTTGGAAGATATTGCCAAGTTTTTAAATATGGACTGTGCAAGACCTACACACGGGGCAAGGGAAGGAAAATTTATTGTTATGCACGCCATATGTAAAGAAGGAGATTATGTAGTTTTAGATAAAAATGCTCACTACACAAGTTATGTTGCCGCTGAAAGAGCTAAGCTAAACGTTGCAGAGGTTGGCTATGAAGAGGAGTATCCAACATATAAGATAAACTTAGAGGGTTATAAGGAGGTTATAGATAATTTAGAGGACAAGGGAAAAAATGTCGGATTGATATTAT
Source organism: Methanocaldococcus jannaschii DSM 2661 (assembly GCF_000091665.1). NCBI lineage: Archaea > Methanobacteriati > Methanobacteriota > Methanococci > Methanococcales > Methanocaldococcaceae > Methanocaldococcus > Methanocaldococcus jannaschii. The sequence goes on from NC_000909.1 coordinate 1,661,465, forward strand.
TAACTCATGTAGATGGAGAGTATGGGAACCTAAACGATGCAAAAAAAGTTGGTAAAATAGCTAAAGAAAAAGGCATCCCATTCCTACTAAATTGTGCATATACAGTTGGAAGAATGCCAGTCAATGGAAAGGAAGTTAAGGCTGATTTTATTGTTGCATCAGGGCATAAGAGTATGGCAGCATCAGCTCCATGTGGTATTTTGGCATTTAGTGAGGAATTTTCCGATAAAATAACAAAAACATCAGAGAAATTCCCAGTTAAAGAAATTGAGATGCTTGGATGCACAAGTAGAGGACTGCCAATAGTTACTTTAATGGCAAGCTTTCCTCATGTTGTTGAAAGGGTTAAAAAATGGGATGAAGAGCTTAAAAAAACAAGATATGTTGTTGATGAACTTGAAAAGATTGGATTTAAGCAGTTAGGAATTAAACCAAAAGAACACGATTTAATTAAATTTGAAACACCAGTATTGGATGAGATAGCTAAAAAGGATAAGAGGAGAGGGTTTTTCTTCTATGATGAGTTGAAGAAGAGGGGAATTGGAGGGATTAGAGCAGGAGTTACTAAGGAGATTAAGATGAGTGTCTATGGATTAGAATGGGAACAGGTTGAGTATGTTGTTAATGCAATAAAGGAGATTGTTGAGAGTTGTAAATAATTTGGTGATGCTATGATTGAAGAAGAAATAACTCTTAAGATTCCAAAAAGTATCGTTAATCAAATAGATGAGCTTATTAAAGAAGGGTATTTTAGCAGTAGAGATGAGTTTGTAAGATATGCTGTTAGAGAATCACTAACTGAAATAGCCATAAGTAAAAAAATGAGTAGAGAAGAATGCAAAAAAATATGGGAGGAGTATAAAATAAGAAAAAAGGACATAAAAATTGATGAAAAAGAAATTGAAGAGTTGTTGGATGAGGTAGATAAAGAATGGAAAAAATGGAAAAAATTAAAATTAAAGTAGTTATTGATACAAATGTATTTATTTCTGCTTTAATAAACCCTAATGGCATTCCTGGGAAAATCTTAGATTTAATTTTTGAGGAAAAGATTGTTAATTATACATCTCCTTCAATTTTAAAAGAAATTGGGTTCAAATGTTTATCCCCAAAATTAAGAAAATATTTAGGGAATGAAAATAGAATTTTAAAAATACTCACCGCTTTTTCTTCTGTTTCGGTTATTATAAATCCAAATACTAATTTTAATGTTTGTAGAGATGAAGATGACAATAAATTTATAAATGTTGCTTATGAATCGAAAGCCATCATTATTACTGGAGATAAGGACTTAATATCATTAAGAGACGAAAATAAATATCTAAAAATCAATAACATACATTTAAAAGTCCCAACTCCAAAAGAATTTATTGAAGAATTTGAAAAATTTATATCTTAAACTCTCCCCTCTCTATCTTCTTCTTTAACTCTTTAGCTAATTTTAAAGCTCTCTTTCTATCTGACTGCCTACATGTTATTGGAATTCCACATACAGAGCCAAGCTTTGTTTTAAATACTCCATAAGGGCAAATATTGCAAACTCCACAACCAAAACAATCTTCAGTTATCTTTATTTTTCCATTCTCTCTTTTTATGGCAAAAGTTGGGCAGTATTTTTCAACTAAGCACTCTCTGCAGTTTTTACATTTATCTTGATAGATTTTTGGTCTTAAATCTACGTTTTCCCAGACCTCTGCATAACTTCCAATGTCTATAATCTCTCTACCAAATATATTAACTAAAGGTAGGGTAATATCCTTATCAAGCTTTTTTAAAGCTTCTTTATGCTCATCAACTTTAATTGGGACAGCTATTGTATTATAAATCTCTATTCCGTTTGATGTTACAAATCCTCCCAAGTAATAGGCATCCATATCTTTCATATCTGCGGACATCATTAGATTTGGCTTCTCTATCGATGCCCTTGTTCCAAAGCCTAAGATAATAGCTTCAGCACCATTTAATAGAGCTTTTTTTCCAACAACATCTTTTTCATCTTTAATAACCATATTCTCTAATGGATTAAGCATTCCACAGCCAGAGAATGATGCCTCTCCTTTTTTTAGAGGCAATCTGTGAAATATTGTATTAACTTCCTCATCAGATAGATTAGTTATTGCAGTATAGTTTTTAAATGCCATTCTTGTTCCTATCATCTTTGCAGTTGGTAAATCATCTATAGTTATCTCATTTTTGTAAATTTTGCCTTCACTTATGGCTTTAGCTTCTACAACTTTGCCCTTAACTAAATCTTTAAATAAAAATCCTACTTCTCCGTAAAATATTGCATCAACCTTTCCTAAAAATTCATTTGGGCAGATGCCAACAACCCCTTTAATGTCATTTAAATATATTTCCTCCGCCCTCTTAAAAACTTCATTAAAAGGAATATGAAAGATTCCAGCAGTTCCAGACATTATTCCGCAAGTTGCTGATGTAACTACATCAACCTCCTCTATCTTGTCCTCTTCATTATTTCTAATGTATTTTTTTAGTTCATCTATTGTTATTACTTTTAATTCCTTTTCCACAATGCCACCTTTTTATTTTCCAATTCTTTTGCACATCTCTAACAGTCTTTCAATTCTCTCTTCAGTTGGAGGGTGTGTTGAGAAAAGTTTGGCAATAAAATCTTTTCTAAATGGGTTTATTATAAACATGTGAGCTGTTGCTGGATTTCCTCTCTCCAATGGGTATAACTCTACCCCTCTTTCTAACTTAGCTAACGCATTAGCCAGCCACAATGGATGTGTTAGCTTAGCTCCCTCTTCATCTGCGTAAAACTCTCTCTGTCTTGAAATTGCAAACTGTATTATTGTAGCAGCAATTGGAGCTAATATTAATAACAAAATCGTTCCAATTAACTCTAATGGATTACTCTCCTCCTCTTCAGAAACAAAGAAAATTCCTCCCCAGTATAGCATCCACTCTGCAATCATTACTATAGCTCCAGCTAAAGTGGCTACTATAGTGCTTATTAAGATGTCTCTATGTTTTATGTGAGATATTTCATGTCCAATGACTCCTTCTAATTCTTCTGGGGATAGTAATTTTAATATTCCTTCGGTTACAGCCACTACGGCATTTTCTGGATTTCTACCCGTAGCAAACGCATTTGGTGTTTCAGTTGGAACTATAGCAACTTTTGGTTTTGGTAGTCCAGCTTTTCTTGCAACTCTTTCGACCATTTGATGTAACCAAGGCATCTCATGCTCTTCTAAAATCCTTGCGTTGTAACTCATTAATACAAGTTTATCACTCATATAATATGCAATAACATTTGGAATTAAAGCTAAGATTATGGCTATCAATGGATGTATATGCAACATCATACAAATTGCATAAATTAACCCTACAAGTAAAGCCATTAATAAATAGGTCTTTATTTGATTTATCATAATCCATCACACTCATTTAAAACTTTGTTTAAAAATATTGTAAATACAAAATGCTTAAATAATTTACGTTGCTAATTTTATTATCCGTAGGGCATTAATAATTAGAGC